>NZ_CP071462.1:2867619-3186243 GCF_017352155.2 Haloterrigena alkaliphila
TCGAGGACGGTGACCGAATTTACGTCGACGTTCCCAATTACGGCGAGTACGGCACCGTTCTGACGGGGCTGACGACCGACGAGGAGGACTATCGGGTCGCCGGCACCACCCACGGCAACCCCCACGCCGAGGGCTGTCTCGAGGAAATCAGGTCGCGGTGGGAGGACGCCGTCGGGCAGGGTGACTCGGATCCGGCGCTGTTCGAGGTCGCCTCGGTCTCGACGAACTCCCCGGTCGGCCCCAACGAACTGCTCGAGGTGTCGGCGACCATCGAGAACGTCGGGGACGAGGCGGGCACGACCGACGTCGAACTGGTCGTCGGCCACTCGCCCGAAGTCGAGGACAGCCAAACACTCACGCTCGATCCGGGCGAGTCGGCGGCTATCACTCTCGAGTTCCGCGCCGGGACCCCCTCCGGCGGCCGCGAGGAGTTCCCCGTCAGGGTCGATACCGGCGCCCACACGGTCACCGAGATGGTGGTGGTCACCTGATTTCCGAGATGGCGGTCACCTGAGAGGGGTTCTCGCGCGCCGATCACTCGGACAGGTCGGCGGTCACTCGGTGGGGATCCAGCGGTCACTCCGCGTCGAATTCGGCCGTCGGCCAGGGCGGTCGTGCGTCGGCTACGGGCAGTTGTGTGTCGGCTATGGGCGATCGACCGTCGGGTCCACGCTGTCGGGGTCCGAACGCGGCGGCCGCTCGGCGCTGCCATCGGCGAGAAAAATCGATCGTCGGTCGTCGGCGTCGAGTACCGGGCTCAGTCGTCGCCCGTGGCGACGTCTTCCTCGTCGACGTCGACCGCGGTCGCTTCCTCTTCGGCGACTTCCTCGGGGTGGGCCTCGAGCGTCGCCTTCTGGATCTCGACGCGTCGAAGCGGGTAGATCGTCTTCGCTTCGCCGTAGATCGCCGAGGAGAGCCGGCCCTCGACGACGCTGTCGATGAGTTCCTCGAAGGAGCGCTCGGCGGCGGCCTCCTCGATCATCTGGACCATCTGCTCGCGGATGGCCTTCTCCTGGCTCGCGTCGGCCTTCTTGGTCGTGAAGGCGACGGGCTGGATCTGGACGCGGTAGTCGTCCGTCGTGAGGACGGTGACGTAGGCCTCGATCTTCGAGGCGCCGCGGCGGACCAGCGAGCGCAGGTAGTCGCGGGTCAGCGAGTGCTCGACGAACTCCGTGTACGCCGAGTCGCTGCCGACGTCGGTGACCTTGAAGGTCAGCTTCGTGTTGTTCTCGCTGGCGTTGTTGTTGAGGTCGCCGAGCGTCGTTTCGATGGTCCGGTCGTAGACTTTCTCCGGTTCGTCAGCGGGGGTTTCACCGAGTTCCTTCCGGTCGAACTGCTCCGGTGCCAGGATGGTGTACCACCGCTTCTCCTGTTTCGCGCGTGAAACTGATCGTTCACTCATTGTGTGTTGGGTGTATCTGTGTCCGCATTCGCATCGAACGCGAGCCCCGCGTCCGCTGGTTGCTCGTGCTGTTCGTCGGCTCCGCCTGCGTTCCGTGCAGCGGCCGCAACGTCCATCGCGACCTCGAGGTTGACGACGTAGTCGTCGACGTTCGAGTGGAGGCCGCCGGTCGTCTCGCGTTCGATCCGCGTGACGACGGCGCCTGCCGTCTCGGTATCGCCGCCGTCGTCGCCGTCGACGGCGGTCTCCATCTCGTCGGTGTTGTCGGGGGCCAGCGCTCGGGCGACGAGCGCGGGGTCGTCGTGGGTCGTCCGAATCGTCGCGCGTCGACTCATCGTCGCTCCCTCACGATCTGGATGATCGTCGACTCGTCCACGTCGGGGTCGTACCGCAGGTAGCCGCGCCGACGGGTACTATCGTAGCCGACGCCGTCGATGCCGGCCGTCTCGAGTTCGCGGGCGACCGCCTCGAGGACCGGCCCCAGCGGGTCGGTCCCGGCGTCGCGGGTCGCGAGGCCGGCCTCGCCCGCCCCGATGGTGAGGACGAGGGGCTCCGGCGACCGGAACGCCGCGGCGACGTCGGCGACCGCCTCGACGGGGCCGTCGTCGATACCGACGACGAACAGCCCGTCGTAGCGGCCGGTCGAGGCGCCCTCGAGCGCGGCGTGCGTTTGGCGGCCGTACTCGCGCCAGACGTCCAGCGCCGGTCGGCGGGCGTCGTGGCCCATCGCCAGCGCGGCGCCCGTTCCGGGCTCGTCCCGGGCGGTCGCCTCGAGGACGTCGGCGTAGCCCCCGATGGTCGCGAACGGCGCCTCGGGGGTCGCGTACGGTCGCAGTACCTGCTGGATCGTCTCCGCGGCGGCCGGGGCCGCGTCGTCGTCGCCGACCGCGTCCAGCGCCACGGCGGAGGCCACCGTCCGGTGGTCGTCCGCGTCGAACGCGTCGGGCGCCGCGAGGTCGACGCCGAGGCCCTCGAGGGCTGTGCGCGTCGCCGCCGTCTCACCCGACCACGGCGCGCGGACGCGCGTGGTGTGGGCGAGTCCGTCGACCGGGTCGGCTGTCGGCACCGCGACGCCCGGTCGCCGCTCGACGAGGCCGCGTTCGGTGGCGGCCTCGAGGAGCCACTCGCTCTCGCCGGCGCCCGGTTCGACGCCGGCGGCCACGAGTCCCGCGAGCGCGAGGTCGTGTGCCGGGGTCGCGCCGAGGTCTCGGACGACCTCGAGCGCGGCGAGCGTGGCGGGACGGTCGGTCTCGTCCAGTCGCGTCACGTCCGCGTCGATCGCGCCGATACCGATCGCGACGTCGTCCGGTGCCGGCTGACGGTCGCGAACGCGGTCGGTTCGATCCGCGACCGTTCGCCCGACGCTCACCTGGTAGGGCGTCCCGCGGTCGGCCAGCGCCCTCGCGAGGAGTCCGCCCGCCGCGAGCGCGTCGCCGTCGGCTCGCGTGACGACGTGGACGAAGCCGGCGCTCTCGACTGCCTCGGCGGCAGCGGCGGGCGACGACTCGGCGGACCGACCCTCGGAAGCCATCTCGCGTTAGTCCTCGAGGAGGGTCTTCGCGACGTCGTAGGAGTACTGGAAGTCCGGCTCGAGCTCGTCGCCGCGGTAGTACTTGACGAGGCGTCGGACCTTCGACTCCGTGTTCTGCAGGGCGCGCTTGTTCTGGTAGTCCTGGGGGTTCTCCCGGACGTGCTCGCGCAGCCGGACGGCCCGGTCCATCAGGTTGTAGAGGTCCTCGGGAATGTCAGACGTGGCGTCGTTCTCCTCGAGGATCTCGGTGAGCTTCTTTCCGGTCGCCAGCTTGACGTCCGGGATGGGCGTGCCCGTGACGCCCTCGTCACGTAGCTTCATCCCGATCTGGCTGGGCTCGTAGCCCTGCTCTGCCAGTTCGACGACGCGAGACTCGATGTCCTCCGCGTCGACGTCGCTCCACTCCGGGGGTTCGTCTGCCGCCGGCTTGTCCGAACCGGACGAGCCGCGACGGCGGGTGTGCATTCGTGCCATTGGTGAGGATAGGAACCGCACTGACCGCTCCGATAGTGTGACAGTCGCGGCTGCGACTGCCCGTGCACTTCCGCAATCCCAAGCCACTCTGAACAGCGAATGGCGCAGTCAGATTTGCGGCCGTGCGCTTCCCATGCGTTTCTTCGTTCGGACGGACTAAAGGATTTCTACACTGGTTTCCTCGAATTCTCGAATCGGCCGAACGGTGCTCGAGAGTCGATTACTGTCCCGCAAACACCACGAAAGCCCCTGCCGCTATCGAGTCGGGCGCCTCGCTGCGCGTGGTTCGAGAGAGCTTCGCTCTCTCGTCATCACGAAAGACGCGAAGCGTCTTTCGAACGCCTTCGCTCACTTCGTTCGCTCCAGTGCTTGCTTCGTCGACCTTCCTCGATAGCGGCAGCCCCTTTCATTCCCGCCCGTGTCGGCTGGCCGGTCATGCCACCGTAGGGTGGGAATGAAAGGGGCTGACGCGTGCGTGGCGGCTTCGCCGCCACGTTATTGGCGGTCGGCTCCGCCGACCGCCCACTCGATCCCTCCCGGGCGACGGTGAGCCGAACGAAGTGAGGCGAACGTCGGAAGACGAGTGAAGCGAGTCTTCCGGAATAAGCACGCGACCGTAGGGAGCGCGCGCAGCGAGCCCCGGAGGGTCGAGCGCGTCAGGGGCTTTCGTGGTGTTCTCGAGAGATCCAGTACTGAAAGAATGGAGTGCGATCGCGGTCAATCGAGTGACCGATTATTGCTGTCCCACACGCGTCTCTTCTTCGTCCCAGTACTCCTCGCGGAGTTCGTACTTCTGGACCTTGCCGGTCGCGGTCTCCGGTAGATCGTCGACGAAGTCGACGCTCGTGGGTTTCTTGTAGCCCGCGAGGTGGTCGCCGACGAACTCGAGGATCTCGTCTTCGGCCGGCGCCGCACCCTGACGCGGGACGATCAGCGCCTTCGGGGTCTCGCCCCACTGCTCGCTGGGGACTGGGATAACGGCGGCCTTCAGGACGTCGGGGTGGTCGTAGAGCACGTCCTCGACCTCGATGCTCGAGATGTTCTCGCCGCCGGAGATGATGATGTCCTTCTTGCGGTCCTGGATCGCGATCATGCCGTCTTCGTCGATAGTGGCGAGGTCGCCGGTGTGGAAGTAGCCCTCGAGGCGCGCGTTGAAGGCCTCCTCGGTGGCGTCGGGCTTGTTGAGATACCGGTCCATCACCTGGTTGCCGCGGACGACGATCTCGCCGATGGTCTCGCCGTCCCGGGGGACCTCGGTCCCGTCCTCGTCGACGACCCGCACGTCGGTACAGAGGGTCTGGCTGCCCTGCTTGACCTTGAGGTCGCGGCCGCGCTCGGCGAGTCGGCGCGGCGAGTTGCTCGTCGTGATGATCGGCGCGGTCTCGGTCAGCCCGTAGATGTGGATGATCCGCCAGCCGAACTCGTCCTCGACGGTTTCGATGGTGGCCGTGGCGGGTGCCGAGCCGGCCGTCGCGATGCGAACGTCGCGGTCGCCCGTGGTCTCGAGGCCGGGATTTTCTTCGTAGTACTGGATGAGGTTGTTCAGGACCGTCGGCGCGCCGCACATGAACGAGACGTCGTACTCGCGCACGCGCTCGAAGACGCCTTCGGCGTCGAAGGTGCGCTGGCAGACGTGCGTGCCGCCGGTGCCCGTGATCGCGTAGGTGTGGCCCCAGCCGTTGCAGTGGAACATCGGCAGCGTCCAGAGGTAGGTGTCGTCGTCCCGGATCTCCATGTGCTGGTTGAGCACGAGGGCGTGCCAGTGTTCCGTGCGGTGGGTGCGGACGACCCCCTTCGGATCGCCCGTCGTCCCCGAGGTGTAGTTGATGCTGGCGTCGTCGTCCTCGCTGATCTCGGGTCGGTCGGGTTCCTCGGTGGGGTGGCCCTCGAGGAACTCCTCGTAGTCGGTCCACTCCCCGTCTATCTCGTCGGCCCGATACCCGACGAACGTCTCCGCCGGAATCTCGTCGCGGATTTCCTCGACCTTTGCCGCGTAGTCGTAGTCCGCGATCAGCGTGTTCGCCGCGCAGTCCTCGAGGATGTACCGGTACTCGCCGGCGGTCAGCCGGTAGTTCAGCGGGACGAACACCGCGCCCAGCTTGTTCGTCGCGTACAGCGTCTCGATGAAGTAGTGCGTGTTCGGCGCCAGCAGGGCGACGCGGTCCCCCCGTTCGACGCCGCGTTCCTCGAGGGCGTGTGCGAGCTGGTTGACCCGGTCGTTTACCTCCTCGTAGGTGTACGCCGTCCCGTCGTGGGCGACGACGCCGGTGACGTCGCCGTAGATATCGACCGCGCGCTCGAGGAAGTCCGTGGTGAGCATCTCCTGTTTCATTCTGTGGCACCCGTTACCACCGACCACGTTCTCGGTCAAATGTTTACTCCCGGGTTCCAGCGGTTGCAGGGTGGATCGTGGCTCGAGGGTGTGCTAAAGCGTGGGGGTGCTCGAGAATTTCGAGGGGTTTATCTATTCCCGACGGAAAAGAGTGGATGCGTACGAGGGCTCGTAGATCAGAGGTAGATCACTCCCTTGGCATGGGAGAGGCCCCGGGTTCAAATCCCGGCGAGTCCATTTCCTTTCGCTCACTACGTTCGCTCCAGTCAATGAACTCGCCGTAGTCACACTCGCTTCGCTCGCGTGACTCCCGGCGAGTCCACTATTCTTGCGCCGCGAGCATATTTGCGAGCGGCGCGAATTGTCGTCGGAGGCGGGAGTTGAAACCCTGAAAGTCACAGCGCGAGCGGAGCGAGCGACCGCCTTCCTTCGGGTTCAAATCCCGATGGTTAGAACACGTATCGTTCGACGAGACGGCCGAGGGGACCAGGGCGCTTCGATTCGTGCGTGTGGACGCCGAGTACGGGGATCTCCACGGCGTCGATTACCTGGTCACTCACGCTGTCCCGGAGTTCGTGACTGAGGCGGTAGTTCCTGCTCAACACCAGGAACTCGGTGGACGCTGCAATCGTGATAAGATCGTCAACCGAGCCGTCGGTTTCGACGATTTCCGTCGTGACCGGTGCCGAACAGAGGTCCACCAGCTCGCTGTGGTAGTCGTCGAGCGTCCGCTTGAAGTCGGTCGTCGCTGACTCGTCGATGGCGTACACCAGTCTGACCGTCGCCCCCAGTTCGCCGGCGAGTGCGTCGGCGATGCGGACCTTCGAAGGGTCGTAGGGGCTCTGGTCGGTGAGGACCGTGATCTCCGAGACGTCGTCGAACGCGCGGTCCTCGACGAGGAGGACGTCACACGGCGCGTGTCGGAGGATCCACTCGATCGGACTGCCGATGAACTGGTGACTGAGTCGCCCGGGATGGCGTTCCATCAGGATCGCATTCGCACCCTCGTGCTCGGCGAAGTTTACGATAGCGTGTTTCGTGTCGTGACTGACGATCTCGCCGTACTGGATCGGGACGTCGAACTCCTCGGAGAGGTGGTCCGTCTGTGCTTCGAACTGGAGGTCGGCCGAGGACTGCGTCTCCGAGGCGTACTGCAGCGGCACCTGATCGGGAACCTCGTCGAACTGAATGACCGTCACGCCACCGTCGTGCTGTCGGGCCATGTCGGCCGCGATGTGGACGAGTCGCTGTTCGCGCTCCTCGGTCGTCCCCTCGGTCAGGGCGACCAGCACGTCGTACGCCTGCGATTCGAGCGACGCCTCGGTCCGATCGACGGCCTCTCGTCCGGTTTTCCGTCGGATCGTATCGACAGCGACTCCTTCGCGATCGATTCGGGAACGGGCGTAGAACCAGTACCAGGCGACGCTCCCGACCGTGATGATAACCGCGCCGACGAGCGCGACGCCCCCCATCTGGGTGAGGAGGACGACCCCGCTGAGGATGCCGAACACCTGAATTGCGGGATAGAGGGGTGATTCGAAGCTGGGATCGTACTCGTCCATGTCCGCGTTCCGAAAGGCGATGATGGCGACGTTGATCAGGATGAACACGAGGATCTGGAACGCGCTAGCCAGTTTTGCGATTTCGAGGATGGGGACGAACGCGATCAACACGAGCATCACGCTTCCGGTGAGTGTGATCGCGGTCGTCGGCGTCCCGAATCGGTCGCTGACCGCCGCGAACCGGTCGGGTGCGAGGTTGTCCCGACTCATCGCGAACGGATAGCGCGACGACGAGAGGATGCCGGCGTTTGCGGTGCTGACGAGCGCGAGAATCGCTGCGAGGACGACGGCGACGACCCCCGCCTGTGCGAGCGTCGCCTCGGCGGCGATTGCCATCGGCGTCTCCGTATCCGCCAGTTCCTCGAGCGGAGAAACCCCGACCATCACGGCGACGATGAGCACGTACAGCACCGTCGTGAAGGCGAGCGAGCCGAGGATCCCCAGCGGAATGTTTCGATCCGGTCGCTCGACCTCTTCCGCGACGCTCGCGACTTTCGTGACGCCCGCGTAGGAGACGAAGACGAGACCGGTCGCCGCGAGGAGGCCGCCCGCGCCGTCGGCGAAGAACCCGTCGTAGTTGGCCGTCTCGGTGGCGGGCATTCCGCCGTAGATGAACCACAGCAAGGCGGCGAGCATGACGACGACGATGGCGACCTGGAGCCGGCCGGTCTGTTTCACGCCGAGCAGGTTGACGGCGATGAGGACGACCGCCAACACGAGTGCCACGGGTTTAACCGGAAGGTCGAAGAGCAACACGAGGTACGGGACGCCACCGACGAGCGCCAGCGCACCCTTGAACGCCAGCGAAAACCACGTTCCGACGCCGGCGATAGTCCCCAACAGCGGGCCCATTCCGCGTTCGATGTAGATGTACGTCCCGCCGGCTTCGGGCATCGCGGTCGCCATTTCGGATTTACTCAGCGCGGCCGGGACGACGAGCAGCCCGGCGATCAGATACGCGAGGATCACGCCCGGGCCCGCGATATTGATCGCCAGCGCGGGGAGGATGAAGATCCCGCTGCCGATCATCGCGCCGATGCTAATGGCCAATACGGCTGGAAGTCCGAGGTCTCGTTCGAGGTCCTTTGTCATGGGGGTGTGTGAGTACTGGCTGTCAATTTCGGCGGGTCGTACCACTCATCTGGTGGGAAAGACGAGTCGGGTAAAAACACCGCAACGGAGAGTCTCCCCGCTCTCGTTCGAACAACGAGATACCTCCGGTATAAACATCCCGAATTTAGTTGCGTGCCACACGTACTCTGCTGAATATTCGTTCTCCATCGCCTAGACGGATGCACTCATCACCACTCGGTGAGCGCGTCAGGGCCGTGAAACCACACCAGAATCACGAGAAACGATCCAACACCGGTCAGTGCGAACGCACCACCGACGTAGAACACCGACGCCATACTGATCTCGTACATCAGCCAGCCGCCGAGCAGCGGCGCAACGACGCTTCCCGGCCGCCAGATCAGTTCGCGGATCCCGAAACTCGAGGCGACGCCGCCGTCGTCGGTCCCCTCGTCGGCGAACAGGGCCATGCTCGCCGGTTCGCGGAAGCTGTCCGCGACGCCGAGAAATCCGGAGAGCGCAACGAGCGGGAGAAACGCCGGCGAAACGTCGCCGAACAGGGGTACGCGAGCCGGCAGTTCGAGCGCGGTTCCGATCGCCGGCGAAAACGGGACGGCCAGCGCGACCAAGCCGTATGCACCGCCGCCGGCGAAGACGAACATCGCCCGACCGTAGCCGTCCGAGAGCCGGCCCGTAAACGGCTGACAGCACATGTTGGTGAACTTCTCGGCGACGACGGTGAGCGACACGGCGAGTCCGCCGTAGGCCAACCCACCGTCGGCCGCGGAGACGCCGGCGAAGATCGGGACCCACGTTCGGACGAGCGTCACCGAAAACGCGTACTGAAAGCGGAAACTCGAGAGCGTGAGAATCCGGCGGTTGAGTGCGAGATCGGTAAACGGGAATCCGTGGACGCGCGTCTCGTCCGGATCGAGATACAACACGGTTCCGACCCACGCGACGAGGACGATCCCGACGATGATCGCGAAGATCGGGCCGAACCCGAACGCTTCGTAGAGCGTCCCCGCGCTGAGGCTCCCGACGATCGACGCGGCGAAACTGGCAGCGTTGGCTTTGCCGATGTAGTTGGCTCGCGTCCCGACGTCGGCGAGTTGCCCGACGAGCGAGAGCGTCATCAGTCCGGTTCCGGTGACGACGATCCCCTGTAGCCCTCGAATGACGATGAACGACGCGCTCGAGTCGACGATCGGAAACAGCGCGTAGGCGACGACACCGATTCCGAGTACGACGAGCAACACGGTCCGCTTGTCGAATCGATCGCCGGCCCACGCGATCGGAACGACGGCGAGGGTCTGGGCGAACGTGAAGCCCGTCGTGTAGAGGCCGACGATGAGTCCGGCGCTGATTGTTACTCCCAGAACTGTCGTATCAGTTGGACCGAGCGTGTTGATGTAGTACGGCAGGAGCGTGATCAGGGTGACGAAGCCGAACCCTTCCGCGAACCGGGCGAGATAGAGCGACCAGAACTGGAGGCGATCTTCGTCCACGGCGCCTCTTTCGAATGTGGCGAAAAAGAGATTTCGAAACGGCGGACGCATGATCCTCGGTACTGGTGCCGCGGGGTTCGACTTCGACGAGGGGGTGCGATACGTCTGCGAGGAGGTCCGGGAGTACGAATCGTCGGTGGCCGACACTCGAGCGATCACCTACTCGCAGCGGGAGTACGCCGACCTCGAATCGATAGCCGAGGAGAGACGATGAACAGCGGTATCTATCGCACACGGATGGAACACCGGATCAAAGAACCCCATAGCAAAGTCCGATGAGAAATAGCGAGAGGCAGATTTGAACGACTGCTCTGGGGGTATGCGCTCGCCGGAATCCCTGGCTATCCAATCCCGTTCGGCGTCTCTCACCGCTGTATTCGACATAATTCGGGACAAGCGCTCAGTAGAGAGGGCCACAAAGCATATTCCACCGACCACTGATTCACCGAGTAAGACGGTGGACAGCGGGTAGGGGTACTCGGCGTTTCCGTCCACCGATTTATTACCGACGGAGTGTCGACTGTAGCCGCTGTTCGAGATCCGTTACTCAACCACTCGAGCGCAGTCGGTGTTCGCTACGCATCAGTAGTCACCGACACGGCTGAGTTAGTGACGAGACGGACTGTGAACACCAGCACTACCGACTGCTACCGTTGCGTAGGGAGCGACCTCCTCACTCACCGTTCCGTGAACCAACCAGAAACCCAACCGTGGGAACCAGATGGTGAGTATATGACAATTGGAGTCGTACTAGCGGCTGATGCCCGAAGAAGAACTCTTCAAAACGGAGGAACCACAATCACGATCGGCGATCGCCGAGGCGCTCATCGATGCCGCCGAACAGATCGAGGCCGGCACCGTTCACCTGGAGAGTACAGACCAAGAGCAGCAGGTCACCGTCCCCGAAGAGCCGACCTTCGAAGTCGAACTCGAGCGACTCACGGATTCGGAAACCGGGGACCAGCGGTACGAACTCGAGTACGAAATCAGGTGGACACGGTAGGATATCGTGCCGAGCAACTGGGCCGATCGCTCTCAGGGGAATCGGAACGTCTCCAGATTCTTCGGCTGATGCGTCCTGATATCGTACTGCTGGTAGAGGGCCGACGAGAGCTGATCCGTCGCCTGATCGTCACCGTGAACGCAGAGAATCCGCTCCGGCCGCGGGTTCATCTCCTCGACGTACTGCTCGAGACCCGCTCGGTCCGCGTGCCCCGAGAATCCGCTCACGGACTCGATTCGACAGTAAAGCGTCAATCGCTCCGCGCGTCCGGAACCGCCCTCGAGCGACACCTCCGTGCGACCGCTTTCGATTCTGCGGCCGAGCGTCCCTTCCGCCTGGTACCCGACGAACAGGAGCGTGTTGTCCGCGTCCGGACCGAGTAACTCGAGCCAGGACATGATCGGGCCGCCGGTCACCATCCCGGACGTCGAGAGGATGATACAGGGCTCGCCGCTGGCGATCTCTTCGCGCATCGCCCCGCCGCCGTCGACCTGGTGGAACTGCTCGGCCATGAAGGGGTTCTCGTCCTCGTGCAGGATGCGTCGCCGAAGCCCGTCGCGGAGATACTCCGGATACGCCGTGTGGATCGCGGTCGCTTCCCGAATCATCCCGTCGAGATAGATCGGCATCGTCGGAATCTCGTCCTCGCGCATCGCTTCCTCGAGGACTAACATCAGCTCCTGTGAGCGGCCGACGGCGAAGGCGGGGATGACGACCGTTCCATCTCGATCGTACGTTTCTCTGATGATCTGACGGACCCGCGCTTCGCTCTCTTCGGTCTCCGTCTGATAATCGTTCCGTCGGCCGTACGTCGACTCCATGATCATCGTTTCCGCTCGCGGGAAGTCGTTGACCGCACCGTTGAACAGTCGCGTCGGTTCGTAGTGGACGTCGCCGGAGAAGACGACGTTGTGAAAGCCGTTCCCGACGTGGAAGTGCGCCGTTGCGCTCCCCAGGATGTGCCCCGCGTTGTGCATCGTCAACTTGACGTCCGGCGCGATATCGGTGACGTCACCGTATCCGATCGGAATCGTGTGTTTGATCGCCTGCCGGACCTGCTCACTGGAATATGGCGGCGTCCGGCCTTCCTTCGAGGCGACGTCGAGATAGTCCAGTTGGAGGAGCCCCATGAGATCCCGCGTCGGTTCCGTCGTATAGATCGGTCCATCGTAGCCGTATTTGAACAACAAGGGGAGCAACGCGCTGTGATCCAGATGTGCGTGCGTCAGCACGACGGCATCGAGTTCCGGCAGTGGCATCGCTTCCGGAACGTGAAGATACGGCACCTCACCTTCGGCACCGGGTTTGTCGCCGCAATCGACGAGTATCTTCGTATTCGGCGTGTGGAGAACGAAGCTCGCACGGCCGACCTCACGACAGCAGCCCAGCGTCGTCACTCGAACCCAGTCAACGTCGTTCTCGGGCGTGCCGTGAATTTGTTCGCCGACGTCGACGAGAAAGTCACGCCGTTCGGCTCGTTCTTGCGTAAGGTAATTCCTGACGTTGTCCACCGTCGACGACTCCATCGGCGGCGTCCGGACGACTTCCGGATTCCATCCCACTTCCTGCGAAATCTCGCGGATCGTACTTCCTCGTTGTCCGATTACTAACCCCGGTTTCTCGGCTTTGATCAGTACCTCTCCGATCGACGAGTGGAACTCGAGATCCTGGATCTTCGCGTCGTCGGGAACGACATCGTGGATCACCGCCTCGGCTTCGTCCGGGCTCGACTGCGTTCCCGGAACCGGACGGATCGTTATTCGTTTGCGAAGTGCGTGTGCGAGCGTCCCGAGAATATCACTATCGCGTGCGAACTCTCGAGCCGTCTCAGTATAGATAACGAGATCGGGACCCTCGTACTGAACGTCGGTGACGTCCAGTTCTGAGGGCACCTCATTTCTAACTCGGTCGTACAGGTCGGAAGCGTTCGTATCGTCACTCATAGATCGGATCGCTGTCGTTGTCTGGTGATCACATACACCTCCTCGAGGGACCCGTGTACTAGAAACTGGCATCGAACTCGCCAATCGAAGGGACGGAGAGGGGGTGATGAACCGGTAGTTTCGTCTTAGTGAGGAGGACCAAAAAACTTCGTATCACGAATAGCGTGGGACGGCATCGAACCATGCGGTGACAACCTCCCCGCCGTGGTGGGATGGTGGCCAGCGAGTCAAACGAACCGCGATACCGTCCGAGCGAACTAGATGAGTGGCGGGTTCGTGGCCAGATTGCAGCCGTTCTGGTGAGTTACGGCGAGAGTGCGACGGCCGAAGGCGCGGAAAATACCGTCCTCCGGTGTCGAAATCAGGGGAGCGACTCGCAGGCGATTCCGTCGCTATCGGCATCGAGGCGGTGCGGGTCGCTCGGATCTCTCTCGAGCACCGTTTGTGCTTGGTCCTGCGTGTCGAAATGGCCGCAATCGTAATCTCCATCCGCGGGAAGCTGGGGGAGATCCTCGGTGCTCTCATCTGCTGGCGGTTCCGGATCCGATTGCTCTGTGGACTCGTCGCTCCCACCGGACGACTGGGAGGACCCTGCGTACTCCCAGACGCCGACATCGTTGGCTCGAGCCGCCTCCTCGGCGGATCGGAACGCCGATCGCTGTGTGAACTGGGTATCGTACAGCCGCGCGTATCCGTTCTCGAGGAGGCGGAGATTGAACGACGTGTCCGACGACGCCGACTGGGACGCGTACACGAGTAGGCGGTCGTACGTGCCGCGCCGGTCGGATTCGGGGTCCAGTTCGATATGGATTTCTTCCCCGGCCAGGCGCTCTTCGGCGTACTCACTGGCGTGATCACCCCACTGGGCTAACCAACTCCTTCCGGCCGCATCATCGGGAATGCCTTCCCACTCCGCAGGGTCCGTCCGGCCAGTGCTCGTCTCCGGCGTATCGACGCCGAGTAATCGGATCGTCTCCGTGCTGCCGTCGGGCATTCGCACGTCCATCGTATCCCCGTCGGTGACGGAGACGACCGTAACCGTCCACGACGTCTGTTGCCCACGTGCTATCGAATCGGCGTGTGAATCAGCATTCGAATCCGCCGATGCGGAGTCGGACGGAGATGCCGTGCTCCCGTCCGATGTCGGTCTCGACTCAGAATCAGCGACTGAATCCGCTGTCCCACTTGACGAGGAGTCGGACGTGGCTGCCGTGCTATCGTCCGGCTGAGAGGTGGATTCGGAATCGGTTGGTGAGGCTGTCGTGGCATTCGACGACGAGTCAGCGGCTGCTGCCGTGCTATCGTCGGGCGACTGGTCCGAATCAGCATTCGAGGACGAATCCGCCGTGTCGGTTCCCGAGGAGTCAGACGCCGAATCCGAACTCTCTGCTGTGGATGACCCGGAATCGGTGTCTCCCGTCTCCTCTGCGTCGTCCCCTGACGAGTCGTCCGATGACGAGTCGGACGGCGGGTCCGTCGACTCGGACTGAGACGCGGGCGAATTTGCGTCATCCGTCGCTGGAGACTCCGCAGTCGGAACGAGAGCCGCCCCTGCGACCGTTCCGACGAGGATTACGACGACGAACGTCCCGCGTCCGAGCGTACTGAGGTCGGGGCCGCCGACCGATTCGACTGCACCGATAACGAGAGGACGGGTTTTCGGGAGGAGAAGCAGCCCGGTCACCAGTAGAATCGATCCGCCGAGCAGTCCTACACCTCCCTCCGCCAGCCCGCCGAGACCAGCCAGAAGTAGGCATATCCCCGACCCGTAAACGACGACCTGTTTTACCCGTCCGATAGTAACGCCTGCAGGCATACGACACACGCCCACACACGCCGTAATCAGCGCTGTTGATGATTCGATGAATCAGCGTCATTGAGATAATACAAACTCGATGCGAGAATCCATCGAACCCCACTCCAGTAGAGCGTTACAGATTCCCAGCAGAGCACTGAACCCAAATTCGAGATTCCGGGGTTCCAGCCTCGAGCCTGCGAGTTCCGATCGCAATCGAACCTGATCAGTCGCCGGCGGCGCCCGCCGTCTCGCCGGCGTTCTCGCCGAGATAGGCCTCGATGACCCGGCGATCGTTCTGGATCTCGTCGGGAGTCCCGGACGCGATGAGAGAGCCGTTGTCGAGGACGAACACGCGCTCGCTGACGGACATCAGCGCGCGCATCACGTGATCGATGAGGAAGACCGTCTTCCCCTGATCTCCGATGTCTCCGATGAGATCGACGATCGCCTCGGTTTCCTCGGTGTCGAGGCCGCCCGCGACCTCGTCGAACAGCAGGACCTCGGGATCGGTCGCGAGCGCGCGAGCGATCTCGAGGCGCTTCAGCGCGCCGACGCTGAGCTCGTCGGGCGTGGTGTGGGCCATCTCGTCGAGCCCGACGAACTCGAGGACTTCGTGGGCGCGCTCTTCGGGGTCGTCGACGTCGCGGCCGCCGAACTCCGCGCCGACGGCGGCGTTCTCCACGAGCGTGAGGGTTTCGAACGGGCGGACGATCTGGTGGGTGCGAACGAGCCCCCGGTGACAGATTTCGTGGGGGGAGAGGCCGGTGATGTCGTTCCCGTCGAGGTACACGGTCCCTTCGTTGGGTTCCTGAACGCCGGAGATGAGTCGGAACAGCGTCGACTTGCCGGCGCCGTTCGGCCCGATGAGACCCACGGTCTCTCCCCGATCGATAGCGAACGAGACGTCGTCGACGGCGACGATGCCGCCGAACCGTTTCGTGAGTTGCTCGCCTTCGAGTACGGTCATCTTGGTAGCCGTTACCCATCCACTCGCATAAATGTGGTCTTCTGCGTCGGCCCTGTCCCACGCGCGTGAAATTTACGCCCGGGCGAAGTGAGTTTTATACGGATCCGAACGGATCGGGCCCGATCGGCGGCGTCCCTCCGCGCTCTGGGCCTCGAGCCGCGCCGCCGATGCGGTCGCGGCGGACGCGTCGATTTCCGATGCCGCTGGTAGAAACGAGCGACTCCGACGCGAAATTCTCGTCGGAGCAGGCCGCCCCGATACACCCCGGGGGCGAGTCCCGCGATGGGATCGTCAGGCCCACCCAAGCATTATTTACCATTATTAATACACAAAGACCACACCGACGACCTATCTTCCAATTTTCCCATCGGTAACTTCATCAGCTAATATCCTCTCAAACCCCGTCACGGAGACCTCGATCGTTGAAATCAGCAGTGAAACGTGGCAAATGTAATAGTTGGTGGACCATAACCATACCTTTTATAATGTAAGTGATATAGATGGAGATATAGCATGGTGGGACGTAACAAGCAGCAGGGAAGGCGTACGTATCTCAAAACACTCGGGGCGGCCGGTGCCGCCGGCATGTCCGGACTCGCCGGCTGTACCCTCATCGGGGACGAAGACGACGGGGAAGGGATTACGATAGCCGCGACGGTACCGCGGTCGGGGCAGTTCTCCTCGCTCGGGACGGCGGTCGAGGAGGGGTACGAACTCGGCGTCGCGAGGATGAACGAGGAACTCGACGAGGAGGTCGAGATCATCATGCACGACGACGAAAGCGACCCCGAAGTCGTCTCGCAGAGCCTCACGCAGATCACGAGCAACAACCAGGTCGACATGATCTGGGGGAGCTTCTCGAGCGTCCTCGTGACCGCAGGGAGCGCGTTCGCGGAGAACCAGGGACTGCCGTTCCTCGGCGCGTTCTTCGCTTTCGAGGGGCCACACCGCAACGAGGGGTACGAGTGGACGTACTCCCCGTTCCCGAAGTCCCGGGACGTCGCGCGGTCCACGCAAGGCCTGCTCGAACTCATCCCGGAAGGTGAACGCCCCTCGAACATCGGTATCTGGGAGGCCAACAGCGGATGGGGCGAGGAGCAGGCCGACTACTGGGAGGAGACGCTCTCGGGGGCCGGCTACGACGTCGTGCTCCGGGAGACCTACCAACTCGGCTCCGAGGACTTCTCGTCGCTCATCTCCCAGTCGGCCAGCGCCGACGTCGAAGTGTTGCTGTCGACCCCGACGCCGCCGGGCGGCATCACGGCCGTCACCCAGATGCAGGAGAACGGCTGGGCACCACAGGTGCTGAAGTTCGTCCGCGCCGCGGACCCGACCGCGTGGTGGTCGGGTCTCGGCGAAGCGGGCGCCTACGCCTGCATGTGTCCCGGCTGGGTGCCGGGGCTGACCGGCGGCGGCAACGAACAGCTCTGGAGCGCCTACGAGGACGAGTACGGGCTCGACGATGGCGAACTCATTCGAACCCCGGTTGGCGGCGGATACAACCTCGCACAGACGGCGCTGCAGGCGGTTCAGGCCGCCGACTCCACGGATCCCGGTGCCATTCAGGACGCGCTCCGGTCGGAGTCCTTCGAGACCGTCATCGGTTCGTTCAGCTTCGAGGACAACGGGCTGCCGGCGGAAGGCGAACTGACCGCACCGACCGGCCAGTGGTGGGAGGGGAACCAGCACACCGTCTACCCCAACGCCGACGGGCGCGGTGCGTCCGACTTCCGCTACCCGATTCCGTCGTGGAGCGAACGGTAATCCCTCGCCGTCCAACGTTATTGATACACACACATGGTAGCTACCGACCTAGTCGTTCAGTCGCTGCTCAACGGCCTTCTCCTCGGGGGGATCTACGCCGTCGCCGCGCTCGGCCTCTCGCTCGTGTTCGGGATCATGGACATCGTGAATCTCGCCCACGGCCACATGTTGATGGTCGGCGCGTACGTCGCGATCACCCTGTTCACCGCGTTCGGACTCACGCCGATCGTCGGCATGGTCGTCGCGTTCGTCGTGCTCTTCGTGCTCGGGATGGCGCTCCAGCGCGTCGTTCTCAAGCGCGTCGTCGGAGAGGGGATGGAACAACCCATCATCGTCCTGTTCGGGCTCGCGCTGATGCTCCAGAGCATCGGCCGGATCGTCGTCGGAAGCGACGCGCAGGCCACCGATATCGGGATTCCCGGGAATCCGGTTTCCATCGGAGAGATAACGCTCTCGTTCCCCCGGCTCGTGACGTTCGTCCTCTCCCTCGCGCTCATCCTCGGCACGTGGGCGTTCCTGAAGTACACGACGACCGGGCTCGCCATCCGCGCGACCGCACAGAACAACGCCGCCGCGCAGTACATGGGTATCGACACGGCCAACATCTACGTGCTCACGCTCGGCATCGGGACGGGGCTCGCAGGCGCGGCCGGCGCGCTGCTCTCGATGCTGTTCCCGATCACGCCGTTCGTCGGCTGGTCGTACCTCCTGAAGGCGTTCGCCGTGGTCGTCCTCGGCGGCGTCGGGAGCGTCCCCGGCACGCTCATCGGCGGCCTCATCCTCGGGGTCTCCGAGAACGTCGGCGTTCTCTACCTCGGGGGCGGGTTCCGAGACATCATCAGCTTCACCATCTTCGTGTTGGTGTTGCTCGTGCGGCCACACGGCCTGTTCGGCAACTCCGGGGGTGGTGAGTGATGGTGTCGCTCACGGGACCCTTCGAGGGGCTGTTCGGTGATCGGCGCCGCGTCGGGCTGTTCGTCGTCGCGGTGCTCGCGCTCGCGGTCGTTCCCTACACGACGACGAGGTTCGTCACGAACATCTTCTTCAACGGGCTCGTCTTCGTCTTGCTCGGCGTTTCGTGGAACCTCATCGCAGGGTACACGGGTCAGATCTCGCTCGGTCACCACGCCTTCTTCGGGCTCGGCGCGTTCGTCTCCGCGTGGCTCACGACGCCGATGCGGGCCGGCTTACCGGAGTCCATCCAATCGCCCGTACTGGTCGCAGTCGCGGCCGCTGCGATCGTCGCGGGACTGCTCGCGCTCGTGCTCGGTCCGATCCTGTTCCGGCTGACCGGCCACTACTTCGCGATCGGCACGCTTGCAGTGGCTGCGATCATCCAGCTCGTCTTGCTCGACCAGCGGCAGTTCTCCGGGGGTGCGACCGGCTACTACGTCAGCAACGAGCTCGAGCCGGACGTGGTATTCCTGCTGATGCTGGTCGCGACCGTCGCGTGTATCCTCGTCACGTACGCCATCGTGAACAGCCGCGCCGGGCTCGGAATGCGGGCCATCCACGACGACGAGGACGCCGCCAGCAGCCTCGGCATCAACCCGCTGCGGTACAAGATGTTCGCGTTCATCGTCGCCTCGATGATGGCCGGCATCGCGGGCGGGTTCTACGCCCAGTTCTGGCTGTACGTCAACCCCGACTCGACGCTCGCCGTCTCGTGGATGGTCGATACGCTCGTCGTCGTCGTCCTCGGCGGGATGGGGTCGATGGCCGGGCCGCTGCTCGGGGGCGCCCTGTTCGTGGCGCTCGACGAGGGCCTGCGCCAGATCGCCGGCGAGTTCGCACCCGTCATCGAGGGAGCGCTCATCATCACGTTCATCATCTACGCGCCGGGCGGCCTCTACAAACTCCTCGCGGACCGCTTCGGCGACGCCGAATCGCCGGCCGTCGATGAGGACGCCACTACCGACCAGTCAGGTGCGGAGTAACTGCTGACCGCGTCTCCGTTGCCACTCCTTTTCTCGCCGGCCGCTCCTCGCTGTCCCTCGACTCGAGAACCGCCTCTCGCGCCGACGACTATCCGCCGAGGTACGACGCCGCGACGCGCTCGTCGTCCGCGAGTTCTGCCGCGTCGCCGGACAGCGTGATCCGGCCCGACTCGAGGACGTACCCGCGGTCGGCGATGCGAAGCGCGTTGTTGACGTCCTGTTCGACGAGTAGCACGGTCGTTCCCTCCTCGTTGATGCGCTCGATGGCGTCGAACACGTCCTCGACGAGCACGGGAGCGAGCCCCAGACTGGCCTCGTCGAGCAGGATCAGGTCTGGGTCGCTCATTAGTCCGCGTCCGATGGCCAGCATCTGCTGTTCGCCGCCGGAGAGCGTACCCGCCTTTTGGCCCTGTCGCTCCTCTAATCGCGGGAACACGTCGTAGACGCGGGTGAGTTGTTCGTCCATCCCCTCGCGGTTCGTGTACGCGCCGAGCCGGAGGTTCTCTCGAACGGTGCTGTCCGAGAAAATCTCGCGACCCTCCGGAATGTGGGTGATCCCCTTCGGGACGATCTCGTCCTGATGGAGGTGCCCGATGGACTCCCCATCGAACGTGACCTCCCCCGCCATCGGCGTGAGCGGGCCACAGATGGTTTTCAACACGGTCGTCTTGCCGGCACCGTTGGCGCCCAGTAACGCGACTGTCTCGCCTTCAGTCACGGAGAAGCTGACGTCCCAGACGACCTGGATGTCCCCATACGCGACGTCGATGCTATCCACTTCGAGCAGTGTCATTGGGCCACTATACACACACCGCCATTAAAATAGTACCTCAGTTCGCCGAGTCTCGCCCCGTGATACTGGTATCTGGCAGCGGAAGAACGGGAACGACAGTCTCCCACGATATAGCGGCCGTCCGCGATCCCGATCGGAGCGCGGGAGATCAGTCCGATCGACGGCCGAGCACGGCGATGGCGACGAGCGCGCCGACGGCGGCGGCTCCGGCACCGAAGCCGGGGAGGCTCTCGGCCGATCCAGTTTCCCCGCTACTGCCCGTCTCGGCCGTGGCGCTGAGCGAGTCCACCGGCTCCTCGTGGAGGTGCCACGTGGCGACGCTCCCGTCGACCTCGTGGGCGTTCGAGTCCGTGATTTCGCCGGGCATCTCGAGGACGTACGTTACTTCGTCGAACGTCGCGTCCTCGGCGGGGTCCTCGACGCTCGTGGACTCGTAGGCGACCGTTCCGTCTTCGACCGTCAGTTCGAGTCCCTCGAGTTCGCTGCGATCGAACTGGGTGAACGCGACCTCGATACGGTAGCCGTCCTCGAGTTCGGTGTCCGCGGCGTCGCCGTACGCCTCGAACCCGTTTTCGGCGGGGAGCATCCGTTCTTCGGCGAACCACGCGGCGACCGTCTCGTAACCCCCTTTGTCCGCGGCCGCCCGCAGCGACTCGTAGGTCGCCGCGTCCGTCTTCCAGTTCATCTCTAGGGTGTCGATGTCCCCGTCCTCGGTGACCGTCGTCGTCGTTTCCATCGAATCTCCCCCTTCCTGTGCCGCGGCGACGGATGGGTCGCCGATTCCGATGGAGAGGACGACGAAGACGGCGACGAGGACCCCGCTCCGAGTGACCATTGATATCGCCCTTTTCGGTTTACGGTTATAGATATTACTATCGAGACAGATTTTCGTATCGACTGACTTCCCGAGCGGTACGGTATCGCGACCCGCGTTCGGATCGTCCGAAACTGGGGGACGAACGCCGATCGCCCGGGACAACAGTAGAAGAACCGCTCACTCCTCGCGTTGCGCCGCCGCTCGCTCCCGGGCCGTCTCGATCTTCGTCTCGAGTTTCTTCAGGACGCTGTACGCGAACTCGTCGGGCATCTGCCCGTACTGGACATCGACGGTCACCATCGCGTCGCAGTCGTCGACGATTTCGGGGGCCCACTTCCCGCGGGCGAGTTTCGACTCCTCGGTGACGACGGCCTCGCCGTCTTCGACGTCGACGAACGCCGTGACGGTGTTCCAGATGTCGGGGTTGCTCGTGGTCGCCTCGTCGAACAGTCCCTCGAGTCGCGATTCCTTGATCGGTTTCTCGGCGACCTCGTCGCGCAACTCCTCGAGGGCGTCGGCGAGGGCCGCGTACTCCGCGGCGGGTCGCTCCGTGTCGTCGAGGATCATCGTGGCCACCTCGCGTGGTCGGGGCGCATCTGTAGGCGAGGGTTGTGACTGGAGAACTAAGACTTCCACGTTACGCAAATCACCAGGGGCCCCGAGAACGGACGGTCTCGATCGGGCAACGGGCGGTGATACCGACGGCTCGCGATATCGGATACTGACTCGAGCCACCGGAGAGAGCGCTACTCCGCGCCGGCGTCGGCCGGCGGATCTGTCTCGGGATCGGTGACGACTTCGAACGTCCCTTCGCCGCACGAACACCCCTCCTGGCCGATGATCCGCACGGTCCCGTCGGGCCACTGTCGCGCAGCGTAGATGGATCCGCACGCGTCGCACGCGGCCAGCACTCGCGTCACTTCGTCTTTGTGAGCCATCCCCACTCCGTCGAGACGCGGATCGGGAGAATGAATTTTACTACTCGAGAATTTCATCGAGAGTGGAACGAACAGGCGCAAAATGTGCCATATCGGCGTGAAGTGGGGCTAATTGGCACGGTGAGCACCGTTCGTGACGAGATCCGTCCTAACCGATCCGAACGGATCGGCCGTCGTCGGTTTTGCAATTGAAGCGTATCTGGGGTCTGGCCGGGCGCTTCGCCCCGTCCACCGCGTTCTCCGGTTCGGTCCCGTCCGGTGGACGTCCGAGGGGATAGCGACCGTTTTCGCACCAGCCCCAGTGACCGTATCCACACCATATACTGCGAGGAGCCGATCGTACGGCACCGGCACCTAATCAGGTATGACATACGCGATCGAAAGAGAGCTTCCTGTTCGATTTAGTGACAACCTATTTAATATTGATCCGATGGAGTGGGAGTACGTGACGATGATCGATCAGTCATGGGGATTCAAGCGGGTGGCGTCCCGGAAAACGGGCGTCCGAGCGGCGCAGTTCGGCCCGCGACCGGGTGGTTCACCGCGTCGTCCCGCGGTCGGATCGCGCCACACCGGGACGTCCGTCTCCTCGCACACCCACGGGTGGGTGGCGGGGGGGTCGGATCGCCGCTTCCGATCGTCGATGCGTGGCCGACTGCGATCGACCCCGCTCGCAATTCCCCACTCGAGCCGCCAGCGAGGTACCGACGCGCAAACGTGGAAACGGACCGCCGAATCAGGTAAACAGACCGTCGAATCGGTTCGCCCGTTGCAGTCCCGTTCAGACCGAGGTTCCAGCGATGGATAACTTTCAGTCCCAATCGAATCAGCAGTCGTCAGCCGACGGGGGTCGAGACGAAATCATCGTCGAGATAGTCCAGGCGCTGGCCGAAGCCGATCGGCTCAACCTCGACGAAGTCGAGTACACCCTCTACGAGTACATCAACCCGGCCGTCCTGACGGAGCTGGCCGACTACGATGGCGGCACCTGGGAGTTTACGTTCGAGATCGCCGACCACGAGGTGACGATCACCAGCGACGGTCGGCTCTTCGTCGACGGCGTGCTCTGTCAGAACGATCTGTCCCTCCAGCAGTCGTCGTCGGCGCCCGTGTACCGGTGAGGTCGTTCCCCTAAAAATGGGGTCCCGGCCGTCACAGCAGCAAGGACACGATGGCCAACACGACGAACAACAACACGAGCCACTTTCCGGCAGCCATGCTCAGTCCGGCGACGCCGTTCGCGCCGAGCGCACCGGCGATGATCGCGATCACGAAGAACAGCAGTGCGAGTTCTAACATGTCTATACAAACGGCTGTTCGACGGAAGTGAATTCGGCCTGAATACGCCGCCTCCACCGACCACCGCCCGCCGTCTCTACCGACCATCGGCAGGGTCGGTCTCTCGAGTATCACTATCCGTGAGTCTACAGTGTAGCCCCGCAAAACCCACTCCGTCCCACTTCGGTTCGACTCGATTCGATCCGCTACTCGTTGAGATGCGACCGATAGCCCTTGGGTTCGAACCCGCGCCGGCAGATCACCCGCTTTCGACCGACGGTGATCGCACTGATCTGGCCGTCGTCTTCCATGTCGCTGATGACGTCACGAAGGCGCTCCTCCGACCAGCCGGTTTGCTGCTGGACGGTCGATCGATCGACGCGGCCGCCGCGTTTCACGAGTAGTCTGAGAATTTTGTCGTCGTCGGGTAGTTCCTGCTCGTCGACGCCGTACTCGATCTCTTCGGCGTAGCTGAGCGTTTCGTCCTCGCTGCCGTCGGCGTCTTCGTCCGCCGATTCGGCGGTATCCGCGTTTTCCGCCGTACTGTCCGACCAGAGTGAAGTGAGCCGACCCCAGAGTGTGCTGATTACCATTCTTCGATCACCGTCTGTGGTACTCGTCAGTGGCGTCCGTTGGGACCCCACCGACGTTGGTTTTATGTTTCATGGGTTATGTATCTCTGTAGTTGCTAATTACGGTATAACTATCGTAACGCTGCCATTGGCGAATAGCGCGGGCCTTGCGACCCGCAAGTCGATTATCACCTCATCGAGTAGACACTCGAGACCGAGACGATCGACCGTCACGGCAGATCCCGGACGAAGCAGCCGGTTTCGCGTACGGAAGTCGTCTCGCTATCGACGAGGCGCGCGTCGACCGTTCGGCCGTCGGAACCACCGTTCCCGGGCGGACTCGGCCCCGTCTCCAGGCGCGGGCCGCCCGCCGAGGAGGCTCCGAACCGGACGAATACGCCCCGCTCGAGGCCCTCGCGCGGTTCACAGATCTCGGTTTCGACCGCTGCCATGGCTATCCGTTCACCATCCCGATACAAATCAGTTCGGTAGCAGGCGCATTCTCGCCGACGTGTTCGGGGCGGCCCCGACGTGACGGATCCGGCGTCATCGCGTCGTCACCACGACTAGTCGTTCGTCGACCGCGCACTGTCGGGATAGGCCTCCACGAGCGTCGTCAGCGCCTCGTGATGGGGCGTCGAGTGGGGCGCAGTCAGCGGGGAGACGCTGATGCGGCCCTCGACGACCGCCCGTCGGTCGGTTCCCTCGGGGTCCGGGAGGCTCTCGGGATCCATCCGTTCCCAGACGCGATCCTTGAGGTGGACCCGGTTCCCGTCCCGTTCGGCGTCCATCTCGTAGCGTTTCGAGGGCCGGGTGATCTCGACGGGTGCGGGATCGCCGTCCGCGACGGGCACGTTGACGTTGAGGTACGCGGCGTGGTCGAACACGCCGGCCTCGAGGGCGTGTTCGACCAGATAGGAGGTCACTCGGGTCGCCTCGGCGTAGTCGTCGGTCGCGAGGTCGATCTGACTCAGCGGCGCGTCCTCGACGGGGACGTACATCGACGTGGCGATGGCCGGGACGTCGAAGAAGGCGGCCTCGACGGCGGCGCTGATCGTTCCCGAGCGACCCAGCACGTACTCGCCGAGGTTGGCGCCCTTGTTACAGCCCGCGACGACGATGTCGGGGTCGGGGCCGAGTTCGGCCAGGCCGGCGACGACGCAGTCCGAGGGCGTCCCGTGGAGGGCGTAGCCCAACTCGTGCGTCTCGACGTCGACCTCGTGGGACATCGAGCGCCCGCAGGCGCTCTGGTCGGTCGCGGGAGCGACGACGGTCACGTTGCCGCGTTCGGAGAGGGCGTCGTACAGCGCCCGGAGCCCGGTGCTGTGGATCCCGTCGTCGTTGGTCAGCAGGATCTCGAGGCGATCGCTCATATCCGTCGGGTCGGAAGCCGACGCGAAAAGCCCACCGCTTTAGCAGGTCGTTCGGTGGATCGGTTTCCGGGTGCTCGCCGATCTTTGACGGGTCGGGTCCCCACTGATCGCTCGAGCGGTTACGACGGTCGCACCCGCTTCAAGCGGCCTCATCGTAGTTGGTAGTACCGTCTCTCTGTTCGGAAGTGTCCGTGAAACCGCGGTCAATAATGGCTGAGGAACCGGCGTGTAGTGGCGCGCGCTGTCAGCCGTCCGAGTGAGCGCGAGGGCGGCTGACGATTTCGTGCGAGGGATGAGCGAGTGAGCCTGCGAACGAGCGAATCGGCTGGGGAGGACGTGGCGATTCCCTGTTGCCACGATAGCAGGACGCTTCGTTTCACCCGTCGCTCCAATCGAAGCGTCGTTCCATTCGCACGTATCGGCACCGCATAGAGCGTTTTCGTACTATATCGAGTCCGAATAGGAAATCGCCAGACCGACCATCGCTCAGCCGATCCGGTCGACGATCGTCTCCTCGTCGACGACGAGGTTGTACGCCCCCTCGTCGTCGTTCCAGAGCGCAAGGATCCGTTCGAACGACAGCACGTCGCCGTAGTCGGCCTCGAGCAGCGGACGGTTGAGCGTCGTCTCCGTCGTCAGGACCGCGTAGTGGTCGACGGCCTCGCTGCCGTCGCTGATCTTGAACAGCGGGTTCGAGCGGCCGCCGCCACCACCGCCTCGGCCGTCGTCCCCGCGGTCGCTCAGCGACCGGCTGAGTTTCGCGGCGACGAGGTCGATCCGGTTCGTGACGTGGCGCTCCATCTCGGCCATCTTCGCCCAGTCGCTGGTGGTCAGCGAGAGGTCGATCCGCCGCCGGCCGTCGAGTCGCAACAGCGAGGAGGAGAACTGCACGTCGACGTTGACGAACTCGCCGGGGGCGTGCTCCTCGTCGTCGGGCGGGGCCGCCTCGTCGAGTTTCCGCTGGAAGGAGGGGACCTCGAGGTCGGGTCTGGCGTCGAACGACCAGCCCCGATCCGCGGGGCGCTCGCCCGGCCAGAGTCGGACGGTGGGACCGTAGACCGTCACTCGGCCGTACTCGTCGGCTTTGCCGTTATCCGCACTGTCCCTTTCCTCGCCGTCGTCCCCATCCTCCGCTTCCTCGCCGTCCTCGCCCATGCCCATCTCTTCGGGCGTCCACAGGCGCTCGTCCTCGAGTTCGCGTTCGACCTCGCGCAACCCGACGCTGGTGTTCTTGTCCGCGGGCGCCATCGCCAGCAGCGTCCCGTCGGGCGCGAGCGTCTCGAGCGCAGAGCGCAGGACGGCGGCCGGATCAGCGAGTTCGTTCAGCACGTTCGCGGCGAGCACGAGATCGAAGCCGTCGTCGGGCGCGGTCGGATCGAACGCGCCGTCGCCGTCGCCGGCGGCGACGTCGCCGGGGTCGAATTCCTCCGCGGTCGTCCGGTGGATCGTCGGGTGGACGTTCCGGCCCGTCTCGGCGAGCAGTTCCTCGAGGACGTCGGCCGCCGCGCTGGGTTCGACCGCGTGGTAGTCGAGCAGGGCGTCCTCCGGAAGATAGTCGCACAGTCCGAGGGCGGGACCCCCGACGCCGGCGCCGATGTCCAGGACCCGCAGTGACCGCCCGAGCAGGCCGCGCTCGGCGAGGTCGTCCAGCGCGTACTGGACGGCGGCGTAGTAGCCCGGCAGGTGGTAGATCGCGTACCCCGACGCGACGTCCTCGTCGTACTCCACCGGGCGGCGCTCGAGGTAGCGGCGCTTGAACCGCCGAATCGTCGACCGCAGGAGTTCCCCCGTGGCGTCCTCGTGCCAGTTCGCGCCGTAGCGGTCGACCAGCAAGTCCTCGAGGCGGCGTTCGTATCTGGTGGGGAAGCGCTCTACGGGGCCGGGGTTCGCCGCGACGGGGTCGTCGTCGACGGGGACGAACGTCCCGTCGTCGCGCTCGAGCAGGCCGAGTTCGGGCGCCAGTTCGCGAAGGTGCTGGCGAACGACCGCCGGATGCGGGTTCCCCTCGACGTACTCGCAGATCTCGTCCGGATCGATCGGCCGGACGTGCTGCAGGTACTTCGCGTTCGAGCGAACGGCGTCGCGCTGGTCGCTCACTCGAGATCACCGCCGTCTGCGTCCTGCATCGGTCCGTCCCCGGTACTCTCGTCCCCCCGCAATTCCCGTTCGGGCTGCCACCGTTCGGCCGCGTCGCGGTACAGCGACTCGAGTTCCGCGGCGTCGGCGTCGGCGATCGTCGCGGCGGCGTCGGCGACGCGCTCGGCGCCCGCGAACGTGCCCTGAATGTCGGCGTAGACCCGCGGCGTCCCCTCGGTCATCTGCTCGACCAGCGTGCGAAGCCCGTCGTAGATCGGCGTCTCGAACCCGTCCGGCGCCGGCTCGGCGGCGAGGGCGAAGGCGAGGACGGCGGCGTGAGTCGCCGCCTGCACCGACTCCATGGCCTCGTCGTGTTCGGTCGCCGTCGTCTCGATGGGGTCGTTGCCCCGTTCCAGGAGAGCCGCGAGGAGCGCGTCGGTCACCGGCCCCGTCGCCTCGCGGACGACCGCGATCGACCCGGGCGCCCGGTCGGGCGCGAACAGCGGGTGGAGGCTCGTCCGCTCGAGGTCCGGCGCGTGGGTCGCCATCGCCTCGAGCGGCGGTTCCATCACCCCCGAGACGTCGAGGATGGCCCGCTCGGCCCGCTCGGCGTGGTCGGCGACCGCCTCGACGACGTGGGTCATCGGCACCGCCAGACAGACGGCGTCGTAGCTGTCGTCGCCCTCGAGGGCGGTGGTCTCGGCGTCGCCGACCGCGTCGGCCGCGGCCGCGGCGGCGTCGGGGTCCACGTCGGCGAACGTGACCGCGGCGTCGACGGCGCGGCCGAACCAGGTCCCCATCGCGCCCGCGCCGACGATCAGTACGTCCATCGCCCTCTGCTACCGCCCGGCGTCGCAAAAGCCGTTCGATCGATCGCCTCGCGTGACCGTCCGCTGGAGTGATCCGACGAACCGCGACCCCCTGTCGTCCGTCGGTGACACCGCCGCGTCGTCGGTCGGGAACGCCAGTCGGCCCCGAAGACGTGCTCGGAACGGTCAGTTGTGGCTGACGGTACCAAGGGCCAAACTCTAAGCCGCCGGTTTCCGTACGGACCCTATGGGAGCGATCGAGCGCCCGACGTTCGCGTCCGACGCCAGCAAACGCATCTACGAGTACGTCGAACGGAACGGGACGGTCAAACGACACAAGTTACTGGACGCCGTCGCGCTCTCGGCCGACGAGTTCGGAACGCACCTCGAGCGACTGAAAAACGACGGCTACCTGGAAGAGCGCGGCGGGACCCTCCAGATCGCCCTCGAGTTCGGCGCGGTGGCGAAGTACGAGACCGACGAGCTGGCGTTCGTCATCCGGCCCGGTCGACAGGACGACTTCGACGGCCTCGTCGACGCGGTCCGGGACGTCACCGCCGAGGAGACGTACGTCGTCGCGGAGACCATCGCGGAGGAACTGCTCTACGAGGACGCGGTGACCAGACACAACAGCGTCCGGTCGCGGATGTTCTTCGTCGCGACGGTCGACGGCGACCTCGTCGGCTGGACCCACCTCGAGCTACCCCAGACCGAACACCTGCAGGGCACCGCCCAGCAGACGGTCGGCGTCCGCGAGGCCTACCGGGGTCACGGCATCGGGAGCAGACTGCTCCAGCGGGGGCTCGAGTGGGCGGAGGCCAACGGCTTCCGGAAGGTGTACAACAGCGTCCCGATCACCAACGATCACGCCCTCGAGTTCCTCACCGAGCACGGCTGGGACACCGAGGCGATCCGGCGCGATCACTACGAGATCGACGGCGAGTGCATCGACGAGGTGATGATGGCCCGCGAACTGTAGCGACGGCGGCGGGAGGTTCCCGCGTCTCGTTGCATCAGTGCCGAGGTGCCTGCATCCCGTCGCGTTGGGGCCGGACTACTTGACGGACGGCGCCGAACGGGCCACCGTGACCCGAATCGGAATCGTCGGCGCGGGCGCGGCCGGCGCGGCCGCCGCGTACGCCCTCGAGACCGCGGGACCCGACTCGCGGGTGACCGTCCTCGAGAAGTCCGGCGGCCTCTGCGGCCGCGCGGCCACCCGGCGGCGCGGCGACGTCACCTACGACTACGGCGCGAACTACGTCAAGGCCGACGACGAGCGGGTGGTCGACCTGCTCACGGAGACCCTCGCGACTGACGGGCTCGTGGATGTGGCGGAGCCGATCTGGACGTTCGACGGCGATGGCGCAGTCTCGGAGGGCCGGGACGCCGACGAGCACAAGTGGACCTACCGCGAGGGACTGACCCAGATCGCCAAGCGACTCCTCGAGCGAACCGACGCGACCGTCCACCGGAAGACGTGCGTCGAGACGATTCGCCAGGATTCCGGCACCGGAACGTGGCAACTCGAGGACGCCAGCGGCGACCAGTGGGGTCCCTTCGACGCCGTCCTCCTGAATCCGCCGGCGCCCCAGACCGCCGACCTGCTGCGGGACGCCGACTGGGAGTCCGACGGCGGCCTTCGAGAGCGGATCGTCGACGCAATCTCGAGCGTTCCCTACCGGACGATCTGGACCGGCGTCTTCCACTACCCGTTCGAACTCGAGCAACCCTACTACGCGCTGGTGAACACCGACAAGGCCCACGAGATCGGCTGGATCGCCCGCGAGGAGTGCAAGCCGGGCCACGTTCCCGACGGCGAGACGCTGCTGATCGTCCAGGCCAACCACGAGTGGTCGCTCGAGCGCTTCGACGACGACCCCGACGAGGCCCTCGAGGACCTCGCCGAGCTCACCGCCGACGTGATGGACGACGAGCGGTTGCTCGAGCCCGACTGGACGGCCCACCAGGGCTGGCGCTACGCGCAACCCGAGGACGGCGTCGACCGCGAGCCGATTCGAGAGGCCGAAGCGGAGGGGTTGTACTGTCTCGGCGACTGGGTCGCCGGCGAAGGGCGACTGCACGCCGCGTTACGGAACGGTCTCGAGACCGGCGAGCGCGTCACGAATACTAACTCCAGATGAGGAACCGGTGTGTGGTGGCGCGCGCTGTAGCGCGGTGAACCACCGGTGAACCGCGCTACAAATGCGTGCGAGGGATGAGCGAGTGACCGGAGGGAACGAGCGAATCGGCTGGGGAGGGCGTGGAAGTCACTGTTGCCACGATAGCAGAACGAGGGAAAAAGCATCCTGCATACGTGGCGGCAGGGGATCGCCACTCCCTCCCCAGCCGATTCGCTCAGTCGCTGCGCTCCCTCGCTCATCCCTCGCGCAATATCATCGTCCGTTCTCACTACCGTTCGAACGGACGACAGCGCGCGCCACGGCAAGGAGAAGGATTCGGAACCGATACCCGTCCAAGGAGATCTCGAGTCCGGTTACTCCGCCGTCGGCTCGAGTCCCACCCGATAGTCGGTCAGGTTCTCGTAGCCGTTCTCGGTGACGACGATCAGGTCCTCGATGCGGACCCCGCCGACGGCGGGGTCGTAGATACCGGGTTCGATCGAGATCACGTGGCCAGCCGCGAGGTCGCCGCCGGAGGGGGAGACGCTGGGCTCCTCGTGGATGTCGAGGCCGACGCCGTGGCCGGTGCTGTGGATGAAGCCGGTCTCGGTATTAGGATCGCTCCGAAGGGTCTCGTAGCCCGCGTCCTCGATGACGTCGCAGGCCGCGTCGTGGACGGCCGCGCCGGTGACGCCGGCTGCGACGGTCTCGAGGGCGGCCTCGTACGCCCGTTCGGTCACCTCGTACCGCCGCCGGGCCTCCTCGCCCGGGTCGCCGCGGGCGAACGTCCGGGTCATGTCCGCGAAGTAGCCCGTCTCCTTGTCCCGCGGGAAGATGTCGATCACGATCAGTTCGTCGGCCTCGAGCGGGCCGCTGCCCCGGTCGTGAGGATCGGCGCCGTCCGCGCCGCAGGCGACGATGGTGTCGTCGAGGCCGCAGCCGTGGCGGAGCAGCGTCACCTCGATCTCTTCCGTGACGCGCTCGCTGGTGAGCGCCTCGCCGTCGCTGACGAGGACGCCGTCGCCGTCCACGTCCGCGGTCGCGATCAGTTCCTCCGCGCGGGCCATCGCGGCCTCGTTGGCCCGCTGGGTCGCGCGGATCTGCTCGAGTTCCCACTCGGTCTTCGTCGCCCGGACGTCCTCGACGATCCCCTCGGGTTCGACGGTGACCTCGAGGCCGCGCTCGCGCAGGCCGTCGGCGGTCCCGGTCGGGAAGTTCCGCGGGACGGCGACCGAGTCGACGCCGTGGTCCTCGAGGAACGCCGCGAGGACGCGGCTCTTGCCCTCGTAGGCGCCGTGTTCGGCGACGAGCGTCTGGTAGTCGTAGGCGGCCAGCCGCGACACCGAGTCCGCGCTAGATTCCTTGCTCGCGCGACCGTACTCGAGTCCCGAGACGAGCAGGTGGACGCCGTCCTGGGTCACCAGCGTCTGGTAGGGGTCCGGCGCCGTGAAGCCGGAGACGTACCGCTGGTCGGCGTCCGAGGCGTCGTCGTCGATCAGATAGCCGTCCAGCCCCTCGGTCTCGAGGTGGTCGCGCAGGGGCGAGAGGTCGACGTCTACGTCCATACGTCGGTGTGTGGCGGGCAGCCACATAACCCCGGCTATCGCGGATCGATTCGGACCCACAAACTTATCAATTAAGAAGATACTCTGTCGCGTATGAATCGGCGACGGATCCTGGCGGCCGGCGCGGTGGTCGCGCTCGGCGGGTGCGTGCGACAGACCGCCGACGAGCCGCCGTCGGCCGACGCGCTCGTCCGGGAGGCCGTCGAGACGCGCCGGGGGATGACCGACCTCGCGGCCCGTCGCGTCGTGACGGCCGAACTCCCGGACGAGACCCGCGAGCGAACGGAACGGTTCGCCAGTCGGCCGCCGGCCGCACAACGGCGGGAGATCCTCGAGTCGACCGATCCAACGTTCCCGGAGGGCTCGGTCGACGTGACCAACCGGGAGGTGACCTGGGAGTACGATCCGACGACCGACCGCGTGGAGAAGCAGTACCACCCGAACAAGGTCGACTCCGACCGGCCCCAGCGCGTCCTCGAGATGCTCCTCGAGGAGTACCGGCTGGGCTACGAGGGACGCGAGACCGTCGACGGGCGCGAGGCCCACGTCGTCGAGACGAAGCCCCCGGAAGACGACCGCGGCCCGACGATCGACCTGGTCGTGGGGGACACGACGTACGTCGTGCCGCTGGGATCGACGGGCAGCCTCGAGGAACTGGACGTGACCCGGACCGTCTGGATCGACGACGAGTACCGGTATCCGATCCGGGAACGAACCGTGCTGAACGACGGTGGCGAGACCGTCCACAGCCTGTCGGTCACGTACGCGGACCTCGCGATCGACGAGGGGCTGGCGCCGGGGACGTTCACGTACGACCCCCCTGCGGACGCCGAGGTCGTCACCGAGGGCACCGAACCGGACGGGGCCTTCGCCTCTCGGGACGCCGCCGAAGCCGCGGTGCCGTACGACCTGCCGGCGCCGGACGTCCCGGACGCGTTCGAACTCGATCGGATCACGGTCGTCGACCGGAAGGACCAGTACGGCGGGGTGACCGCGACGCTGTGGTACGACGATCCGGACGTGGTCGCGCGCGAACTATACGTGACCGTTCGGGAATTCCAGCGGTTCAGACCGAGCGCGCTCGAGGAGATCGAGATCGACGGTCGAACGGCCTACCTGCGCGACGGGCGGCGGAAGTGCGTCTTCTGGGTCTGCGACGGGCTCAACTACGAGGTCTCGAGCGTGACCGGCGACGAACCCTTGCGCGAAATCGCGGCCTCGATCGGCTGTCCGTGATCCCGCGCGGATCGGCCGAACAATACCGGCGTTCACCCAGTTAATCAAAACCCCTAATTCTCGTGAAAATGGCGGTCTGTATACGTCTCGAGGAACTATCTCAGGGAAGATGGTTCAACAGACTGAAGAGATGTTCGACGCACTGGCGGATCAAAAACGACGAACCCTGTTGTTCGCCCTCCTCGAGACGACCCCGCAGACCGACTCGCCGATAACCCACGACTCGCCACCGGACACGGGTCGCGCCGAATACCAGCACTGCGACCTCCCCAAGTTAGACGATTACGGGTTCATCGAATGGACGCCCGCCGTAAACACGGTCGAGCGAGGCCCTCGATTCGACGAAATCGCACCGCTGCTGGAACTGCTGGACGCGCACCACGAACACGTTTTTCGAGTGAAGTAGCCCGTCGGGCCTGTCGGCCGTCCTCGCGAACCGTTCGGATCGGTATCGGTAAGGGGAGGCCACGCGACAGGGCGACCATGAACGTCACGATCACGCCCTCGAGCGTCGCGGGGGCGGCGCGGGCACCGCCCTCGAAGAGTTACACCCACCGGGCGATCCTCGCCGCCGGCTACGCCGACGGCGCGACGGTCCGCGACGCGCTCTTGAGCGCGGACACGCGGGCGACCGCCCGCGCGGTCGACCTGTTCGGCGGCGACGTCGAGCGCCGCGAGGACGGCACCCTCGAGGTCGACGGCTTCGACGGCCGGCCCGACGTGCCGGCGGACGTGATCGACTGCGCCAACAGCGGCACGACGATGCGACTCGTTACAGCCGCGGCGGCGCTCGCCGACGGCACGACCGTCCTCACCGGCGACGAATCGCTGCGCTCGCGGCCCCAGGGCCCGCTGCTCGAGGCGCTCACCGATCTCGGCGCCGAGGCCGACAGCACGCGCGGCAACGGGCAGGCGCCCCTGGTCGTCACCGGCCCCCTCTCGGGCGGCGCGGTCTCGATCCCGGGCGACGTCTCCTCGCAGTACATCACGGCCCTGCTGCTGGCCGGCGCCGTCACCGACGAGGGGATCGAGATCGACCTCGAGACCGAACTGAAGTCCGCGCCCTACGTCGATATCACGCTCGAGGTGCTCGCAGACTTCGGCGTCGACGCCCGCCAGACGGACGGCGGCTTCGCGGTCGAGGGCGGCCAGTCCTACGACCCGGCAGGGGGCGAGTACGCGGTCCCCGGCGACTTCTCCTCGATCTCCTACCCCCTCGCGGCGGGTGCCATCGCCGGCGACGAGGACGACGGCGTCCGTATCGAAGGCGCCAACCCCAGCGCGCAGGGCGACACCGCCATCGTCGAGATCGTCGATCGAATGGGCGCCGACGTCGACTGGGACCGCGAGGCGGGCGTCATCGACGTCTCGAGCGCGCCGCTGTCGGGGATCGAGGTCGACGTCGAGGACACCCCGGATCTGCTGCCGACGATCGCGACGCTGGGCGCCGTCGCCGACGGCGATACCCATATCACGAACGCCGAGCACGTCCGGTACAAGGAGACCGACCGCGTGAGCGCGATGGCCGAGGAACTGGGCAAACTGGGCGTCGAGACGACCGAGGAGCGGGACTCGCTGACGGTCCACGGCGGCGACTCCCGACTCGAGGGGGCGACCGTCTCCGGCCGCGATGACCACCGGATCATCATGGCGCTCGCGCTGGCGGGACTGGTCGCCGACGGCGAGACGACCGTCGAAGGCGCCGACCACGTGGACGTCTCGTTTCCCGGCTTCTTCGGGATGCTCGAGGATCTGGGTGTCGCCCTCGAGCGACGCGAGTAGCATCGCCGGCTACGACCCCGGCCGTCTGCCACGATCTCGGACGTCTGCCACGATCTCGGCCGTCGGCTACGACCCCAGTCGCGATGTTCCATCTTCCAGTCGCCCGGTGTTCGTCCCGGTGGGTTTCCGGAGGAGTTAGCTATTTACGATCACGAATAATTGTGCTATACAATGGCAGATACCACACCGGTAATCGTTAGCGCTGTTAGAACGGCACAGGGGAGAGAAGACGGTGCGCTCGCGGACATTCGAAGCGAGGACCTCTCGATCCCGCTGGTAAACGAGATGCTCGCGGAGACGGGGCTGTCGGGCGAGGACGTCGACGACCTGATGTGGGGCTGTGCGCAGCAGCGCGCGGAACAGCGAACGAACATCGCCCGACAGATCGCGCTCTTCTCGGATCTCGGCGAGGAGGTCCCGGCGACCACCGTCGACCGTCAGTGTGCCTCCTCGGCGCAGGCGGTCATCAGCGCCGCGGACTCGATCGCCGCGGGTCGCCACCAGGCGGTCGTCGCCGGGGGCGTCGAGAGCATGAGTCGCGTGAAGATGGGCGCCGCCGAGAGCGGCGAGATGCACCCGAAACTCGACGAGGTCTACGGTATGGAGAACCTCTCGATGGGGATGACCGCCGAAAAGGTCGCCGAGAAGTTCGACATCAGTCGCGAGGAACAGGACGAGTACGGCGCCCGCAGCCAGCAACGCGCCGTCGAGGCCACCGAGGAGGGGAAGTTCGACGACGAAATCGTCCCCATCGAGACCGAGGACGGCGTCCACGACGAGGACGAGGGGCTCCGGCCCGGCACGACCCCCGAGAAACTCGCGGAACTGCCGACCGTCTTCAAGGAGGACGGCACCGTCACGCCGGGGACCGCCTCCCAGATCGCCGACGGCGCGGCCGGCCTCCTGCTGACCAGCCGCGAGTTCGCCGATGAGCAGGACCTCGAGGTCCTCGCGGAGGTCGGCACCAGCTACGTCGCCGGCGTCGATCCCACGATCATGGGCGTCGGCCCCGTCCCCGCGACGGAGGGCCTGCTCGAGCGCGCCGGGCGCGACATCGACGACTACGGCCTCGTGGAGATCAACGAGGCCTTCGCCAGCCAGACGCTGTACTCCCAGCGGGAACTGGGCATTCCGGACGATCGGCTCAACGTCAACGGCGGCGCCATCGCCATCGGCCATCCGCTGGGCGCCTCGGGGGCACGCCTGCCGGTCACGCTGGTCCACGAGATGAACCGCCAAGGCGTCGACCGGGGCATCGCGACCGAGTGCGTCGGCTTCGGCCAGGGAGCGGCGATCGAGTTCGAACTCCCCTGAGACGGTTGCTCTAGGCTTTTTGGTCCAGATTTTGCGAGGGAGGAGCGCCGGTTCGGAGCGAACGGAGTGAGCGAGAACCGCGCGTGACGACCGAGACAAAAGGTGGTCGCGTCAGGGTGCGGCGATCGAGTTCGAACTCCCCTGAGACGATTGATCCGTTTTTTCGTCGCTCGAGGGGAGCGCCAGCGTCAGTAGCCGAGGTCGAACGCCCAGTTTACGGCGAGTGCACCGAACGTGATCGCGAACAGTCCGGCGAGGACGAGAAACGCGGTCCCCCAGCCGAACAGGTCGGCGAGCAGGCCGACGCCGACCGAGCCGGCGGAGCCGACGACGGTGTAGACCGTCCGGACGAGCCCGAAGCCGGCGCCGCGCTCGGCGTCGCCGAACTGATCGAGGAACCGCGGGTCGATCGCCGAGAAGAAACTCGAGCCGAATCCGGCCAGCAGGACGGCCACGCCGATCGTCGCGTCCGTCCGGCCAATCACCAGTCCGAAGAGTCCCAGGGCGCCCGCGAACATCGATCCGCCGATCGCGAGGTCGCGCCCGTACCGATCGGAGAACTCGCCGAGGACGAACTGTCCGACGGTGCGGACGACGAAGAACGCGGAGAAGGCGGTCCCGGCGAGCGTCGCCGAGTAGCCGAGGTGGTCGACGAAGAACGTCGGGAGGAAGGTAAGCAGTCCCTGCACGACGAACGTCCCGAGCATGGCGATCCCGAGCGTGAAGGCGACGGCGGGTCGGCCGACGAGTTCGAACAGCACTGCGAGATCGAACCGCTCCCGCATCGGCTGGGCGGGTCTTCGGGGTTCCGTGGGTCGGATCCGCCACGCGAACAGGGCGAACACCGGTAACCCGACGGCGAGTGCGAGCGCGAGCGCCGGCCGCCAGCCGTACCGTACGCCGACCCAGGCCGACGCGACGGGCGCGATTAGCCCGGCGAGGGGACCGCCGATCGAGTGGATCCCCACGGCGCGGCCGAGTTCGTCGTACGTCCGCGACAGCAGGGTCGTCGCGACGGCGTAGTGCAGTCCCGCGACCAACCCGAGGACGATGGCGAGTGCGGCGAAGACGGGGAAGGCCGGCGCGAACGCGAGCAGGAGGCTCGCGATCGACGTCCCGCCGACGGCGACGAGGATGACCGGCTTCTCCCCGTACCGGTCGCTGAGGACGCCGCTGGGGAACTGCGAGAGGCCGTAGGCCAGCCACATTCCCGTCAGGGCGAACCCGATCGCCGTGTTCGAGACGTCGAACTCCGCGACGATGAAGGGGATGACCGGACTGATCGCCATCCGCGCGAAGTAGGTGACGAAAAAGGCGAGCAGACAGAGCGCGAGCACCGTCGTGCGATACTGCCAGCGCATCTGAGTCTACACGCCGGTTTCTGCGAGACCCGTATAAGCCTCGTGACATCGGGACGCGAATCGCTCGAGCGCGTCGCGACGGGTCGAACACCCGTGACGGTTTTCTCGGTCGCGTTCGTGAGTCGACGCATGCGCACCGACCTCGAGTCCCGACTCCGCGAGCGCCAGACCGAGGACGGCTACCTGTTCCCCGACTACGCGGGCTACTGCTTCGCCGGCGTGCCGGACACGGTCGCCTCAGTGCTCGGCGTCGGCGGCGTCGCCGGTACTCGACGCCCGCTCCCCGACGACGTCCTCGCGAGCGTCGGCGACGACTACGACCGGGTGCTCGTCGTGCTGGTCGACGGCTTCGGCCTCGCGTTCTGGAAGCGCCACGGCCACCCGCTGCTCGAGCGACTCGAGGCCGCGGGAACCGTTTCGCCGCTGACGACGACCTCCCCCTCCGAGACGGCGGCGGCGCTGACCACCCTCCACACCGGTCGACTCCCGACGAGCCACGGCGTGCTGGGCTGGGACGTCTACGACCCGGTCGACGACGCCTCCTACGAGGCCTTCACCGTCGAGGTTACGGAGGGCACCGAACCGGTCGACCGCGACCTGCAGGACGTCTTCGAGGGGGAGCCGATCTATCCCGCCCTCGAGGCGGCCGGTGTCGACTGCCGACACATCGTGCCGTTCCCCGAAACGTACGACGGCGCGACCGCCCACACCTACGGCGGGGGCGACGACGGTCCAGAGTACTCGCTCGAGGGGTTCGAGTCGTCGCTCCGCGAGGCGTTTTCCACCGCGGACGATCCGGCGTACCTCTACGCCTACCTCCCGCAGATCGACACCGCCGCGCATTCCGCCGGCACCGAGAGCGACGAGTACCGGTCGACCGTCGCGGACACCCTGCAAACGGTCGAACGTGCGCTCGCCGGCCTCGCAACGGACGACCCCGCGGCCGCCGCGGAAACGCTGGTCGTCGTAACCGTCGATCACGGCCACGTCGACACCGACGCGGACCGAACCGTCGACCTCGAGTCCTGGCCGACGGTGATGGACAACCTCGAGCGCTACGCGAACGGGGAGCCGGTCCGCTACGCCGGGAGTCCGCGGAACGCCCACCTCCACCTGCGGGACGGCGCGGGCGTCCGCGAGCGGATCCGGTCGGAACTCGCCGACGCGCTCGACGCCCGCATCTTCACCGCCGACGAGGTCCGCGCTCGCAACCTGTTCGGCGACGGCGAGGAGAGCGAGACCTTCCGTCGCCGACTCGGCGACCTCGTCGTCAGCCACCGCGACCAGGCGGTCTGGTACGGCAGCGATACGGAGAAACTCGAGTTGATCGGGATGCACGGGGGGCTCCACCCCGACGAGATGCTGGTGCCGTTCGCCGCGAGTGATCTGTCATCGCTGGGACCGTCGTAGCCGGCGTGCCACCGAAAAGCGGCGACCGATCGTCGGACCGTCCAGCGGTGGCGGTCGATCGAACCGTCAGTCGGTACAGTGATCGGCGTTCGATTTTGTCGTCGCGTCGAACGCGCCGTCCTCGAGGACGAACAGTTCTGTCGCCGGGCATGGGTCGTCGAACGACGAGGCCTCGAGTTCGACCGATCTCGCCTCGTCGTCGTCGACGGTTACGGTCGCCTCGTACTCGTCTCGGCCCCGCAGCAGGACGACCACGTGAGCGTCGGGATCGAGGTCGTAGCTCCCGTCGAACGAGAGCGTCTCCGAGGCCGATTCGATCTCGAGATCGACCCTGTGTCGTTGATCGGCGAGGTTCCAGAGCCGGACGCGGGAGGCCGGGTCGTCCGACCGCGTACCGATGGCCGACCGCGCGATCGGATCGTCCGGGTCCTCGGGGGGTTCGGGCGGCGTCTCGTCCGGACCGTTCTCCGCGGGCGCCGACTCGGCGGCCGAGAAACAGCCCGCGAGGGCGGCGCTCGAGGCGGCGGCGCCGGCGAGCAACGATCGACGGTTCATAGTGTGAACGGTTTTACACCACTCGGGGCAAAGACGCTTGGGGTATCACTGCAGCGCCGTCGGTGTCGGCACGGAATCACGTACCGCTAAGTGTCCCCGTCCCCGAGAGAGCCGTAATGAACGGCAACCGCTTCGGTCGCCTCTTTCAGGTGACCACGTTCGGCGAGAGCCACGGCGAGGCGATGGGCTGTACCGTCTCGGGCTGCCCCGCCGGCCTCGAGCTCTCGGCGGAGGACATTCAGGAGGACCTGGATCGGCGCAAGCCGGGCCAGTCGATGATCACGACCAGCCGCGGCGAACCCGACGACGTCTCGATCGAGTCGGGGATTCAGGACGGCTACACGACGGGCACCCCGATCGGGATGGTCATCCAGAACAAGGACGCCCGCTCGGGCAAGTACGAGCCCTTCATCACCGCGCCGCGGCCGAGCCACGGCGACTTCACCTACTCGGCGAAGTTCGGCACGCGCAACTGGGGCGGCGGCGGCCGCTCGTCGGCCCGCGAGACGGTCAACTGGGTCGCGGCGGGCGCCATCGCGAAGAAACTCCTCGCGCGCGAGGGAATCGAACTCAAGGCCCACGTCAACCAGATCGGCGACGTCGAAGCACCCGACGTGAGCTTCGACGAGATCCTCGAGCACTCCGAGGAGAACGACGTCCGGTGTGCCCACCCCGAGACCGCCGAAGAGATGCAGGACCTGATCGCGGAGTACCAGGAGGAGGGCGACTCCATCGGCGGCAGCATTTACTTCGAGGCGCAGGGTGTCCCCGTCGGCCTCGGTGCACCGCGGTTCGACTCCCTCTCCGCACGACTCGGCCAGGCGATGATGGCCGTCCCGGCGACGACGGCCTTCGAGTTCGGACTGGGAACCGACGCCGCCGAGTGGACCGGCAAGGAGCGCAACGACGATTGGGAGTTCGATGACGAGGGCAACCCGACGCCGGTCGAGAACGACCACGGCGGCGTTCAGGGCGGCATCTCGAGCGGCGAGCCGATCTACGGCGAGGTCACGCTGCACGCGCCGACGTCGATTCCCAAGAGCCAGCAGACCGCCGACTGGGAGACGGGCGAACTCAAGGAAGAGCAGGTCATCGGCCGTCACGACCCCGTCCTGCCGCCCCGCGGTGTGCCCGTCGTCGAGGCGATGCTCGCCCTGACGCTGGTCGACTTCATGCTGCTGTCGGGCCGGATCAACCCCGACCGCGTCGACGACCAGCCCGGGGAGTACGACACGGACTACCACCCGAGCAACCCGCGAAACGAGTAGTCGGCGGTTTTCACGGTTTCGCAATTTCTTCGCGGTCGGCCGAACGGGATCGGTTCGGACTCGACCCGGCTATTCCGTCGTCGCAGGGGAGACGGATCGGCCGACGGCGGGCGGGCGAACCGACTATATAATGGTTTATTCTCGTGCAATTCTGTCTTTCCGGTCGGTGTCGGACGCTGGCCGACCATTCATAAATAGAATCGATACCCTCGAATTTCTCGAACTCTAACGGTCTTTCATGCCATATATTGTGTGGTTGTTCATTCTTCACGATAGATCTATGGTAATCTATAGCAAAGGCTTTAGTTCACGTAGAGCAAAATCCCGGTACGGTCGGCCCACCGGCCACTGGTTTCACCATGAGCGACGACGAACTCATCTGGCGAATCGCAGGCGGTTCCGGAGACGGAATCGACTCGACGAGTCAGAACTTCGCCAAGGCGCTGATGCGCTCGGGGCTCGACGTGTTCACCCATCGGCACTATCCGTCGCGAATCCGCGGCGGCCACACCTACGTCGAGATCCGGGCCGCAGACCGCGAGGTACAGTCACGGGGAGACGGCTACAACTTCCTGCTCTCGCTGGGCGACTCGTTCGCCCGGAACCCACAGGAGGAGGCCTACTACGGGAACGAGGAGATCAAACCCCTCTCCGAGAACCTGGACGAGCTCCGCGAGGGCGGGATCATCGTCTACGACGAGGGGCTGATCGACGAGGAGGACGTCGAGGCGATCAACCTCGAGGAGCGCGCCGAGGAGAACGACTGGCACGTCTTCCCCATGGACCTGCGCGGCCTCGCCAAAGAGCACGGGCGCGAGGTCATGCGCAACACCGCCGGCGTCGGCGTCACAGCGGCGCTGCTGGACATGGAACTCGAGCACATCGAGGACCTCATGTCCGACGCCATGGGTGGGGAGATCCTCGAGGCGAACCTCGAGATCCTCCACGAGGCCTACGACACCGTCAACGAGGAGTACGACTTCGAGCACGATCTGCGTGCGCCGGAGGGCTCCCACGACACCGAGCAGGCGCTGCTGTCGGGCTCGAACGCGATCGCCTACGCCGCGATCGACGCCGGCTGTCGGTTCATCGCCGGCTACCCGATGACGCCGTGGACGGACGTGTTCACCATCCTCAGCCAGAACTTCCCCGACATGGGCGGCGTCTCCGAGCAGGTCGAGGACGAGATCGCCGCGGCCGCCCTCGCGGTCGGCGCGAGCCACGCCGGCGTGAAGGCCATGTCCGGCTCTTCCGGCGGCGGCTTCGCCCTGATGTCCGAACCGCTCGGCCTCGCCGAGATGACCGAGACGCCGGTCGTGCTCGTCGAATCGATGCGCGCCGGCCCCTCGACGGGGATGCCGACGAAGCCCGAACAGGCCGACCTCGAGCACGTCCTCTACACGAGTCAGGGCGACTCCCAGCGCGTCGTCTTCGCGCCCGGGAACATCGAGGAGGCTTACGAGCAGACCCGACTGGCGTTCGACATCGCCTGGGACTACCAGATCCCGGCGATCGTCATCTACGACCAGAAGCTCTCGGGCGAGAACGAGAACGTCGACGTCGAGTTCTTCGACCGCGAGCCCTCGCCGGACCTCGGCTCCACGTTGACGGAGGACGAACTGGCGGAGGCGGCCCACGACAACTCCGGGAAGTTCAAGCGGTTCAACTACGACGACGCCGAAAACGGCGTCGCACCCCGCTCGATCCCCGGCCAGAAGGGCGGCCGCTACCTCGCGACCGGGAACGAGCACAGCCCCGTCGGCCACATCAGCGAAGATCCCGACAACCGCGTCGCGCAGATGGAACGGCGCATCGAGAAACTCGAGTCGATCCGCGCGGAGCTTGACGAGGAACGGGACTCGACCCAGACCTACTTCGGTCCGGAAGACGCCGACTACGGCATCGTCACGTGGGGCTCCTCGCAGGGCGCCGTCGCGGAGGCCATCGAGCGCCTGAACGAGAACGGGCACTCGGTAAAGGGGATCAGCGTCTCCGACATGATGCCCTTCGCCGAACGGGAGGTGACGGAGTTCCTCGAGAGCGTCGACGAGGCGATGGTCGTCGAGATGAACGCGACCGCGCAGTTCCGCGGCCTGATCCAGAAGGAACTGGGTCGCTTCGGCGACAAGATGACCAGCCTGCTGAAGTTCAACGGCAACCCCTTCGAACCCGCCGAGATCGTCGAGGGGTACGAGGTCAATCTCGCCGACGAGGACCGTCAGCCGACCGCACAGGTGCGAATCGAACCCGCTGCAGGTGACTAACAATGAGTGCATTCAACGCGATCGGTGAGGAACGGGAGATCGACCGGGACGAGTACACCCCCGGTGTCGAACCGCAGCCGACCTGGTGTCCGGGCTGTGGGGACTTCGGCGTCCTGAAGTCGCTGAAACAGGCCCTGCCCGAAGTCGGGAAGACGCCCGAGGAGGTGCTGACCGTCACCGGAATCGGCTGTTCCGGCAAACTGAACAGCTACCTGGACACGTACGGCTTCCACACGATTCACGGCCGCTCGCTGCCCGTCGCCCGGGCCGCGAAGCTCGCGAATCCGGAACTCGAGGTCATCGCCGCCGGCGGCGACGGCGACGGCTACGGGATCGGCGGCAACCACTTCATCCACACGGCCCGGGAGAACCACGACATCACGTACATCGTGTTCAACAACGAGATATTCGGCCTGACGAAGGGCCAGACCTCGCCCACGAGCCCGAAGGGCCACAAGTCCAAGACCCAGCCCTCGGGCAGCGCGAAGACGCCGCTGCGGCCGCTTTCGACGTCGCTGAACGCCGGCGCGAGCTACGTCGCTCGCACCGCCGCGGTCAACCCGAACCAGGCCAAGGAGATCATCAAGGAGGCCATCGAGCACGACGGCTTCGCGCACATCGACTTCCTGACCCAGTGTCCGACCTGGAACAAGGACGCCCGCCAGTACGTCCCCTATATCGACGTCCAGGAGTCCGACGACTACGACTTCGACGTCCACGACCGCGCGGAAGCCGCCGAGATGATGCGCGAGACCGAGGACGTCCTCAACGAGGGGACCGTCCTGACGGGCCGCTACTACGTCGAGGACGACCGTCCCTCCTACTCGCAGGAGAAACACGCCGTCGGCGAGATGCCCGACCAGCCGCTGGCCGAGCGCTACTTCGACGACGACGCCGAGTGGGAGCGCAGCTACGACCTGCTCGAGCGGCACACGTAACCGGTCGGCGGGGCGGTCCGCGATCGCTGACCGAACGATGTTGCCGCGTTTCGCCGCTAGTCGCAGTCGACCTCGACGGATTCTGCCACCGACAGCGCCGTCTCGCGATCGACCGTCGCAGTCGCGAAGACGTAGTACGTCCGCTCCTCGCAGGCCCACTCGACGATCGTGCCGAGGTCGCTCTCGACGATCGTGCCGGAGACGCCGTCGACGGTGACCGTCTCGCCCTCGAGCGCGAACGGACGGGGACCGTTGCAGGCGCCGATCCGGATCGACTCGCCGACGGACGCGTCGCCGGCGTACCTGCCCGAGACCTCCCGGAGATCGTTCGCGTACGGGTAATCGACGACGGCGGCCCCGGCGCGCTCGAAGCGTTCGGGGACGTGCGTCGGCTCCGCCATCTCGACGCCCGCCGCGGCTTCGGCGTCGGCGGGCGACTCGTACCGCTCGAGGTACGGGAAGACGTGCTCCTCGACGAGCGCGTCGGCGGGCGGCTCGTACGCGAACAGCTCGTCGTCGACCGGTTCGTTCAGCGAGAGCGACGTGGAGACCGCGTCGAAGTCGGCCTCGTCCGTCTCGACGACCTGTTTGACCGGGAACAGCGTCTCCCGGTCGAACCAGACGTCGATCCGCTCGACGGACTGCTGTAACTCGCTGTCCTCGCGCTCCTCGGTCTCGAGCGGGATCACGAACTCGGTGTTCCCGACGAGGACGCCGATCGAGCGTTCGACGGTCTCGGACGGCGGGGGATCGAACCGGACGCGGTAGACCGACCGCCCGTCGAGGGTCGCCTCCCCGCCGACCCGCGCCTCGAGCTGGTCGAAGTACGTCGTCGTCTCGCCGTAGAGGTACTCGATGTGGCTCTCGCCGCTCATCTCGGAGTCCATCACCGCCACCCGGTTTCGCTCGAGGTCGTGAAACCAGGCCCGCTCCCCGTCGTCGACGTTCCGAAACGTCCTGTCGTCGTTGCGGCCCTCGACGTATGTCTCGCCGGTGAGCCGCGCCGTGATCTCGTCCGTCGTGGTGGTCGTCGTTCCGTCCCGTTCGACCGTCGTCTCGACCGTCGCGATCATCGTCTCCGGTCGGTCGAGGTCGGCCAGCCTCGCCTCGAGGTCCGCGTCCGTCGTCCCCTCGCCGTCGTCGCCGACGGATAGACAGCCCGCCACCGCCGTCGCCGCCCCGCATCCGAGCCCGACGAATTTTCGACGTGTCGGTTCCATACGTCAACACCGTCACCCATTCGACAAATCAATTGTTATTCGTCCGATACTCTCTCACGGAACGCGGCGGCCGGCCGGTTCGGCGGCGGCGATCGTGATCAGTCGCGGTTCCCCGTCCCGAATCCGCCGGCGAACAGCTTCGAGACGTAGCTCAACGCGAGCAACGCGACGATCAGGCCGCCGAGCGCGTACGGGTGGAACCCGAACCGGATCTCGCGAACGCCGTAGGCGACGACGAGCACCCCCATGAGGAGGGCGGTGCCGCCGGCCCACCGGGCGACGTAGGCCGGATCGACCGACTCGTCGTAGTTCGCGTGGAGGTCGACCCGGCCGCGGAACGCGATGAGGGATCCCAGTCCGAGAATGAGCAGCCCACAGAACACCCAGACGGCGCCGCTGATCACGTGCGGATCGACCATGTCGTTCGCCGGAACTGCGTCGGGCGGGCGAATAAGTCCGACGATCCCACCGCTAACTGACGGCGATCACGATTTATCGGGGGTTATATCTATGTATTGATACGTATTCGGGCGCTGGCGCCCGATTCACGCCAGCAGCGGATCGTTCGCCGGCGTACCGGTCGTTTTCGTATACAAAAGATATTTTTCCGTCCGAGCAAAAGAGAGTAGCATGAGTACACAGGCGACGGAAGATCGCATCCTCGAGGTCCTCGAGGAGGACGCGCAGGCGTCCTACGCCGAGATCGCGGAGCAGGCGAACGTCTCGAAACCGACCGTTCGGAAGTACATCAACCAGCTCGAGGAAGAGGGCGTCATCGTCGGCTACTCGGCCGACGTCGACCCGAAGAAGCTCTCGAGCAAGACCATCGCGATGGTGGGGATCGACGTCGCGAGCGAACGCTACGTCGAGGCGACGAAGGCGCTGAAGGACCTCGATCAGATCGAGGCGCTGTACAGTTCCAGCGGCGACCACATGCTGATGGCCGAGGTCCGCGCCGCGGACGGCGACGCGCTGGGCGAGATCATCTCCGAGAACATCCTCGAGATCGACGGCGTCACCGCGGCCCATCCCTCTTTCCTCCAGGAGCGACTGAAGTAGACGGCTACCGCGTCCGTTCGCCGCAAATTCGTCTCCCCGAGACCGATCGGTTCGGCCCATCCGTTTTCACGCCGGCCGGCGTGGAGTGAGCTATGCCGACGTACGAGCGCCGGACGACCGTCGACGCACCGCTCGAGGAGGTCTGGGAGTTCCACTCGCGAGTCGAGGGGCTTGAGGCCGTCACACCCGACTGGATGGGCCTCCGCGTCGAGGCCGTGCTCGGCCCCGACGGCCGGCCGGATCCCGACGTGCTCGAGGTCGGAACGGAACTAGCGCTGTCGATCCGTCCGCTGGGTATCGGGCCGCGCCAGCACTGGACGTCGCTGATCACGGACCGCGACCGCCGCGACGACGGCGCGTACTTTCGCGACGAGATGGTCTACGGCCCGTTCGAGCGCTGGGAACACACCCACGCCTTCTCCGCGGACGGCGAGCGGACGGTCCTCCGGGACCGCGTCGTCTACGAACTCCCGGTCCTCGGCCGCGGCCCGCTCGCCGAGGTCACGACGCCGTTCTCGCAGGCCGGCTTCGAGGCGATGTTTCGCGGCCGCCACCGGGCGACGAAGGCGCGCCTCGAGTGAGGGATCCGGCGCGTCGATCCGTTTCGTCGCGTTAGACGATCGAACCACGTCCGTTTTGGCCGTCGAAGCGGTAGTGACCGCCATGATTGGCCCCGCGGGTCGCTCGTTCGGTCGACGCCGACTGCTCGCTACCGTCGGCGCGGGAACCGCGGTGGCCGTCGCCGGCTGTCTGGGCGGCGAGGAGGACGCTGGTGACGAGGACGGAGATGGCGGTAACGAGGAACATCCGTACGCGACGGAGCTCTCCCATCCCGGCGACGAACCGATCGAGTTCGGCGACGAGGATCGATGCCCGGTCTGTAACATGATCGCCGCGGACTACCCCGACTGGCAGGCCCAGATCGCCCACGCCGACGGGGTCGGTGCAGTCTTCGACACGCCGGGCTGTCTGTTCGCGTACGCGGCCGCCCCGCCGACGGACGAGGCGGTCGTCGGCGCCTGGGTCACCGACTTCGAGACGGGACGGCTCGTCGAGGCGAGCGACGCCTTCTTCGTCCTCGTCACGGACGCGGACGCCGTCCCGACGGAGACGATGAAGATCAATCCCCGCCCGTTCGCGTCGTACGACGACGCGGTCGCCTACCTCGAGGAGTGGGGCGCGGAGGACCTCACGGAGGACGACATCGTCGAATTCGAGGCCGTCGACCGCGATATCGCGGCGATCTATCGCGGGAACCGCCTTCCGGACGAGTGACTGCCTCCGGGGAGGCTGCCACCGTCCCGTCGCGACCGGCGAAATCCACGGTCCTGCCTCGAGTTGCTCACGCGGCGTTTCGGAACCGGTTTGGGCACCCGTTCGAATCCCCTACGACGTGCGCAGGTCGGACCTCGAGGTGACGCCGATGGTCGCCCTCGCGTTCGCGGTGTTCGCCGCGAGCACCAGCGCCGTGCTGGTCCGCTGGAGCGCGGCGCCGAGTTCGGTCGCGGCATTCTACCGGGTGCTGTTCACCACGGCACTGGTCGCGCCCGTCGCGCTCGTGCGGAATCGGGCGGACTTTTCGCGACTCTCGAGGCGCGATCTGGCCGCGGCCGTCGTCGCCGGCGTCGCGCTCGCGATCCACTTCGCGGCGTGGTTCGAGAGCCTGAACCACACGAGCGTCGCGGCGAGCGTCACCATCGTCCAGAGCCAGCCGATCGTCGTCGCGCTGGCGGCAGGACTCGTGCTCGGCGAGCGGATCACCCGCGAGACCGTCGCGGGGATCGCCGTCGCCGTCGTCGGCGCCGCCGCGATGTCGCTGGGCGACGCGGGCGAGGCGCCACTCTCCGACGCGACGCTGTACGGAAACGCGCTCGCGTTGCTGGGCGCCGTCACCGTCGCGGGCTACGTGCTCGCGGGCCGGTCGATCCGCCAGCGGGTCTCCCTCTTTCCCTACGTCACCGTCGTCTACGCCGCCTGCGCGCTGACGCTGGGCGCTCTCGTCGCCGCGCAGGGCCACGACTACGTCGCCTATCCGGCCCGCGAGTGGCTGCTCTTCCTCGGGATGGCCGTCGGCCCCGGCGTCTTCGGGCACACCGTGGTCAACTGGACGCTGAAACACCTCGAGTCGGTCGTGGTGAGCGTCGCCTGGCTGGGCGAACCCGTCGGCGCGACGCTGCTGGCGGTCGTTCTGCTGGCCGAAGTCCCCGACGCGGTGACGGTGGCCGGCGGGGCGGTCGTCCTCGCGGGCATCGCCGTGACGACGCTCGAGCGCGAGCGACGGGACGGCTCGGGGACGTGAACGATGGCACGGAGTGACGGTTCCGGTCGACGCGGTTCGAGGGCGAGGAGCGATCGGTGGATCACTGCAATCGGGGGTGTTGCCCCTACTCGGCATCGTGGCGGCCGGCGCCGTCCTCGTCCTCGCGACGGGGACGGGCGCCGTCGTTGTGGCGACGAAGACGGGCGCCCTCGATGGCGTCGAGCAGCAGGCGGCGGAAGAACAGTCTACCCTGACGATGGACGTCGTTCCCAGCGGCGTCGAGGACGCCTGACGGGCGAATGAATCCGACGACTGACGGGCCCGGATCGCGGGAGTAGGTCCCGTCGCTCGCTACTCGGAGACCGTCTCGAGGTACTGTCGGCCGTCCTCGGTGATGGTGTAGACGCCCCCGGAAATCTGTCGAATGTGGCCGTCGGACTGGAGATCGTGACACTCCTTCGTAACCGTCACCGGGTGGACCTCGAGCGCCGAGGCCAGCGACCCGACCTCGGCCGGCCCCCGCTCGTCGAGAACGTCCAGAAGTCCTCGACTCGAACAGTTGGTCATTGTATAACCATATATCACGGCAAAATATGACATAGATGTTTCGGTGGCCTGTCGATCTGAGAGAAAGTCGGTTCCACAGACGTAGCGACGAGTCGATAGCAGGTTCCTGGACGGGTTGGAGAGCGCTCAGAGCCCGAGGATTTCTCTGGCCTGATCGGGCGTCGCGACCGGTCGACCCAGTTCCTCGGCGACGCGAACGACGCGTTCGACCAGTTGCGCGTTGCTCTCGGCGAGTTCGCCCCGCCGGTAGTAGACGTTGTCCTCGAGGCCGACGCGGACGTGGCCGCCGAAGAGCAGCCCCATCGTCGCGAACGGAAGCTGATTCTGGCCGAACCCGAGCGTGTTGAACAGCGCGCCTTCGGGCAAATTATCGATCGCGTTCAGGAAGTTCCGCGGCCGCGGACGGGCCAGCGTGCCGGGGCCGAAGATCAGCGTCGCGTACACCGGATCGGCGAGGTCGCGGCGCTCGAGTAGCCCGTGGACCTCGTTCAGGTGGCCGTCGTTGAATACCTCGAGTTCGGGCTTGATGCCGCGGTCGACCATCTCCTCGTGGAGCGAGTCGACCAGTCCGCGCGTGTTCTCGCTGGTGAGGTGGTCGTACCGGTTCAGCGGCCCCATGTCGAGCGAGGCCATCTCCGGCGGCGGGTCGGTTCGCAGCGGGCGGTGGCGGTCCGCGTCCGGCGCCCCGGTGCCGCCGGTCGAGTGCTGGATGATCACGTCGTCGGCGTACCGGCGGATCGCGTCGTCGATCTCCTGGAAGCGCTCCGTCTCGAACGTGCGTTCCCCGTTGGGACGGCGCGCGTGAACGTGGACGACCGAGGCGCCGGCCGCCTCGACTGCGGCCGCCGCCTTCCCGATCTCCTCGGGCGTCTCGGGGAGGTTCGGCGTCGTCTCCTTGCCGTGGACGCCGCCGGTCAGGGCCGCCGTGACGATCGCCGGCTCGCCCCGGAGGAAGTCGCCGTAGCTCATCGCTCGCCTCCGTCGTCGACCTCGCTTTCGGTTCGGCCTCCGGAACCGGCACCGGCGTTCACAGCCTCGTCGTCGGACCGGCCTGCGCCGTCGCTATCGGCGTGCTCGAGGTAGATCTCGCAGTGCCGATCGTGTGCGTGGTCGTAGCGGTCGTTGCAGACGTCGGCGCGCATCGGCTGGACGAAGCGATCGGCCGCGGTGCAGTAGGCGCGGGCCTCGTCGAAGCGCGTCCCGTCGGATTCGTCTCGATACTCGAGGTGAGGACAGGTCATACGTCCAGTTTCGGCTGTGGCATGTTAACGATTCGTGGGACGGAATCGGTGGTCTCGATCGGGTCCTCGGGTCAAGCGCGGTCCCGCGGTCACTCGCCCAACTTGGGGTAGGACTGCGTGCCGCCGTGCGTGTTCCGCGCGACCAGCGTCGCGATCGCCGCGGTCCCGCCCGCGACGGGCCGGCGCCGCTCCGCGTAGGAGAGGATCGTCAGGTCGAGCGCCGCCCGCAGGAGGTCGTTCGACCGATACCGGAAGCGCTCGCTCGAGGGGCCGATCTCGAGGGCGTCGCTCGAGCGCAGGTGGTGCTCGTAGACGAGGACGCCGCCCGGCGCCAGCGCCGTCTTGAGATCGGGCAGGTTCTCGAGCGCCGCGAAGAAGCTCACCGTGATCACGTCGTAGGCGTCCGCCTCGAGGTCGAACTCGCCCAGATCGGCTCGGACCCAGTTCACGTCGACGTCCCGCTCGTCCGCTCTGCGGCGGGCGGTCTCGATCGCCGCGTCCGAGACGTCGACCGCGTCGACGTCGTAGCCGCGCTCGGCGAGGAAGAGCGCGTTGCGGCCGGTGCCGGTCGCCACGTCGAGCGCCCGGCCCTCGGGCAGCGTCGCGACGCGGCGCTCGAGTTCGGGAATCGGCTCGTCGGGCAACTCGAAGTCGACGTCGCTGTACCGCTCGTTCCACCGCTCGCGTTCGTCCGTCACGAGCGCACCGACGGGCGCGACCCAGTTGGAAGTTCGCCCCATCGTTCCACGATCGAACCAGTGATTCCTTTGGTGGCCGGCCCGTAGTAACGGACATGCAGCGACGCGAGTTCGTCGCCGGCGTCGGCAGCGTCGGGGTCATCGCCAGCGCGGGCGGCATCCTCTGGCGCGGCCTCCCGTCGTTCGGCGACGGCGCTCCGGCGCCGTCCGGCGACGAGGACGGCGACCCGCTCGAGGTCGAGACCGTCGACGCGAAGGGGAGCACCGCCGGGACGTTCGACGTTCGCGGCGGGGACGACGGAGCCGAGGCCACGGCGATCATGTTCTTCACCACGGGCTGTGGCCAGTGTCAGGCCCAGATTCCCCGCCTCGCCGAGGCCCGCGAACGGCTCGCCACTCGCCACGGCGACGCGGTCCGGTTCCTCTCGGTCACCTACCAGTCGCCCGAGCGACTGCCGTCGGAGACGCTCCGGGAGTGGTGGACCGACCACTCCGGCGAGTGGGCCGTCGGGTACGAGGACGGACTCGCCGCCGCCTACGGCGTCGTCGGCTTCCCCGTCACGATCGTCGTCGACTCCGAGGGCGAGAAGGACTGGGAGGAAAACGGCGTTCTGAGCCCCCGCAGGGTCGTCGGTGGCGTCGAATCCGTCATCGAGTGATCGTCGGCGAAATCGAGGTCCGCGGCCGAGAGACCCGCCTCGAGTCGATTGATTCCGACGGTAAAAACGAGCGGGCTGCGAACGGGTCGCGGCTCGGTCAGGCCTTCGCCTGCCAGCTGCGGAGCCGATCGGCGCTGACGCCCTCGACGTCCTCGGCGACGACGTCCGGATCGGCGTCGGTCAGATCGTCGATGCTCTCGATGCCCGCGTCGGCGAGTTTCTCGACCGTCTTGGCGCCGACGCCCTCGAGCGCCTCGAGGTCGGAGCCGGTCTCGCTCTCGCGGGCCTGAAACTCCTGGTAGTTGCAGATCGGACAGCCCAGTTCCCAGGGCTCGTCGCCGCTGTGGACGACGAGTTCGGGCAGCTCGTGCTCGTCGCAGTACTCGTCGGTGACCTCGATATCGCCGCGTCGCGGGAGGGGTAAGGAGTACTCGCAGTCGGGGTAGCGCGTGCAGCCGACCAGTCGGGAGCCGCTCTGGAGCGTCTTGACCGCTAACTCGCCGTCGTGTTCGTCACCGCATTCGGGACAGACACCCAGAACGGGTCCCTCGCCGGCGTCTTCGGCCTTGCAGAGCGGGCAGCCGTGGACGAACGTCTGCCGGCCGGCGAGCATCTTGACCTCGTTGAGGCCGTGCTCCTCGCACTCGTTTTCCATGATCAGCGGCTTGCCCGTCGAGGGCAGCGGGAGCGTGTTCTCGCAGTCGGGGTAGCCGTCGCAGCCGATGAAGTACGAGCCGTGGCGGCTCCGCCGGACGAGCAGGTCCTCGCCGCACTCCGGACAGGGGCCGAGTCGCTTGTCGTCCTTCAGCGATTTGCGGAGCTGATCGCCGATCTCCTCGCGCGAGTCCGCGAGGTTCTCGAAGATCCCCTCGAGCATCTCCCGGGACTCGTCGGTGACGTCCTCGAGCGTCGCGTCGCCGTTCGCGATGGCGTCCATGTCGGCCTCGAGTTGGGCGGTCATCTCCTCGCTGACGACCCGGTCGGCGTAGTCCTCGGCCGCGTCGACGACGGCCATCGCGAGCCGCGTCGGTCGCGGCGGGTCGCTCTCGATGTAGCCGCGGTCGTAGAGCTTCTCCAGGGTGTTGTGGCGGGTCGACTTCGTCCCGATCCCCAGGTCCTCCATGGTCTCGATGAGTCGCGACTGGCCGTACCTGCGCGGGGGCTGGGTCTCCTTCTCCTCGAGTTCGACCTCGGAGAGGGCGAGTTCTTCGCCCTCGTCGACGTCCGGGACGTAGTTCTCGCTGGTGTTGAAGTACGGGTAGACGTCGTGGTAGCCGGCCTCGACGAGTCGTTTGCCGTTGGACTTGAGCCGGTAGTCGTCGACCTCGGTGACGACCTTGAGGTGTTCCCAGATCGCCGCCTCGGCGACGGTGGCGTAGAACCGGCGCACCACGAGTTCGTACACCTCCCACTCGTCGTCGCTCACGTCGCCCCCGCGCGAGGGAATCTCGCCGGTTGGGTGGATGGGCGGGTGGTCGGTCGTCTCCTCGTCGCCTTCCGTCGGAACGATCTCGTCGGCCTCGAGCAGCGACTCGGCGGATTCGCCGAGCGTGGGGTGGCCGACGAAGTCGTCGAGCAGTTCCTCGGGGTCCAGATCGTCCGGGTAGACGGTGTTGTCGGTCCGCGGATACGTGATGTAGCCGGCGGTGTAGAGGTCTTCGGCGATCGACATCGCCCGCTTGGCCGAGTAACCGATGGCGCTGGCCGCGCGGATGAACTGGGTGGTGTTGAACGGCTCCGGGGGCGTGTCCGTGCGCGTCCGGCGGTTGACGTCGACGACCGTCGCGGCGTCGCGCTCGGCGAGGGTCTCGTAGACCTCCTCGGCGACGGCCTCCTCCCAGACGCGCTCGGCCTCGTTGTCGTCCTCGTCGCGGTAGTAGTACTGCGCGTCGAAGGTGGTCGAATCGCCCTCGTGTTTCGCGAGGTCGGCGAACAGTTCCCAGTAGGTCTCGGGGGCGAACGCCTCGATCTCGCGCTCGCGATCGACGATCAGTTTCAGCGTCGGCGACTGGACGCGGCCGACCGAAATGAAGTCGTTGCCGAGTTGGCCGGCCGACAGGGAGAGGAACCGCGTCAGCGCGGCGCCCCAGACGAGGTCGATGATCTGGCGGGCCTCGCCCGCGGCCGCCAGATCGAAGTCCAGTTCGTCGGGTTCGTCGAAGGCGCTTTGCACCTCGTTTTCCGTGATCGACGAGAAGCGAACCCGCCGGATGGGGACGTCCTCGTCGACGTCGCGCACGATGTCGTAGGCCTCCTTCCCGATGAGTTCGCCCTCGCGGTCGTAGTCGGTCGCGATGGTGACGCGGGAGGCCTTGCGCGCCAGAATGCGCAGCGTCGCGACGATGTTCTCCTTCGTGGCGGTCTTCTCGACGCTCGCGTCGATGAGTTCGACGGGTTCGACGTCCCGCCAGTCCGAATATTCGGCGGGGAAGTCGACGCCGACGACGTGACCCGACAGCCCCACGCAGCGCTTACCGCCCCACTCGTAGACGTTGACGCCGTTCTCGCGACTCGAGTCGTAGGTGCCGCCGCTCAGGATGTCGGCGATCCGTCGCGCGGCGTTGTCCTTCTCCGTGATTATCAGTTCCACGACGGCTCACCTCCGCGAGCGGTCGGTTCCGGAACGTGCGGGCGAGTGTCCTGCATCGTCGCTCGCTACGAGTGAGGGTTTGATAACGTTTTCGCCGGAAACCGGGGGATAGCGCGGGTGTGCGTGCGTTGTGCGGGCGGCCGCGGTCGCGTGTGCGTGAAGGTCGGTTGCTGGTAGGTCGCCGACGCATCCCATATTCGAACCGACGCGGTCGGCGAACTATCGGGTTCGTCTCTCGAGGCGACCGGCCGGCGGGCTCCGGGCCCGCGCCAACCGACGGCGCTCGAAGCCGGTCCTCCCGAAAACGGCACGCCGCTACCGGGAGCCGAGTCCTTTTCACGTCGCCGGGCGAGAGTCGGACGGAGGGGACACGTGGCAGAATCGCAACCCGAGCGCAAGCGCGTCGACATGACGACGGGAGCGATCCCGCCGAAACTGCTGCACCTCGCGTGGCCGCTCGTGCTGGGTAACCTGCTCCAGACCGTTTACAACCTCGCGGATATGTTCTGGGTCGGCCGCGTGAGCAGCGAGGCGGTCGCCGCGGTCTCGCTGATGTTTCCCCTTTCCTGGATGTTCGTCTCGACGGCGATGGGAATTACCGCGGCGACCATCGCACTCGTCTCCCAGTACGTCGGCTCCGGCGACGATCGAATGGCCGATAGGGTCGTCGCCCAGACGATTTTGCTCACGCTCGCCGTCTCGGGCGTCCTCGCGGCGGTCGGCTTGGTCTTCCGGCGCCAGCTGCTCACCCTAATCGGCGCGCGCGATCAGGTGTTCGTCGAGGCGCTGGCCTACGTCGAGATCATCTTCCTGGCGCTGCCGCTGACCTTCCTCTTCTTCGCCTTTCGCTCCTCGCTTCAGGGCGCCGGCGACACGAAGACGGCGATGTGGCTCGTCTTCGTCTCCGCGGGGATCAACGTCGTCCTCGATCCGTTCCTCATCCTCGGCTGGGGGCCGTTCCCCGCGATGGGCACTCGCGGCGCCGCCGTGGCGACGTTCGTCTCCCGCGGGCTCGCCGCCGTCGCCGGCGTCTCCATCCTGCTCGACGGCCGATTCGGGGTTCGACTCCGGCTCGAGGATCTCACACCCGACGTGACCGTCCTGAAACAGCTGGTCGACGTCGGCTACCCGTCGACGATCGACGGCTGGGCGCGCAGTTTCGCGTCGGTCGCGATGGCCGGGTTCGTCGCCCGCTTCGGTGCGAACCCGACGGCGGCCTACGGCATCGGCGTCCGCCTGATGTCGGTCACGTGGTCGGTCGCCGGCGCCGTCGGGAACGCGACGGCGACCGGCGTCGGGCAGAATCTGGGTGCGAAGACCCCCGACCGAGCGGCGGCAGTCGCGCGAACGGCGACCGCGGGGACGATGGTACTGATCGGTGCCGTGGCGGCGGTGTTGATCGCGTTCCCCGCACAGGCCATGCGAATCTTCGTCGGCGATCCGGACGTGATCGCCGAGGGAGTCGTCTACCTGCGGATCATGGCCCCCTTCTGGGCGCTGTTCGCCGGCGTGATGGTCATCCAGGGCGCGTTCCGCGGCGCCGGTAACACCCGCGAGGCGATGGTGCTTTCCTTCCTCTCGCGGTGGATCTTCCGCGTCCCAGTCGCGCTCGTCCTCGCCTTCGGCTGGACGGTGACGGTTCCCGGCGTCGGCCTCGAGATCAGCGGCCTCGAGTGGGGCGTCGAGGGGATCTGGTGGGCCTACTCGTTTGGAATGGTCGCCTCGTTCGTCGTTGCCGTCGCCTGGTTCCGGCTGGGAACGTGGACGGAGGGCGTCATCGACGGCAACGAGGACGGAACCGACCCGCGGACGGACCGTCCGGCGGGCGACCGGGATCCGGAGTCGGTCGACGACTGACGGCCGACGGCGTTCCCGAACCGCACGATCGATCACGAGGAATGTCGATCTATTCGCCCGTATACGGGTCCGAAAATTGATTTCTCGGGATGTTCGTCACGATAGACTTTTCACCATCCGATACTACCACTAGGTTGTATGAGCGACTTCGAGCAGTTCAGTCAGGTCGGCGAAGCGGACGTCACTCGAGCGATCGGACAGGAGTGGACCGAGGAGTTCATGGACTTCTCGGACTCGGACGTGATCATCGTGGGCGGGGGTCCCTCGGGGCTGACGGCCGCGAAGGAGCTCTCCGAGCGCGGCGTCAAGACGATGGTCGTCGAGAAGAACAACTACCTCGGCGGCGGGTTCTGGCTCGGCGGCTTCCTGATGAACAAGGTCACCGTCCGCGACCCGGCCCAACAGATCCTCGACGAACTCGACGTCTCGCACAAGCAGTCCGCGGACAGCGAGGGGCTCTACGTCGCCAACGGCCCCGAGGCCTGTTCGGGTCTCATCAAGGCCGCCTGCGATGCGGGCGCGAAAATGCAGAACATGACCGAGTTCACGGACATCGTCATCCGCGAGGATCACAAGGTCTCGGGTATCGTGATGAACTGGACGCCGGTCCACGCCCTGCCCCGCGAGATCACCTGCGTCGACCCCATCGCCGTCGAGGCCGATCTGGTCATCGACGCCACCGGCCACGACGCGATGGCCGTCAAGAAACTCGACGAGCGGGGCGTCCTCGACGCGCCCGGTATCGGCGACGCCGAGGCCAACGCGACCGGCATGGACCAGACCGGCGACGACAGCTACGGCGCTCCCGGCCACGACTCGCCCGGCCACGACTCGATGTGGGTCGGCAAGTCCGAGGACGCCGTCGTCGAACACACGGGCCTCGTCCACGACGGTCTGATCGCGACCGGGATGGCGACGGCAACCACCTACGGCCTCCCGCGGATGGGTCCAACCTTCGGCGCCATGCTCGTCTCGGGTAAGCGCGCCGCACAGGTCGCGCTCGACGAACTCGAGGTCGACGCCGACCCGGTCGACATCACCTCGCGCGCGGCATCGCCGGCGGACGACTGAGCGGGTCCCGGACGCCGCCGTTTTCGGTGACTCGAGGCGCCGTCAGTCGTTGATCCACCCGTAGTCCGGCGCCTCGTCGGCGGACGGTTCGTCCTCGTCGGTGAGCGATTCGTCGCAGTACCCGCACGCGTCGGCGTCCGCCGGAACGCGGGCCCACACGAGAGACATTTGTTCTTCGACTCCTACGAAGCCGTGTCGTCACCGTAGATCTCGTGTATGTGCTCGAACTGAAGCACAATCCGCACGAAGACTATCACTCCGAACGCGGCGAGCAGGACGTACCGACCGACCGAAGATGCGACATCGATCGTCGACGCGATCTGGAGGGCATTTCCGGCCAGCGGAATGTACATCGCTATCGAGTCGTCTTTTGAGAAAGGTAACTCTGTTGACGGTACGTACACCTGCGATTCGCGACGAGCGATCCTTCGTCGAGTAATGGCACGCATTGACGCCGGCGGCTGCGGAACGGGACTCGAGTCGCGCTTTCCGCTCAGCCGTCGACCGAATCGATACCGATCGAGGCGCTGGTCGCCCGTTCGAGGAGATCTTCGGCGTCGGACTGGAGGAGGTGGCCGCGCTCGACGGCGTCGTCGGTCGCGGTCTCGAGTTGGGCGACGTAGTCGTCGTCGGAATCGTACAGCGCGGCGAGCGTGGCATCCTCGAGACGGAATCCGAATCCACACCGTTTTCGCGGCGGGCGAGCAGCCTTCGACCATGCAACTCGTCGTGACCGGTGCGACCGGCGGAGTCGGAAGCTGGGCCGTCGATCACTTCGCGGGCGAGGGCCACGAGATCGTCGGGATCGACCTCGAGCGACCGCCGCGAGAGCGCGAGAACGTCACGTTCCTCGCGGCCGATCTCACCGAACAGGGGCCGGCGTGGGAGGCGATCCTCGAGCGCGAGCCCGACGCGGTGATCCACTGCGCCGGGATTCCGCGGATGGACCTCGCGCCCGAGACCGAGACGTTCCTGACCAACGTCTCGTCGGCCTATCACGTCTTCGAGGCCGCGGGTCGAGTCGGCGCGGACGTGGTCTGGACCTCGAGCGAGAGCCTCTACGGGATGCCCTTTGCCGACGAGCCGTTCCTGCCGGACGCCCTGCCGATCGACGAATCGCACCCGCAGCGGCCCGAAGACGGCTACGGGGCGTCGAAGCTCGTCGGCGAAGAACTCGCGGCGAAGGCGGTCCGGAAGCACGGGGTCTCGGTCGCCTCGATCCGTCCGTCGTGGGTCCAGTACCCCGGCGAGTACCGGTGTGGCGACGTCCGGGACGGCTTCGACCCCGACTCGGCCGAGCCCAGCGGCAACTTCTGGTCGTACGTCGACGTGCGCGACGTCGTCTCGATCGTCGAGGCTGCCCTCGCGGCCGACGTCGACGGCCACGAGCCGTACCACGCGATGGCCGCCGAGAACTACCTCGGCCGCCCGACCGCGGACGCGATCGAGGCCGTCTTCGGCGACCTCCCAGCCGACTGCGACCTCGAGGGCGAGCAGTCGGCGTTCTCGACGGCGAAAGCGCGCCGGGAACTGGGGTGGGAGCCCACACACTCGTGGCGCGAGGCCGAGTCCGAGCGCGTGGAGAGGCCGGCGTTTCTCGACGAATGACAGTCTGTCGGTCCGTCGTCGAACCCGCGAATCCGACGTTCAGTGTTCGTCCCGTCCCACCGCGGACCGACCGGTGACCGCAAGCGTTTCACCGAGTGGTACGACTAGGTTGTATATGGTCGACGAAGTCATCTGCTATCGCGCGCCCTCGACCGTCGTCAACGCCGACACCGTCGCCGACTGGCTCGCGGACCGAATCGACGCGTCGGTGACGGTTCGCGATCGGTTTCTGGACGTCCACCGAACGGACGACCTCCCCGAGCGGTTCGCCGAGGGGCGGGTCCCCTCGCCCTACGAACGCGAGACGGGCAACACGATGCTCGGGACGATCCGGTACGAGGAGCGCGCGCTCGAGCACCCCGAACGCGAGGGCGGAGTGCTCTACGACGGCGTGGCCGTCCAGCGGGCGCTCAACGCCGCGCTCCCGGAAGCCGAGCGCGGCCTCGAGACGCTCCACGTGGCGATCCTCGACCGCGCGATCGGAACGTGGGGAGACCACGACGGTCGCTGGCACAAGCGCGTGACCGTCCTCGGACAACCCGCGCTGGTCTCGGTGCCCGGGCTCTACGAGGCCCCCGCTAAGCCGGAGGCCTATTACGAGGCAAAGCAGCGCCACGCGCTGCTCTCTGGTGACGCGCCGCCCCGGGAGGTCCTCGAGAATCGGGTCGAGGGCGAGTTCCTGATCGAGGACGACCCCCGGACGACCGACGCCCTGAAGGGGTACGTTCTGCAGGCGTACCACTACCTCGAGACGGGCGAGACCTTCTGCGACAGCGAGGCGTGTCGCCTCTATAACGCGCACTACCACGAGGACCTGATCGAGGCCCAGTTGCGCGACCCCGAGTTCTGCAGTGACCACGCTCGGCTGTACGAGGGCTGACCGCACCGGCGACGGACGAATCCCCGCTCCGGCAGCGATCGACTCCCCGCTCCGGGATTGCCAGAACCGCAGCCCTCTTTTGTCACAGCCGGCATCTTCAACACACAATGAGTGAACCGTTTACCGTCTCTATCCCCGTCCGCTACCGCGATCTCGATCCGCTGAACCACGTCAACCACGCCGTCTACGCGAGCTACCTCGAGGTCGCCCGCACCGACTTCCTCGAGGAGGTCGTCGGCGTCGCCCCCGAGGACATCTCCTTCGTCATCGCCAACCTCGAGATCGACTACCGACGACCGGTCGTCAAGGGCGACGACCCGGAGGTCGCCCTCCGGATCGGTCGACTTGGCGAGTCCAGTTGCACGATGGAGTACGAGATCCGGGTCGGCGACGACGTGGCCGCGACCGCCGAGACGACCATCGTCCACATCGACCCCGAGTCGAAGCGACCGTCGCCGCTGCCCGACGAGCTCCGCGACCCGATCGCGAAATATAAAGGAATCGAGGCGCCGGCGTAGGCGACCCTCGTGGATGCATCGACTTCGGATCACCGTTTTTCTCTGCCGATCACGCCAGTCCGCCGGCGATCACGGCAGTTTGCCGCCGCCGATCACTCCAGCCGACCACCGGTCAGCCGAACGACGCCGAAGACGTGGGATTCGTCGGCGACGGCGGTCGACCGCTCGCGGAGGCGCGCGTGGGCGTCGGTGATCTTCTCGTCCAGCCGACGGTGCGGATCGCGCTCGTAGCGCAGTTTCGTCGTCGGCGGCGTCGAGAGGACGACGATCGCCCGGAAGAGAGCGTTGACCGGCGGCGCGTACCACTCGCGGCTCGAGGCGGCGTCGGCGAGGACGACGTGGCCGCCGGGGCCGACGAGGTCACACCAGTCGTCGACCGCGCCGGCGGGGTCCTCGAGCATGCCGACGACGAACGTCGCCAGGAGGGCGTCGACGGCCGCTTCGTCGGCTGGCACCCCGTCAGCTGGCGCGTCCTCGGCATCAGGGTCGTCCTCGAGCGCGCCCAGCGGCGGCCGCGTCGCGTCGCCCCGGACGACGTGCACGTTGTCGTACTCGGCCGTCAGTTCCCGCGCCCGCTCGAGCACCGGTCCGGTGAAGTCGATTCCGATGACGGTCCCCTCCGGACCGACCCGCTCGCGCAGGTACGGCAGGTTCGCGCCGGTGCCACAGCCCATCTCGACGACGGTGTCGCCGGGCTCGAGGCGGCAGGCGGCCGCCGCTCGGCGTCGCAGCGCCGGGATTCCGGGCGTGCGGCGCGCGACGAGATCGTAGAGGCGCGCCCAGCGGCCGTAGAACTCCTGGGCGGTCTCAGACGCCGCGTTCGTTCTCGTTCCAGTGGCCGGTCCCGATTCCGAATCTCGGCGCGGATCGAGCGCTCGGAGTCTCGAGGGGAGGCCCGCCATCTCAGATCAGCGATCGGACCGCGTCCGCGACCGATTCCGCGTCCGGTCCCAGCACGTAGATCAGCGGCTCGATCCCCATCCCGCCGGTCTGGTAGAGCACCGTCGCCTCCGGATCGTCCTCGATCGCGGCGCCGACGCTCGAGGCGACGTCGCTCGACTCGTCGAACTCGGCCGTCGTGTGACCCTGTTCGGTCAGTTCCGCGAGCAGGTTCTTGTCGTACCGGACGTTGATCGCCGCCGAGGCGTCCGCGCCGTGGTCGCGCGCGGCGAGGAGGACGGTCGCGACGTGTTCGGAGACCCCGAACTCGGGACCCGACGGCACCGTGGTCTGGCCCTTGACGTCGAAGATGCGGCCGGGAACCCCGGCGACGTCGTCGACGTCCGCGGCGTCGGGCGTACAGGCGACCAGGTTCGAGCCGACCGCCGGGATCAGGGTCGAGAAGCCGCTGGCGTTCTCGAGGATGCGCAGGCCGCGCCGGAGCGACGACAGCACGCGCTCGCTGGTCCGCAGGTCGTTTTCGGGGTCGTGCACCCGAAAGCTCGCGCCGTGGTCGGCGAGGTCGGGAACCGCCTCCTCGTGGAGTTGTGCCAGCAGGTCGCCGCCCGTCTCGAGGTCGCGAACGAGGACTTCGATCTCGATCAGCGCCTGGACGGGCGTGACGTCGCCGGCCGCCAGCCCGTCGGCGAGTTCGCCGACGAGCCCCTCGACGCGCTCGTCGTCGGCGATGCGCTCGTTGGTGGTGACGTCGCCGTGGGCGTACTTCGAGACGGCGCTCTGACTGATCCCGAGGACCTCCGCGACCTCGCTCTGAGTGAGTCCGCGCTCGCGGAGTTCCCCGGCCAGCAGCGACCGGACCGTCGGGAGGAACTCGTCCACGACGATTTCTTCGACGAATTGCATTTGTCGGACCTACGTCCGCGCGCGGAATAACTTGTGGGATCGGTGGGTCCCGGGATCGGAATCGAGCGCTCGAGGAGGGATGCTGAGCGACGGGTTCGTTCGCCACCGTTTCGGTGGCGCGCGCTGCGTCGCGGCGAGTGAACAACGAGCCGCGATGCGACATCGTGCGAGGGATGAGCGAGGGAACGTCGTGACCGAGCGAATCGGCTGGGGAGGGTGTGGCCATCCTAGTTGCCACGATAGCAGCGTGTTCCGCGCACCCGTTCCCGCACTCGAGGAACGGCTGTGATCGCCCCCGAAAGCGATACTGCTGAAAGAAGTATCGACTAGTCGCGCTCGAGTTGATCCCCGCCGAACTCGTCGTCGCTCTGGATTCGCGAGGCCTGCGGCCCGGCCTGATCTTGGTACTTCGAGCCGCGCTCGCTGCCGTAGGGACGCTTTGCTTCGGTCTTGAGTTCGGTGAAGGTCAACTGCGAGATCCGCATGCCGGGCGTGAGCGCGACCGGCGCGGTGCCGAGATTCGATAGCTCGAGGGTGATCTGGCCGCGATACCCCGGATCGCAGAGTCCCGCTGTGGCATGGACTACCACGGCAAGGCGACCCAGAGAGGAGCGGCCCTCGACGTGGGCGATCAGATCGGCCGGGATCTCGACGCGCTCGTGGGTCGTTCCCAGCACGAAGTCCCCCGGGTGCAGGATGAAGTCGTCGCCGTCCTCGACGACGGTCTCCGTGACGTACTCGTCGACCTCCTGTTCGGAGTTGGGGTGAATGCAGGGAATGTTCGTCCGCTGGAACTCGAGGAACTCCTGGCCGAGCCGGAGGTCGATGCTGGCGGGCTGGATCTGCAACTCGGGGTCGTCTAGCGGTTCGACGACGAGGTCGCCGGCCTCGAGGCGCTCGAGGATGTCCGCGTCGGAGAGGATCATACCGAGTCGGTGCGAACCACGAGGCCCTAAATCACCCGATCCGTTGTGGGGGTGCGTGAACGGCAGCCGAATATTCTTCGATGGTTCACTTTCCAACTCGTGGCCCGAATCGATTAGTAAGTGGTACCCCGAATGGATTCTCATGGAGGGGCAACAGGAGCGGTTCAACGGCGATGCGGGGGTGTTACATCAGCGATCTGTCAGAATCCCGCTTCCCGACGAGGAGGCCGAGCGGGTCTTCCACGAGAACATGATGACTATCGCGGACGCCGAGGAGCGGAAGGCGGACTTGCTGGCGGATCCGGACGTCCCGTTGCTCACCGCCTACGAGGAGGGGTTCGATTACGCCGCGGAGAGCTTCCAGCGACGACTGCAGCGGATCGCGGGCGAGGACTACGAGGAGGTCGCGATGGCGTACTTTCGGGGCGACCGCGACGACCGGATCGCAGAGATCACCGCGTACTTCTTCGAGGGCGTCTGGCGGGTTCAGCAGTGGCCCACGGTGACGGAGATGGTGTACGCGCCGCTGCTCCTCCGCTATCCGGACGGGTTCACGCTGAACATTCGCTTCGCCAGCGACTGCACCGCGCCGGAGGCGATCCACTACGAGTCGCCGGAACACTGCTCCGAGGAGCTAGCCCGCGAGCACGCCGAGACGTACTACGAGGAGAGCCAGTACTCCCAGCGGCGGGCGGCGGAGTACGTCAGAGAGGGCGCCGACATGATCCGCGAGGAGTTCCCCGACCCGGACGAGACCACCTTCGAGGAGCGCAAGTACGGCGGGATCGTCTCGGCGTCGGGCCGGCGCGGCTCGGTTTTCTCGTCGGTGGTCAAACGCGTCGACCCGGATCCCGAACGGTTCTCGGGGCCGGCCGCCGAACCGAGCCTCGTCGAAGCGGGGCCCGAGGCGCGGCGAACCGAACGCGAACTCGGCCTCGAGGGCGAGATCGTTCGCTGACCGCTTCGGGGCGCTCTTCGGTCACAGCTGCGGAAATAGTCACTGCTAAAGGCGTCCCCCGTCTTCTCTCGGCCATGAAGCAGGCCATCGTCGCCCGCACCGACATCGGGATGGGGCAGGGCAAACTCGCCGCGCAGGTCGCCCACGCGTCGCTGTCGGCCTACGAGAAGGCGGACAGCCAACTCCGGAGCCAGTGGAAACAGAGCGGCCAGAAGAAGGTCGTCCTGAAAGGCGAGAGCGAACGCCAGCTACACGAACTCGCCGCCATCGCCGACAGCGAGGGCCTCCCGAACGCGGTCGTCAGGGACGCCGGTCACACGCAACTCGAGCCCGGAACCGTCACGACGCTGGCCGTCGGCCCCGCGGGCGACGACCGCGTCGACAGCGTCACCGGCGACCTCTCCCTGTTCTGAGACGGCTCGAGAGCGCTGTTACGGGCCGTTCGTCGTCGATTCCTCCGGCTCGCGTTCACCGTCGTCCACGAGCTGAAGCGATGGCTCCGCACAGGTGCACACCCCCTGCGGACTGATCGGATCCACTCGCCCGTCGCTTCTCACCCAGACCGAGACGACCGATTCGCAGCCGTCGCAGACGGCGACTCCCTTCGATTTCTCCGCGTTCGGCGACTCCCGTTTCCCACCCATAGACGTTGTTAACAACTGATAGGACCAAAAGTGTCGGGGTCGCTCCGGCCCCGGTGCGACGGCGCTCGAGAGGGGAGCAACCGTCACACCGTCACAGCAGCCACAGCGCCGCAGCGAGAAGCCCGCCGGCCACGACGGTCGCGCCGATTCGGGCCGTCCGCACCTCGAGCGGGCCGTCGAGTTGCGCGAGCGCCACGAAGAAGACCGGAACGAGCGCGATACCGAGCGCGAATCCGAGGCCGGGTCAGTCGCCCGTCGCGAGCGTCACCAGTCCGATACCGACCGCCAGCCCGACCGACGACTCGAGCGGGTCTCGCAGACCGGTCGCGTCCATACGGCCACCGTCGACCGCCCCGGCCGATAATCGGTTCGGTCAGCGCGCGAGGGTCGGCCGACGGACGAACGATCCGGCGAGCGACGCGAGAACGAACCGATTTATCCCCGGCCGCCCAAGCGCCGACAATCAGCATGCGTCCGGCACATCCAACGGAGCGGGCCGTCGGCATGGAGTACTACGTCACCGACAGCGACGGCGTCGGGGGCCGCCTGCGCGAGGCCGACGACCACTTCCGCGTGCGCGAACTCGAGCGGTTCTCGACCGAGCCGGTCGACGCCGACGCGGACGCCTACCCGCACCTCGTTGTTCGCGCGAGGCTGTCGGGCTGGGACACCAACGACTTCGCCTCGCGACTCTCCGACGCGCTGGGCGTCTCCCGCGAGCGGGTCAACTGGGCCGGGACGAAGGACAAGTACGCGGTCACCACGCAGCTGTTTTCGATCTACGGGGCGGACCCGACGAACCTCCCGGACGTAAACGGCGCCGACCTCGAGGTGCTGGGGCGGGCCGGCCGAAACCTCGAGTTCGGCGACCTCGCGGGCAACGCGTTCGAACTGGTCGTCAGCGACGCGGAGCACCCCGAGAACGCGACCGAAATCGCGGACGAACTGCACGCCTTCGGCGGCCTCGAGGACGGCGGTGCCGACGCGACCGACGGCGACGACGGCTCGAGCGTCTCCGTCGGCGTCCCCAACTTCTTCGGCCAGCAGCGCTTCGGCAGTCGTCGGCCGGTCACCCACGCGGTCGGCCTCGAGATCGTCCGTGGCGACTGGGCGGGCGCGGTGATGGCCTACCTCGGGAACCCGACCGACGCGGAACCCGAGTCCACGCAGGAGGCCCGCGCCTTCGTCCAGGAGACCCGCGACTGGCAGGCAGCCCTCGAGCGCTTCCCCCACCGCCTCCGGTACGAGCGCTCGCTCTGTCACGGGCTGGCCGAGGTCGACGGCGAGCCCGGACCCGAGGATTTCCGGGCCGCCCTCGAGCGGCTCCCCTCGAATCTCCAGCGGCTGTTCGTCCACGCCGCGCAGTCCTATGCGTTCAACCTGATGCTCTCCGAGCGCCTCGAGCGCGGCCTGCCGTTCGACGAACCCGTCGCGGGCGACGTGGCCTGCTTCGCCGACACCGACGCCCCCGCGGGCCTCGAGCTGCCCGACACCGATCGCCTCCAGCGGGTCGACGAGCGCCGCGTGCGCTCGGTGCGGCGCCACTGCGAGCGCGGACGCGCGTTCGTCACCGCGCCGCTCGTGGGCACCGAGACGGAACTCGCCGACGGCGAGCAAGGGGAGATCGAACGGAGCGTCCTCGACGAACTGAACCTCGAGCCCGCGGACTTCGATCTGCCCGGCGAATTTCACTCGACTGGCACCCGGCGAGCGATCCTCGTCCGGACGGCTCTCTCCCTCGAGACCGATCCGCTTACGCTCTCGTTCGCGCTGCCGAAGGGGTCGTACGCGACGGTCCTCTGCCGGGAGTTCCTGAAGGTCGATCCGCTCGAGCTAGGGTGACGGCGACCGTCGCCGACCACCGATACGGCAGCCGAACGCCTCTCGGACGGTAGCCGACCGCCTCACGGCCCGCCAGCCGAACGCCTTTTGTGGAGTTGTTGCGACCGTGGCAGTATGATCGGCGAGAACGAGGACCGCGAGATCGTCGACTGGCACCGGGACGTGGTCGACGGGACGACGGTGTACGAAATCGAGTACAGCGATCCGGTCCCGGAGCTGCAGGGCGGACCGCCGGAACCGACCTCGTTCGGCGCGGGCAGCGGTGGCACGGTCCCGATCGACGATCAGGAGATTCAGTTGCCCGGCGGCGAGCGGATCGCCGCGCGGGAGGCGACGTTCGAGAGCGAGGGGACCACGCTGCGCGTCCGCTGTGAGAAACCGTCGCTTCTGTCCCGCGTCCGCCGCCTGCTCCCGTGGTGACCGAGTGGCTGGCGCCCGATTCCACAGCGTCGGAGCGACTGCTCCCGCGACTCAGCCGAGCGCGTTCCGGAGGACGACGCCGAAGCCGACCGCGCCGACGCAGATCGAAACGAGGCCGCCGACCCCGGTCAGCGCGAGCGCGCCGTTTATCGCGGCGGCGAGGAGCAACGGCTGCAGCCAGCCGTACGCGCGACCGACCAGTCGGTCGGCGATGGCGAGGTAGCCGACGGTGGCGCCGACCGCCCACACCAGATAGGCGACGAGCACGAGCGGAAGCGCGACGAAGATCCCGACGATGGTGACGACCAGCAGGACGGTCAGGAGCGCGAGCGCGAGCAGCGAGACGATGCCGTAGAGGAAGGCCCCGACGGGGTCCTCGAGCGCGTCTGCCATCATCCGCTCCGTGTACGCGGGGGCGATCGCGACCATGATGGCGCCGACCACCAGGGTCGTCAGGAAGGCGCTGACGGCGCCGCCGACGAGCCCCTCGGTGGCGCCGATATCGACGTCGATTCCGGGATTCGCCTGCGCGAGCAGCGCGGTCGTCGCGACGGACTGTGCGAGTTCGATCATGCCTCCCTAGAGGACTCGAGAAACGATACGTTCACGCATTTGACCCCTGCGTCCGCGATTCCCTTGACGAGCCCGAACAGGACGTTCGTTGCTGTCCCCCGCCCACTCGAGCAAGGCGGACCGAGGGCGGAACTGCACGAGCGATGGGCGCTGACAGGCTTTTGGCCGCTCGAGTTCTAGACCGGGTATGCACAGCAAACGGCTCCAGCGGGAGATCGACGACCTGATCGCGCAGGGGTGGACCATCGACGAGGAAGCGCCGGACCACGTCGTCATGGTCGACCGGGAGTTCGGATCGCTGCTCTCGCACCTGCTGGTCGCCCTCCTGACCTTCTGGTTCTCGATGGGGGTCGGGAACGTCGTCTGGGGGGCGTACAACTACGTCTCGAACTCCCGGCGGCGCGTTCTCTGGGAGGAGCGCGACTGTCCGAACTGCGGCGCAGCCGTCTCGTCGGCGGCCAGATACTGCCCGGACTGCGGCGAGGACCTCGCGACCGCGCGCGACCAGGAGCGGACCGTCGCGTGCCCCGACTGCGAGGCGATGGTCGCCGAGGGATCGCGGTACTGTCCGAACTGCGGGACGACCCTCGCGGACGCGGGTGGGACCGACTCGTAGCGTCGGCCGAGAACCGAACCCATAGGTAGCTCGCCGCGCATCTCACGGGTACGACACATGGACCCCGATTCACCGCCACACGTCCTCCTGACGAACGACGATGGGATCGACGCGCCCGGTATCCGGGCGCTGTACGACGCGCTCACCGAGGTCGCGTCGGTCACCGTGATCGCTCCCGACCGCAACCAGAGCGCCGTCGGCCGATCGCTGTCGTACGGCCGGACGAGTTCCGACACGGACGACTTCGCGCTGGACCTCGAGGCCGACGCGTTCACCTCGCCGGTCCCCCACACCGAGCACGAACTCGGCTACGCCGTCGACGGTACGCCCTGCGACTGCGCCATCGTCGGTGTCAACGCCATCGAGCCCGAACCCGACCTGCTCGTCTCGGGCTGTAACTCCGGCGCGAACCTCGGCGCCTACGTCTTCTCGCGGTCGGGCACCGTCAGCGCCGCCATGGAGGCCGCCTTCCTCGAGACGCCGTCGATCGCCGTCTCGATGGACACGCTGGGGATGGACGGCGAGGAGGTGCCCGCGGACTTCGAACACGCGGGCGAGGTCGCCGCCGCGCTCGTCGAGGGGACGCCCGGGACCGGGCTGTTCGACCGCGTCGACTACCTGAACGTCAACGTCCCGCGGCCCGACGTCGAGAGCGACGAGTTCGCGCTGACCCGGCCGACCGAGGTCTACGAGATGGACGCCGCCATGGAGAACGGCCGGTTTCAGCTGACGAATCGCCTCTGGCAGCAGATGGCCAACCGGGACATCCCCGACCCCGAGGACACCGATCGACACGCGCTGCTCGAGGGGCAGATCTCGATTTCTCCGATACGGGTCCCCTACGACGTCGTGCAGACCGAGGCCGTTCGGAACATACTCGACGACATTCTGTAGCGGTCACCGCGCTCACATTCTCACCAGCCGATACGATTTAGAGGGTCGCCTCACACGGGGTAGCAGATCGATCGATGCCGGACGGCAACCAGCCGGGCGACGACGAAACCCGCGGGAAGATCCCGTCGAACCCGCCACGCGACATCGGTCCCGCGTCCGGGACCGAACGCGACGTCGACCCCGTCGCCCCGCAGAACGACGAGCGCCGGAGCGGTGCCGACGGCCCGACGGAATCCGACGCCGACGAGACGGCGACGACCTCGGCGATCGCGCCGTCCGGCACGCAGTCGACCCGACAGGTGCGAGCCGCCGTCCTCGAGGACGTGCGGGACTCATTCGACGACCGGCCCGACGACGCCTTTCCCGGTCGGCCGTCCGATGCGTTCATCGAGACGGAGTTCTTCGATTTCGGCTACCTCGAGGCCTACGAGGAAGTCGATCGCTACTGGGTGAACCGACCGTACGCGTACGTGACGATCCTCTACGATGAGGCGACCAACACGAACCGGTATCACGTCGTCGAGCCCGACCTGGACGAGTTCGAGGACGGTTCGACAACCCCGTCAGCGGCGTGACGATGACGGGAACGGCCGGCGGCGACGGGCGCGTTCGAGCCGTCGATCCCGTCACCGACGCAGAGGACCGCGCGACGTTCGTCTACGACGCGCCCGCGAACGTCGACGCGAGCCGGGACGTCGAGGCGACGCTCCGCTTCGGCGACGGAGCGCCCCGAGCGGTCACGTACGACATCCGCGTGATGGATCGCGACGGTGGGGGAACGGACGGCGATGGAAATTCCGACTCGGGCCCGGCGCCGACCGCGACGATCACCGACGTGAGTGCGAACACCGGGGGCAGTCAGGACCGGTACGACGTCTCCCTCGAGGCGACCGACGCCGACGGGAATCTGGACGAGGTCGAGTTCGAACTCCGGAATCCCGACACCGGTGACGTCGTCGACGCGGCGACGGCGACCCTCGACGGCGACCGCGACGCCGCGACCGAGCGGCTCCGCGCTCGAGGATCCCAGCGACTCGCCGAGTATCGAATCGTCGCTACCGTCGCCGACGCGGACGGACAGACGGGACGCGACGACGCGACCGTCGCCGGAAGCGGGTCGTAGGACGACACCGGTCGAAAACCCGCCTGTTTTACATCCGACCGGCCAATGATGGGGTAGTCTATGGAGTGTCGCCACTGCGCATCGCCGCTCGAGAAACCCGGCGATTTCTGTCTCGTCTGCCGGGAGACGAACACGGAAGCGATCGTTCTCGAGGCGGGGCGCGAGCGGGCGACGCTCACGATGCTTGCAGGCGATGGCGACGAAGCCACGGCGGCGGGACGCGGAACTGACGATCCGGTACTGGGTGAGACGACGATCACCACGACCCCCGAAGCGGGCGAGAACGAGGTCGTCGAACTCCGGAACTTCGCGGGGCTGATCGGCGACGAGATCAGGCGCAAGCGGCCCGAGGAGGTCTACGCGGGCGGCGAGCGGGCGGTGATTCAGGCCGTCCGCGAGGACATCCACCACGCGTTCTACCGCGTCGAGGACGACGACCCCGTCGCGGCGGTCGTGGACCGGCGAGGGAATCGCGCGCTGGACGTGGTCGAGACGCCGCCCGCGGAGAAGATCGGCGGCAGCCACTCGACGCTCATCGGCGGGCGGACCGGAATGCGAGCCATCCGGGCCGTCGCGGGCCACCCCCACGTCAAGAAGGTCATCCCCGGACCGATCGACGCCGGCGGCAAGGGCTCGCAGTCCGGGCTTCGCGCGAAAGTCACCCGCGCCGACCACGGCGGCAACGTTCGCATGCTCCTCCGGGACGGCTCGAGCGTCCAGGAGAACCGCGTCGTGACGACGGCCCGCGACCGGGAGATGGGCGAACGGATCCGCGAGGACTTAAACGAGGTGCTGGACGACGCGGAGTTCCAGTGAGGACGGCCCTCACGGCACTGCGAGTCCGCCGACGGCCGGCGAGAGCGTCGACGTCCAACTCGCAAGTATTGTCCGCACCTGATGGAAGAGACACTGTCTGCTGGTTGTCGGCCCCTTATCCGGATGGCGTAATTAGATATAATTAGCCATGATCGAGCGTCCCGACGCCGTCTTGGCTGCGATTCCGCTGCTCGCGGTGAGTGGACTCGCCCTGCGAACGGCCATCGCACTGACGGGCGTCGCGACCGGACTCCTGGCCGCCCCGCTCGCTCCCGTCGGCCCGCTCGCCGCACTCGCGCTGGTCTTCGGGGAGTTGTTGACCGGTCCCGTCGCCGAGCGGGCGACGAACTGATCACCCCCCGGGCGGATCGGCCCGACGGTCGCTCTCGTCGCTGACCGTCGCTGGCGTCGGCGGATTCGCATCCGCCCTAACTCAACAGGTTTAAGAATCCGCTGGCGATAGCTAGTCCTACTATGGCCAAGAAAGGAAGCGTGGGTAGCGCGGGCCGTTTCGGCGCCCGCTACGGTCGCGTCGCCCGCCGTCGCGTCAGCGAGATCGAAGACGATATGGAACACGCCCAGGTCGACGGCGACGACGTCACGCGCGTCGGCACCGGCATCTGGAAGAACGAGGAGACCGGCGAGGTCTTCACCGGCGGCGCCTACCGTCCGGAAACGCCAGCGGGCCGCACGGTCACGCGCTCGATCCGCGCGGCGCTGGCCGAAGACGAAGACGAAGACGACGAATAACCCTCGAGTTACGATTCACTATGAGTTACAAGTGTTCTCGCTGTAAACGCGACGTCCAGCTCGACGAGTACGGTGGCGTCCGCTGTCCCTACTGTGGCCACCGCGTGCTGCTGAAAGAGCGCAGTCGCGACGTCAAGGAAGTCGACGTCGTCTAGCGTGTCCACCCACGACGCGACGCTCGAGTTCGACTACGAGACGCCGTCTCGCGCACGCATCGTCGCCGAAAGCGTCGCCCGCGAGGTCGGCGAAATCGACGACGCACGCTCGCGGACGAGCATCGAACGCGATGGATCGATCGTCCGGATCGATATCGACGCTGCGGACGTGATCGCCCTGCGGGCCGCGTTGAACACCTGGTTTACGTTGATCGACGTCGCCGAACGGACGGCCGATTCTGGGACGGCGGTCCTCGAGTCGTAGTCGGCCGGGATCGAGAACGGTACGAGACCGGCGGTCCCGCGAACGCGTTTGCGCGTAGCAGGTGCCGGTTCTCGATTTTTGTCCGTCGCCGCCGAAGCGTCGGTATGGCGTCACGAGACAGCCTGCGACGGCGGCTCCTGCTCGCGGGCGGTACGGCCGGATTCGGAATGGGGGCCGTCGTCGACACCGTGATCTTCCACCTCACGTTGCAGACCCATCACCTTCTGTCGGGCTACTACGATCCGTACAGCCTCGACGGCTACCGGACGAACGTGATGTTCGACGGCCTGTTCCTGATCGCCACGCTCACCGTCGCGTTCGTCGGACTCGGGCTTCTCTGGCGGCTGGTCAACGGGACGGACCGACGCTTCTCGACGACGTATCTCGTCGGGTCGATCCTCGTCGGCGCCGGCGTGTTCAACGTCTTCGACGGCATCGTCGACCACTACGTGCTCGACCTGCACAACGTCGTCCACGGGACGGAGGCGTGGAACCCCCACTGGGTCGTCGTCAGCGTCGTCATGCTCGCGCTCGGAGTGGCCCTCCTGCAGACGGTCGACAGGGCCGTCCACCCCGCCACCGCTGCCGCCAGTCGGACCGAATGAGACGGTTCACGGTGCGCTCGAGCGCCCTCGATACCGATTCGTCCTCGAGAACGTCACCGAACGCTCCTCGAGAAACGCAGTCTCGTACCCCTCGTGGCGCGCCACCTGCGGCGGCGTCTCGAGGTCGATCGTCAGTTCGTCGCCGCGCTCGAGGATAGCCGGATCGACGGCCGTCCCGTAGCAGTGGCCGAGTCGGGCGTCGAGGGTCTCCCGGAGCGGCGCGCTCGCGATCCGCTCGCCGTCTCGAGCGACCGACGCGGCGAGGCCGGCGAAGGGGAGCGGAAACGAGTTGTACGCCGTTCGGGGTGTCACCGCGAGGATCGGCGCGTCGATTCCGCTCCGATCGGTATCGTCGAGGAGCGTCGCGGTGTACTCGATGTCGCCGCTCGTCGCGGCGCCGAGTTCCGCGCCCGGGTCGCGGCTGGGCCCGACGTCACCCCTCACGGCGTGATCCATCGGCTCGAGCGCGCCGGCCTCGCCGCGGCCCTCGGCCTCGTCGATCAACCGGCGCTCGAGGCCCTCGATTTCGTTGGTGTCGAACGCGAACTCGGCCTCGACGCTCGTCTCGCGCTCGAGGACGTCCGCGCGCCTACCGGTCGCGTTCGCGGTCGTCGCGCCGACGCGGATCGTCGCCACGTAGGAACCGTCGCCGGCGAGCGGGACGTTGTCCCCGTAGTGGGCACCCATCCGCTGGGAGAGCATCGGCCAGAGGGATCGCCGGTCGATCGGCTCGTCGGTGTCGGCCCCGCGAGCGCGGATCGTCGTCGTCACCGGCGCCGGGACGAACGCCCCCGTTTCGGCGTCCCGGACGGTCGCCATCAGGTGGAGATCGTGTCGCGAGCGGACGTCGGCCCGATTGCGCTCGGCGTCTGCGACGACCCAGAACGAGTGGGGACGCGACGCCAGCAGCGAAATCTCCCGGCCGACCGCGGTCGCCGTCCCGTAGCGCACCATCTCGTCGGCGTGTGGCGGCACGTAGACCCCCTCGGGCGGGTCGACGACCAGTTCGCGCCACGCGTCGTCCCGACGGAGCGCCTCGAGACAGCCAGCGGACAGTACCGCGAGTACCGATCCGCCGGCTGCCAGCGCCTCGCGCCGTCGCATATCGATCACCACACCGTCGACCCGAAAAGCGCCCCGGGCTGCCGACGCCGGCCCTCGCAGCGGACAAAGCTTGGCTTTATCAGTCCGGAGGGCGACCGTCGAGATATGCAGGGTAATCTGCCGCCGGAAGCGCAGGAGAAAATCGAACAGCTTCAGGACCTTCAGGAGACCGCTCAGCAGGTCGCCGTCCAGAAACAGGAGGCCGAATCGAGCCTCACCGAGGCCGAGAACGCCCTCGAGGAACTCGAGGAGATCGACGGCGACACCAAGATGTACCGCAAGGTCGGCGAACTGCTCGTCGAGACGGAGTACGACGAGGCCGAGGACGACCTCGAGGACAAAGTCGACTCCCTCGAGATCCGCCTCGAGACCCTCGAGAAACAGGAAGAGCGCGTCCAGGATCAGTTCGAGGGCCTGCAGGACGAGCTCGAGGAACTGCTCGGCGGCGGTGGCGGCATGGGCGGCCCGGCCGGTCCGGGCGGTCCGGGTGCGGGCGGCGCATAAATGCCAGCCGACGAGCCGACGGACGAGGCGGTCGTCCAGACGGCCTCCGACGCCGCGGAGGGGCTGATCTTCTCGCGGTACAAGCAGTCCAACGTGCGCGACTGTGACGTCACCGTCGCCTTCGAGGACGGCGTCCTCGAGGTCGACGTCTATCTCAACGTCCCCGGTGCCGAGGAGGGACCGGGTCCCGGCCCCGATCAGGTGGCCGACGCCGCAGCGCGCGCCGCACGGGACGCGGTCGACGACCTGTTCGAGGCGTAGCGGACCCGATTCGCGGTCGCGGCACCTCGGCGGTCGTCGACCCGCCGATTCTTCTTCCACCTCGAGCGGTGCGTGTCGACGTCCCGATTCGAATCCCGTTCTCCCCGAGCGGTCGGGTTGGTCGCTACCGGTCCAGAGAACCGCTCCCGACGTACGCGAGGCCGACGACACCGACGAACAGCAGGACGCTCGCTACGGTGTCGGAGACGTACCCGAACGTATCGCCGACGTAACCCACCGCGACGAGCGTCGCCGCGACGGTCGCCGGGACCGGCTGTGCGATCAGTTGCTCGGCGAAAACCCGAATTCGCCAGTAGACCATCTCGAGTTCCGCCGTCACGGCGGTCCCGAGCGGGGCGGTTCCCGTCCGGATCGTCGGCCGGCTCGAACGCCTCGAGGGTAGTGGCGTCGACCGTGACGACCTCCCCGGTGTTGATCCGCCGGCCGTCGGCGTCGCCGACCCGAAGCAAGGTGACGGTGGCCTCGCCAGTGCCGACGACGCGGTAGATTCCCGGCGGGTAGTCGCCGTCGGTCGATCTGAGGTGATCGCGCACGCTGAGCGAACCCATTACCGACGTAAATTCACCGATCCGACATAAGCGTGGAGGGTCGAGAACGCCGCGAGTCGGTGGGTATCACTCCACGGTTCCACACCAGTCGACGGCCGTCAGCGCGAGCGTTTGTGCCGTTTCGACTAACGAATCGATTTCCACGTACTCGTCGGCACCGTGGATGTTGTCGCCGCGCGGACCGACCGACGGACAGGGGATATCGTAGTACCGGTTGTAGAACCGTTCGTCGTTGCCGGCGGCGCCGCCACCGAAGGTCGTCTCCTCGCCGGTGACCGTCTCCGCGTTCTCCCGCGCGAGTCGGACGATCTCCGCGTCGGTGTCGAGTTCGTGCGGCGCGGCGTTCCAGCCGAACCACTCGAGTGCTGGCGGGTGGTCGGACAGCCACTCGTCGTCCTCGGCGACGTCTCGCACGGCCGCTTCGATTTCGGCCCGGACTTCCTCGCGCGTTTCGCCGGGGGGCCAGCCGATCCGCCCCTCCAGTACTGCTTCGGAGGGGACCGTCGAGGGCCAGTCGCCGCCGTCGATACTGCCCACGTTCAGGTTCGTCTCGTGGCCGTCGAGTTTCGGGTTCTGACGGACGGCCGGTTCGTAGGAGATGCGCGACTTCCGTTCCTGATCCAGTTCGTCGAGCGCCCGATAGAGCGTCGTCGCCTTCCCGATGGCGTTCACGCCCGCGTAGCCCTGCGCGGCGTGTGCCGATTTCCCGGGCACGCGAACGCGGAAGTACATGACACCGCCGCTCGCCATCCCGATATCCGGGAGCCCGGAGGGTTCGGTGATGATCGCCGCGTCGGGCCGATAGCCGCGCTCGAGCGCGGAGAGGACGCCGCCGGGGCCGCCGTCCTCCTCTTCGATGGTCGTCTGGATCGTGAGGTCGCCGGCCAGTTCGACGTCGAGGTCGTCGAGCGCCTCGAAGGCGACGAGGATGGTCGCGACGCCGCCGAGCATGTCGTTGCTGCCGCGGCCGTAGAGGCGCCCGTCTTCGACGGTGGCGTCCCACGGGTCGTAGCGCCACTCGTCTTCGTCGACCGGAACGACGTCGACGTGTCCGCTCAGGGTCAGCGACCGCCCGTTTCCGGCGCCGTCACACGTCGCTGCGACGTTCGGGCGGTCGTCGTATCCGTACTCCGCGTAGGACGACGTCTCGAAGAAGCCGGGATGGTCCCGCAGGTCGTCGGCGTCGGGTTCCCACGTATCGACCTCGAGACCGTGGGATTCCAGCCGAGACACGACAACCTCCTGTGCGGGCTTTTCGTTGCCGGTCACGGACTCCCGGGCGATGAGTTCACTGAGGAGATCGACGAGCTCCTCGCGCCTGTCTTCGATCCGCTCGCGGAGAACGCTCCTGTCTATTGCAGACATATACCACGGTACGATACAGCACACTGCGTACTTACGCCTTTCCCCCGCTGCTCGCCCGTATCGGCCGCCGGAACCCGACAGTCCATCCCCCCGTCGTTACAGGGGAGAGGCCTACTACCCAACAGCGGCGTCACCGACAGCGACGTGAGGGGAACCGTCGGTACTCCTATTCCTGTAGAAGATATATCGGAGAGCGGCGAAGTCGACGAGTCGAACCGGCGGTCGAGACGACTCGGGAAGCCTTACCGCGACTCGCAGATCTCGAGGAAGTTCTCGAAGATCTCGTCGCCCTCTTCGGTGTGGGCGACCTCGGGGTGCCACTGGACGCCGTAGAGGTCGCGGTCGGTGTCGCTCATCGCCTCGACGTCGCAGACGTCGCTGCGGGCGGTCAGTTCGAAGCCGTCGGGCAGTTCCGTGACCTCGTCGGCGTGGCTCGCCCAGACGCGCGTTTCGGGGTGAAGCGACCCCGTCAGCGGATCGGCGTCGTCGACGATATCGACGGTTACGTCCGCGTAGCCGCCGTACTCGCCGCTTCCGACGCTCCCGCCGAGTTCCTCGGCGATCAGTTGCATTCCCAGACAGATTCCCAGCACCGGGACGTCGGCGGTGAGGTAGTCCGCCGAACGGCCGACCCGATCCATGTCGGGGCCGCCCGAGAGGACGACGCCGTCGGCGTCGACGTCCTCGGGCGGCGTCTCGTTGTCGATCAGCTCCGTGTCGACGCCGAGGTCGCGTAGCGCCCGGCGCTCGAGGTGGGTGAACTGTCCGTGGTTGTCCACCACGACGATCTTCGTCATTGGGGGTGGCTAGCCGGGCAGCCGGTAAAAACGGTCCGGAAACCGATTTCGAATCGTCGCGGACCGCAACGGTGGGCGGGCCGCGGCGCGTTTCGCACCGCGGTGGACCGGCTCGCACTGCCGGTTGCGCCCGGGCGGCACGAAGGGGTTTTCTTCTTATCTCCCACTCCTATCGGCACTAGAACCAAACTATGGAAAAAGAGCTCGATAACACCAAGTGTTCAACCACTGTTTCGAGATATACCAAAACATTCATACAGGCGCCGAGAGTATCGTTGGATATGACACCTGAGGGCGAAGCGGTCGGGAATCAGTCGTCGGACGACGAAACCGTCGTCTCCGCGATCGACGAGATCGAGGATCGCCCACACCTCGTTATCGCCGATATCGGTCGGGACGACGCCTGGCTCTCGATGACGGAGCGAGACGCGGTTTCGCTCGACGCCTGGCGATAACGCCGTCATTCGACGCGCCGCCGGGCGGGAGCGGGAATCGACTCGAGCCGTGATAGCGGTCAACCCAACCGACACCGGTGGCGGGGACCGACCGGCGCGGATGACAGCGAGCGTTCGATGCGGATGACAGCGAACGACAGGGCCGCTCGTTCCGGTACGTTTATACTCGTCTCACCGGACGGTACCGATATGGCAGTCGATCTCAGCGAATTCGATCATCCGGCGTGGCTCACCGCAGCGGGAACGGGACTCGGATACGCACTGATCCTCGCCGTCCTGACGGTCGCCCTGTTCGTCGTGCCGTGGCTGGTCTTCATGGCGCTGTGACGCAGTAGGGACTGCGAGACACACATCGGGGAGCGGACGGTTCGATCCCCGCTCGAACTCGTGCGGCGTCGCGACGCCTGCGGTTGTGGCCGATAGCGCGTCGGTCACCTGTTGTCCGTGTCGATGTGTCGAGAGCGACAGCGATCGGAGCGGAATCGACGACGGATCGAAGCGGAATCGTCGATTGATTGGATCGATCGGACGGCAGCTGGAACTCGAGAAGGGAGCGTCGCTCTCGAGTGAAAACGGCAAAAACGGAGAGTGAGAGAGGGGAGAAACCGAACGCTCAGGCGAAGGTCTTCGAGACGTCCTCGGTGGTGTCGGAGTCGGCCTGCACCTTGTCCCAGGCGCTGCGGAAGTCCTCCGTCCGGATCTCGGTCCGGTCGTCGCGGATGGCGAACATCCCGGCCTCGGTACAGATGGCCTTGATGTCGGCGCCGGAGGCCTCCTCGGCCTCGGCGGCGAGTTCCGCGAAGTCGACCTCGTCGGAGACGTTCATGCCGCGGGTGTGGATCTCGAAGATGATCTCGCGACCCTCGGCGTTGGGCTTGGGCACCTCGATGAGGCGGTCGAACCGGCCGGGGCGGAGGATGGCCCGATCGAGCATGTCGAAGCGGTTCGTGGCGGCGATGATTCGGATCTCGCCGCGCTCCTCGAAGCCGTCCATCTCCGAGAGGAGCTGCATCATCGTGCGCTGGACCTCGGCGTCGCCGGAGGTCTTGGACTCCGTTCGCTTGGCCGCGATCGCGTCGATCTCGTCGATGAAGATGACGGCGGGTTCGTGTTCGCGGGCGACGTCGAACAGGTCCCGGACGAGTTTGGCGCCCTCGCCGATGAACTTGTGTACGAGTTCCGAGCCGGCCATCTTGATGAAGGTGGCGTCGGTCTCGTTGGCGACGGCCTTGGCGAGCATCGTCTTCCCCGTCCCCGGCGGCCCGTAGAGCAGGACGCCGCTCGGGGGTTCGATCCCGACGTCGTCGAACATCTCGGGTTTCTCGAGGGGCATCTCGACGGTCTCGCGGACCTCCTGCATCTGTTCCTCGAGGCCGCCGATGTCGGCGTAGCTGACCTCGGGGCTCTCGGTGACTTCCATCACGCGAGCGCGAACGTCCGTCTCGTTAGAGAGGGTCTTGACGATCGAGAGAGAGTTGTTGACCGCGACCCGGTCGTCGGGTTGGAGATCCTCGCGCATCTCCTCGGTGACTTCCGTCAGCGCCTCCTGGTTGTTTCCGTGCTGCTTGATGATGACGCCCTCGTCCGTGATCTCCTGGACGGTGGCGACGAACAGCGGCGACTGCTTGAGCTTCTTGTTCTCGTGGGTCAGTCGCTCGAGTTTCTGCTGGTACTTGTTGTTCTCGGCGTTGGCATCGAGGAGTTTGTCACGCATCTCCTCGTTTTGCGCCTCGAGGACCTCCAGCCGTTCCTCGAGTGCCTGAATCTTCTCCTGTTGGGACGCCTCGTCCTCGTCGTACGGGAGGTCGACGTCGTCCACAGTGTCGCTCATCACCCGACCTTTGGGTGTTGGTTCTTAAGAGGCTTCGGGTAAGTACACCCGTCTTGAATATGACTGCTGCGCATTTTTCGAAACAGAAAATATTATCAGCCTGTATTCTGAATGGGGAGATGATGAGTGCTTCAGAGTCGCTACGACAGGAGCCCGACCAGCGGGGGACGTGGGACGACGTCAGGGAGCTACCGCCCAGCGCCAAACTCGTCGCGAAGGTCCTCGAGTACAACGAGACGATGACCCAGCAACAGATCGCCGACGAGACGCTGCTGCCCTCCCGAACGGTCCGCTACGCCCTCAACCGCCTCGACGAGGAGAACGTGATCGACTCCCGTTTTTCGTTCTCGGACGCTCGCAAACGGCTGTACAGTCTCGATATCGAAGCGTAACGGCTTCGAACGGAGCGTCAGGACGACCGACCGAAAGCCGGCCAAGACACGGATACGTTCGTTTTCGTATCGTCCCACGACTTTAAGAACGATCGAAAGCTATCTTGTTCCATGAGCATCGTTCGGGATCCGGATCACAGCGACGGAGCGCCCACGATCGAGGGAACGGGAATTCGAGTGAAAGACATCGCTTCGGCGTACGAACACAGCGGGTACGAACCCGACGAGATCACGCAACTGTACCCCGACCTCTCGCTCGGTGACGTCCACCGCGCTCTCGCGTACTACTACGACCACATCGACGACTTCCGGTCCGCGGAGTCCGCTCGAGCATGAGGCCGCTCTACTGCGACGAAAGTATCTGGATCCCGGTAGCCGATGGCTTACGCCGTCGAGGCTGGTCCGTCAAAACCGTTCGAGAGGAGATGAAACTGGGGAACCCGACCGCGAACACCTCTCGTACGCCCTCGAGAACGACTGGATTCTGGTGACGTTCGGCGACGACTTTCTGTCGCTCGTCGAGGGATCGAACCTCGATCACGCGGGAATCATCTACGTTCAGCAGGCGAACCGTGATATCGGCGACGTCGTTAAGGCGATCGATTCGCATCTCGAAGATCGGTCGGAAGACGACCGCGAAATCCACTACTGTTGATAGATTTGACTTCTACGCCTCGAGGATCTCCTTACTGCCCGTTCGGCAGTCTCGAACCGTTCGCTTCACTTTCACGTCGGTCACGGAATGCCTTTAGGGAGCGCCTCCTAACGAGGTGACAATGACGCGGCTTATCCATACGGGCGATACCCACATCGGGTATCAGCAATACAACTCTCCACAGCGACGCGAGGACTTCCTCGAGGCCTTCCGCTCCGTCGTCGAGGACGCCGTCGCCGACGACGTCGACGCCGTGGTCCACGCCGGGGACCTCTTTCACGACCGCCGTCCCGGGCTGGTCGATCTGCAGGGCACCGTCGAAATTCTCCGAACGCTCGCCGACGCCGACATTCCCTTTCTGGCCGTCGTCGGCAACCACGAGTCGAAGCGCGACGCCCAGTGGCTCGATCTCTTCGCCGATCTCGGACTCGCGACGCGACTCGGCGCCGACCCCGAAGTCGTCGACGATGTCGCTCTCTACGGACTCGATTTCGTCCCCCGACCGCGGCGCGATGACCTCGAGTACGCGTTCGAACCGCTCCCCGACGACGCCGAGCACGCCACGCTGGTAACTCACGGCCTCTTCGAACCCTTCGCCCACGCCGACTGGGACACCGAGGAGCTGCTCGAGGAGTCCGCGGTCGAGTTCGACGCCGTCCTGCTGGGCGACAACCACAAACCCGACACCGCCGAGGTGGCCGATACGTGGGTCACCTACTGCGGGTCGACCGAGCGCGCCAGCGCGAGCGAACGCGAGGATCGGGGCTACAACCTCGTGGACTTCCCCGACGGCGAGGACGCCGAGGTGGCGATCAGCAGGCGCGGACTGACCGACACCCGCGAGTTCGTCTTCGTCGACGTCGACCTCGAGGCCGGCGAGGGCGTCGATCGAGTGCAAGAACGGGTCCGCCAGTACGACCTCGAGGACGCGGTCGTCATCGTCACGGTCGAGGGCGACGGCAAGCCGATCGCCCCCGCGACGGTCGAGGAGGCGGCCATCGACCGCGGGGCGCTGGTCGCCAGGGTCAACGACCGGCGAGAGATCGCCGACGAGGACGAGGCGGTTTCGGTCAGTTTCGCCGATCCCGACGCCGCCGTCCGCGAGCGCGTCCGGGAACTGGGACTCAGCGACGCCGCCCGCACCATCGACGAGACCGTCCGGAACGACGACCTGGCCGATTCGAACGTCCGCGAGACCGTCGAAGGGCGAGTTCGCGACCTGCTCGAGGACGACGAAGCCGCGTTCGCTCCTGCGCCGGAACGCGCGCCGGAGGACGAAGACGTGACGACCGTCGCGGACGAACTCGCTGACGACGAGACCGGTGCCGAGACGGACGACGTTGCCGAGACGGAGGATGCGATAGCGACCGACACTGACACGGACGATATCGAGGCGACGACCGACGACGAGGCTGTGGCGACATCCGACGAGACCGAAGTGAGGGCCGACGACGAGACGCCCCCAGCCGACGACGAATCGGTCGAGAGCGAGGAAGCGGCTGACGCCGACACCGCCTCGCTGGGTGATTTCGCGTGAGGGTCGACCGCGTTCGCCTGATGAACTTCAAGTGTTACGGCGAGGCTGATCTCGGCCTCGAGCGCGGGGTAACCGTCGTCCACGGCGTCAACGGCAGCGGGAAGTCGACGCTGCTCGAGGCCGTCTTCTTCGCGCTGTACGGCTCGAAAGCGCTGGACGAGCGCACCTTAGACGACGTGATCACGACCGGCGAGGAGGACGCGGAGGTCGAACTCTGGTTCGCTCACGACGGCCGCGAATACCGCGTCGAGCGCCGACTCAAACTCCGCGGCGATCGGGCGACGACGACGAAGTGCGTCCTCGAGACGCCGACGGAGACGATCGAGGGCGCCCGCGACGTGCGCCGGGAAGTGACCGAACTCCTGCGGATGGACGCCGAGGCGTTCGTCAACTGCGCGTACGTCCGGCAGGGCGAGGTCAACAAGCTGATCCACGCCTCGCCGGGCGATCGACAGGACATGATCGACGACCTCCTGCAACTCGGGGCGCTCGAGGAGTACCGCGAGCGCGCCAGCGACGCCCGGCTGGGCGTCAAGACCGTCCTCGACGGCCAGCGGGAGGTCCTCGAGGACCTCCGCAAACAGGTCGAGCAGAAGGAGGAGAAGGACCTCCACGAGCGCCTCAACGAACTGGAGTCGCGCCGAGCCGACGTCAACGAGGAGATCGACCGCTTCGAGGATCAGCGCGAACAGGCCCGAAATACGCTCGAGACCGCCGAGGACGTCCTCGAGCGCCACGAGGAGACGCGCGAGGAGATCGACTCGCTCGACGAGGAGATCGAGGACCTGCGCTCGAAGATCTCCGAGACCGAACGCGAGCGTGAGGCCGCAAAAGAGGAGATCCGGAACCTCGAGGAGAGACGCGACGACCTCGAGGCAGAGCGCGAGGAGTTACTGGCCGAGGTCGACCTCGAGGGCGCGGACGCCACCGACGCCGAGGACGTCGACGACCGGATCGAGACCCTCGAGGCCCGCGACGAGGACCTCCGGGACGACCTGGAGAACGTTCGCGTCGCGATCACCGAGACCAACGGCGAGATCGAACGCCTCCGCGAGGAGGCCGACGACCTCGAGGAACAGGCCGAGCAGGCGCGGGCCGACGCCGCGGACCTCGAGTCGAAACTCGAGACCGACGAGGAGGCCATTGACGACCGCGAGGAGAGCATCGAGGAACTCGACGAGCAGATCGAGACGGCACGCGAGCGGTTCGACGGGGCGCCTATCGCGTTCGGCGACGCGGCCGACCACCTCGCAGACCTCGAGTCCGAGCGCGAGGAACTGACGGACGAGATCGGCGACGTTACCGCCGACGTCAGGACCGTCGAGAACGCCATCGAGGAGGGCGAACGCTTGTTGGAGGAGGGGAAGTGCCCCGAGTGCGGGCAGCCGGTCGAGGACTCGCCGCACGTCGACGTCCTCGACGAGAAACGGGCGGAACTCGCGGAGCTCGAGGAACGACTCGAGGAACTGGAGGCCGACCGCGACGACCTCGCGGAGCGGATCGACCGCGCCGAGGAACTCCGCGAGGCCGAGCGGCAGGTCGCGCAACTCGAGGAGAACCGCGAGAACGTCGAGCAGTTGCTCGCGGAGAAACGCGAGACGCTCGACGAGCGCCGCGACCAGCGCGAGCGCTTGCTCGAGGAGGCCGACGAGTACGAGGCGGAAGCCGCGACCAAACGCGAGGAGGCCGACGACCTCGAGGACGAGGTCGACGATCACCGGGCCGAACTCGGCGAGATCAACACCGAGCGCGGCGAGATCAAGGAGGGTCTCGAGTCGTTACGCCGGATCGCCGAAATCGACGACGAGCGCGCGGACCTCGCCGGCGAGATCGAGACCCGTCGCGAGCGCCGCCGAGACTGGCAGACGATGAACGACGAGCGCCGCGAGACGCTCTCGAGCAAACGCGAGCGCAAGCGCGACCTCGAGTCGGAGTTCGACGAGGAGCGCGTCGAGACCGCCCGGAACGACAAGCAGAACGCCGAGGACTACCTCGAGAAGGTCGACGCGAAACTCGAGGAACTCGAGGAAAAACGCACCGAGATCCAGAACGACATCGGCGCTGCCGAACGGGAGCTCGAGGAACTCGAGGAACTCCGAGACCGACTCGACGAACTCGAGGAGCGCTGCGAGCGCCTCGAGTCGCTGTACGACGAGGCCGAGACGCTGCAGGCGACCTACGCGGACCTGCGGGCGGAACTGCGCCAGCGCAACGTCGAGACCCTCGAACGGCTGCTCAACGAGACGTTCGATCTGGTCTATCAGAACGACTCCTACGCGGGGATCGATCTAGACGGCGAGTACCGGTTGACGGTCTACCAGAAGGACGGCGAAGCCCTCGAACCGGAACAGCTCTCGGGCGGCGAGCGGGCGCTGTTCAACCTCAGCCTGCGCTGTGCGATCTACCGGCTGCTCGCCGAGGGCGTCGAGGGATCGGCCCCGATGCCGCCGCTGATCCTCGACGAGCCGACGGTCTTCCTCGACTCCGGACACGTCACGCAACTCGTCTCGCTGATCCAATCGATGCGCAACGACTTCGGCGTCGAACAGATCGTCGTCGTCAGCCACGACGAGGAGCTCGTCGGTGCGGCCGACTCGCTGATCCGCGTCGAAAAAGACGCCACGTCGAATCGCTCCCGCCTCGAGCGCGGGGAGCCGCTCGAGGCCGAACTGGTCGTTTCCGACTGACAACAGTGCCGTCCGGCTGACTGAACCACTGGCCGACGAGAACCACGAGAACCGGCTCGGATGCCGTCCTTACGAGGCGCTGTCGGGCCCACCGCTCGACGCGGTGCCCGACGATTCGACGGGGCCCTCCGAATCGGCGTCGGCGGATCGGATTCCCTCGAGCGCCCGTTCACACTTGTCGGTGATCCGATAGCCGCGCTCACCGGCGACCTCGGTCTCCGCGAGGAGGCCGGCGGCCGTCAGGACCGTGAGTCGGCCGTGGAGATCGCTCTCGCAGAAGTCGTAGGCGTCGAGGACCGTCCGGACGCCCAGCGGCCCTCGTTCGGCGAGTTCGATCAGTAGCCCGAGGGTCGCCTCGTCGTGGACGGCGGTCAGGAGCGTCCGAACCGGATCGTCGACGGTCCGGGCGGACGTCTCGAGAGGCGACTCGTCGAGGTCCTCGAGGCGGTCGTTCTGGACGTAACACTCGTTGCCGTTCCGCGGATCACGGACCAGACTCGCGTGTTCGGACCGCTTGAGAAGCAGGTATCGTTTGCCGGTGTCGTCTTGGACGGATTTCATGATCGGTCGGGATCGTCCGGTGGCTGGTGTTGCGAGAGCACTCCTGAAGTAGTTTCGGCTGTCTGCAAGGGTGGTAAGAGCTGATTACGAAGTCTCCTCATCCCCGTCGACCTCCTCGTCCTGGTCGGCGGGAGGGGCTGTCGAGGGTTCTGGCGTCGAATCCGCGTCGGGACTGGCGTCGTCGCGCCGCTGGTAGTTCCGATACCGGCGCACGGCGAAGCCGGTGAGCACGAGGCCGACGACGAGGAGAACGCCGCTGACTCGCGACACGCCCTCGAAGACGAGGAACAGGACGCCGAGCGACAGCGTCAGGAGCGCGCCGTTGATGACGAGGACCAGCGCCCAGAATGTCTCGAGAAGTTCCGGCGGAACGTCCGTCTCGTCGGTCGGGATCAACGGCTCCGAGGCCCGGTCCTCCTCGATGTCGGCTCGAATCTCCGACCGGAGTCCGTCGCCCGCGTCCTCGGTCGAGACCGACGGAATCGTGAGGGAGTCACTCTCGGGATCGCGAAACTCCTCCTCGGGGTCGTACTCCTCGGGTTCGTGCTCGTTCCGGTCGGATCCCACACTGGAACGGTGGAGCAGCCAGCAAAAAAGCGTTCGCGTTCGATGTGGCAGCGGGGAGGAAACGGGGCGGCCGAATCGGCCTTCAGGCCAGTTCCGTTAGCGTGAGCGTCCGAGAGGTCTCAACCCACGCGAGCGGATTTTCGGCGTCGTAGAAGACGACACCGTCCTCGGTCTCGTAGGACTCGATCGTCGCGGTGCCCTGGTGGTCGCTACGCGGCTCGCTTCGATCCGTCGTGTCGTCAGCGTTAGTGGACACTTCGATCACCTGACTCTATGGTATGTGTTACCACAGTATATGTCTTGTTGCTACTGCAAGTAACCGGACCCGTCCGCCCCCTACGTGATATCACTCTCTCGGGACCGACTACCGACGGCTGAGGGGTACGAGTCGACCGTTCGGAACGCTCCGGCGAACTCGCCGAGCGGATGCTCGGGAGATATCCAGCCGGTGCCTCCGAGATGCCGACGGCCGCGCTCGCCGAGGTAACGACTCATGCTCCCTTCCTGTGGCGATCGGCTGGTCGCGCGCTGAATCGACGACGGACCGGTCCCGGGACGGACTCACCGCCATCCAGCCCGGTCCACGAGGTCGCAGTCGGGGATTGCAGGGGTTTTTATCCGCCGACTGCAAATCTCGCCAGTATGACTGAGGCGGGCCAATCCGGACTGACGGACTACGGCGGTGACTCCGACGAGACGGACGATCGGCCGGAGGAAGAGGCGGTCGCGGTCGCCGGCAACGGCGGATCCGACGCTGCGGAGGTGATCGACGTCATCGAGGAGACCCTGCCCGAACCGCGGGGCGAACTCGAGTTCGCGGTGATGCAGGTGGATTACACCATCGCGGGCTACGGCGACGAGGAGCGACCGATCATGCACGTCTTCGGGCGCACGCCCGACGGCGAGCTAGAGCACGTCCAGTTCGTCGGCTTCCGGCCGTACTTCTACGCGCCGACGGACAGCCTCGAGCGGCCGCCCGAGGAGCAGTACGACCGACTAACGGGCAGCCGGGAGGTCGGCGAGGACGGCGAGCCCTACGAGAGCATCCGGGGCGAGAAGCTCACCAAGATCTTCGGTCAGACGCCTCGAGACGTCGGGCAGATCCGCGACGACTTCCAGCACTTCGAGGCCGACATCCTCTTCCCGAACCGATTTCTCATCGACAAGGACATCCGCAGCGGAATCCGCGTTCCGGAGCGACGCGCCGAGGACGACTCGCTGGTCGTCCCCCACGACGAGGCCGAGGCCGTCGACGTCGACGCCGAACCGCGCGTCAACACGTTCGACATCGAGGTCGACGACCGGTCGGGATTCCCCGAGGACGGCGAGGAGCCGATCGTCTGTCTCACCAGCCACGATTCGTACGACGACGAGTACATCATGTGGCTCTACGAGGCGCCCGTCGGCGACGGCTCGATCCCGACCGAGATCGACGACTACGACCCGATCGAAGGCGAGATCGACCACGAGGTCCGCGCCTTCGAGGACGAGGAGGCGATGCTCGAGGCCTTCATCGAGTACGTCGAGAAGACCGATCCCGACATCCTCACGGGCTGGAACTTCGAGGATTTCGACGCGCCGTACTTCCTCGACCGCCTCGAGGAACTCGAGGGGCCACACCACGACTACGACCTCTCGATCGATCGCCTCTCGCGGGTCGACGAGGTCTGGCGCAGCAACTGGGGCGGCCCGGACATCAAGGGTCGGGTCGTCTTCGACCTGCTCTACGGCTACCAGCGGATGGTCTTCTCCGAGTTGGACTCGTACCGACTCGACGCGGTCGGCGAAGCCGAGTTAGGCGTCGGCAAGGAGCGGTACGCCGGCGACATCGGCGACCTCTGGGAGGACGACCCGACGAAACTGCTCGAGTACAACCTCCGGGACGTCGAACTCTGCGTCGAACTCGACCGCCAGCAGGAGATCATCCCGTTCTGGGACGAGGTGCGCTCCTTCGTGGGGTGTAAACTCGAGGACGCCCCCACGCCCGGGGACGCGGTCGACATGTACGTCCTCCACGAGGCCTACGGCCGGTTCGCGTTGCCCTCGAAGGGCCAGCAGGAGGCCGGCGAGGAGTACGAGGGCGGCGCCGTATTCGACCCGATCACGGGCGTCAAGGAGAACGTCACCGTGCTCGACCTGAAGTCGCTGTACCCGATGTGCATGACGACGATCAACGCCTCGCCCGAGACGAAGGTCGACCCCGACGAGTACGACGGGGAGACCTACGTCGCACCGACAAAACCCGAGCCGATCCACTTCCGGAAGGAGCCCGACGGCGTCATGCGCGAGATGATCACCGAGTTGCTCGCCGAGCGCGAGGAGAAGAAGGAACTGCGCAACGAGCACGAACCCGGGAGCCTCGAGTACGAACAGTACGACCGCCAGCAGGGCGCGGTGAAGGTCATCATGAACTCGCTGTACGGGGTGTCGGGCTGGGAGCAGTTCCGGCTGTACGACAAGGAGGCCGCGTCGGCGATCACGGCGACAGGCCGCGAGGTCATCGAGTTCACGGAGACCGCCGCGAACGAACTGGATTATCAGGTAACGTACGGCGACACCGACAGCGTCATGCTCGATCTCGGGCCCGAGATTTCGAAAGACGAAGCCATCGATCAGTCGTTCGAGATAGAGGAGCACATCAACGGCCGCTACGACGACTTCGCGCGCGAGGACCTGAACGCCGACGCCCACCGCTTTCAGATCGAGTTCGAGAAACTCTACCGCCGGTTCTTCCAGGCGGGCAAGAAGAAACGCTACGCCGGCCACATCGTCTGGAAAGAGGGGAAGGACGTCGACGATATCGACATCGTCGGCTTCGAGTACCAGCGCTCGGACATCGCGCCGATCACTAAGGAGGTCCAGCATCGGGTCATCGAGATGATCGTCCGCGAGGGCGACGTCGAGGGCGCCAAGGAGTACCTCAACGAGATCATCGAGGACGTTCGGACGGGCGACATCTCCCTCGAGCAGATCGCCATCCCGGGCGGCATCGGCAAGCGACTGGGTAACTACGACACCGACACGGCGCAGGTCCGGGGCGCGAAGTACGCGAACCTGCTACTCGGCACCAACTTCCAGCGGGGGAGCAAGCCGAAGCGACTCTACCTCGACCGGGTCGACCCCGCCTTCTTCCGCCGGATGGAGACCGAAGAGGGATTCGACCCCCAGACCGATCCGCTCTACGGGGCGTTCAAACGCGATCCCGACGTCATCTGCTTCGAGTACGACGACCAGATCCCCCCGGAGTTCGAGGTCGACTACGACAAGATGCTCGAGAAGACGCTGCAGGGCCCGATCGAGCGTATCCTCGAGGCGCTGGGCGTCTCGTGGAACGAAGTGAAAAGCGGTCAGGAGCAGAAAGGTTTAGACAGCTTTATGTGAGGTTTCGGAGCCTCTCAGGCCTTCAGTTCGCTCGAGCATTCGCCGCGTGAACGGACGAACCCCGCGACCACGAGTTCCATTCAGCCATAACAGCAGTTTCCCTTTCAGGAAATTATTTTGCTAATGTGGGACAGTATCCAGTTGGATACGAAACCGTTATCAGTCATACGACCCACCGTTCAAACGAGCAAGTACTATGGCACGTCTCGAACTAAACAATCTGCACGCGGAAGTAGCGGAGGGCGACGAGAAGATTCTCGAGGGTGTCGATCTCGAGGTTCAGTCGGGCGAGATTCACGCCCTGATGGGACCGAACGGTTCCGGCAAGTCGACGACCGCGAAGGTCATCGCCGGCCACCCGGCCTACGAGGTCACCGACGGCGAGGTCCTGCTCCACATCGAGGAGGACGAGTTCGGCGAGGACATCGAGATCGACGAGGACCAGCGCACCTGGAACCTGCTGGAATTAGAGCCCAACGAGCGCGCCGCGCTCGGCATCTTCCTGGGCTTCCAGTATCCCGCCGAGATCGAGGGCGTCACGATGACGAACTTCCTCCGAACGGCGCTGAACGCCAAGATCGAGGAGCGCGCGGAGCTCTTCGAGGACGAGGACGGTGAGGAGGAGGAAGCAGACGAAGGCTTCGAGACCTCGCCGATGGAGGGAGACGTCGACGAGGGCGAAGTCGGCGTCGCCGAGTTCCAGCAGATCCTTCAGGAGAAGATGGAACAGCTGGAGATGGACGAGAAGTTCGCCCAGCGCTACCTCAACGCCGGCTTCTCCGGCGGCGAGAAGAAGCAGAACGAAGTGCTGCAGGCGGCCATCCTCGAGCCGTCGATCGCGGTCCTCGACGAGATCGACTCGGGACTCGACATCGACCGGCTGCAGGACGTCTCCAACGGGATCAACGCGCTGCGCGACGAGCAGGGCACCGGGATCCTCCAGATCACCCACTACCAGCGCATCCTCGACTACGTCGAGCCCGATCACGTCCACGTGATGCTCGACGGACAGATCGCCAAGAGCGGCGGTCCCGAACTCGCCGAGCAACTCGAGGACAAGGGGTACGACTGGGTCCGCGAAGAGGTCTACGGCACCGCGTAACCGGATTCGACTAGAACAACCGTAATAACGCTACAGCCGTAACCATAAATCACATCAACCAATGAGTTCCGATCAAGACCACCTAAAAGAGACAGATACTGAGGCCCGGTTCGAGTTCAAGAAAGAGGAGAACTCCGCAGTCAGATCCGGCAAAGGCCTGACCGAGGAGGTCATCCGCATGATCTCCGAGGACAAGGACGAGCCCGACTGGATGCTCGAGCGCCGGCTGCGCGCGCTCAAGCAGTACCAGAACATGCCGATGCCGACAGACTGGCCCGGCATGCCCGACCTCTCCGAACTCGACATCGAAGAGATCGTTCCCTACATCCGTCCCGACGTCGACAAACGCGAGGGCGTCGACGACTGGGAAGAACTGCCGGAGGACATCAAGGACACCTTCGACAAGCTGGGCATTCCGGAGGCCGAGAAGAACGCGCTCTCGGGCGTCGGCGCCCAGTACGAGTCCGAGGTCGTCTACCAGAACATGCAGGAGCAGTGGGAGGAGAAGGGTGTCATCTTCATGAACATGGACGAGGCCGTCCGCGAACACCCTGAACTCGTCAAGGAGCACTTCATGACGAGCTGCGTGCCGCCGAGCGACAACAAGTTCGCCGCGCTCCACGGCGCCGTCTGGTCCGGCGGCTCGTTCGTCTACGTCCCCGAGGACGTCACCGTCGAGATGCCCGTCCAGGCCTACTTCCGGATGAACTCGGAGGGGATGGGCCAGTTCGAGCACACGCTCATCATCGCCGAGGAAGGCTCCGAGGTTCACTATATCGAGGGCTGTTCGGCCCCGAAGTACGGCACCCACAACCTCCACTCGGGCGGCGTCGAGGTCTTCGTCGGCGAAGACGCACACGTCCAGTACTCGACCGTCCAGAACTGGTCGAAGAACACGTTCAACCTGAACACCAAGCGCGCCATCGTCGAGGCAAACGGGACGATGGAGTGGGTCTCGGGCAGCATGGGGTCGAAAGCGACCATGCTCTACCCGTGTACGATCCTCAAGGGTCGCGGCGCGACCGACACCCACATCACCATCGCCTTCGCGGGCGAGGGCCAGGACATCGACACCGGCGCGAAGGTCTACCACAACGCGCCCGAGACGAGTTCGACCATCGAGTCGAAGTCGATCTCCAAGGACGGCGGCCGCACCAACTACCGCGGGCTCGTCCACATCGCCGACGGCGCCGAGAACTCGAGCACCGCCGTCGAGTGCGACGCGCTGATGTTCGACAACGAGTCGACGTCGGACACCATGCCGTACATGGAGATCGAGGAGTCGAAGGTCGACGTCGCCCACGAGGCGACCGTCGGCAAGATCGGCGACGAGGACATCTTTTACCTCCAGTCGCGCGGTCTGGACGACGACGACGCCAAGAAGATGATCGTCGCCGGCTTCATCGAGCCGATCACGGAGGAACTGCCGATCGAGTACGCGGTCGAACTCAACCGCCTCATCGAACTCGAGATGGAGGGGAGCCTCGGATAATATGAGCGCAGGAACACAGGTCCACGCCAATCTGACCGAAGAACAGGTACGCGAAATTTCGGGCGACCTCGACGAGCCCGAGTGGCTCCTCGAGACCCGTCTCGAGGCCCTCGAGGCGCTCGAGGACCTCGACATGCCGGACGTCATCCGGACGCCGGGTCGCGACTGGACGAACCTCCACGAGCTCGACTTCGAGTCGCTCGTGGATCCGCTGAACGCGGCGGAGAACAAGGATCAGGTCGGGCCCGACGAGGTCGAGGTCCTCCCCTGGAGCGAGGCCGTCGCGGAGCACGAGGGCCTCCTGCAGGAGCACTTCGGGAGCATCATCGATCCCCAGGAGAACTACCTGACGGCGCTCTCCACTGCGCTGTTTAGCACCGGGACGGTCGTCTACGTCCCCGAGGGCGTCGACGCGGAGGACGTGACGATCCGGACCGAGCAGAACTCCCGCTCGCTGTTCAACTACACGCTCGTCGTCGCCGAGGAGTCGAGTTCGGTGACGATCCTCGAGCGCCAGTCTACCGGCGCCGAACAGGACGAGCAGTACTACAGCGGTATCGTCGAAGTCGCCGCGGGCGAGAACAGCAACGTCCAGTACGGCAGCCTCCAGAATCTCTCGGAGGAGGCCTACAACTTCGCGCTCAAGCGCGGCGACGCCGACACCTACGCGACGATCGACTGGATCGAGGTCAACCTCGGGACCCAGTTGACGAAGTCCGGCGTCTCGACGGAGCTCAACGGCGACTCCTCGGAGACGCAGATCGTCGGCGCCTTCTACGGCCACAACGACCAGCACTTCGATCTGGACGCGAAGGTCTGGCACCGTGCGGAGCACACGACCGCGGACCTAGTGACTCGGGGCGTCACCGACGACGTCGCCCGCTCGGTCTACGAGGGCGTCCAGGACGTCGGCAAGGACGCGTGGGACACCAGCTCCTACCAGCGCGAGAACACGCTGATGCTCAGCGACGAGTCCGAGGCCGACGCCTCCCCGAAGCTGATCATCAAGAACCACGACACCGAGGCATCCCACAGCGCGACGGTCGGCCAGATCGACCAGGAGGACCTGCTCTACATGACCTCCCGCGGCGTCGACCCGCGTTCGGCCCGTAACATGCTCGTCGAGGGCTTCTTCGTGCCCGTCCTCGAGGAGATCGCCGTCGACGAACTCCGCGAGGACCTCGAGGAACTGATCGGGGCGCGTCTTAGCAAGCGAGAGTAAGCGAGACTGGTCGATCCGGCTTTTCTTTCGCTGCGTTTTCCGCGTGTGGACCGTTCGTCCGAGAGCGACAGGAGCAATCGGTTCCAGTCTCGTCCGCGTACGAGAGGGGCGACGGCCGATGGCGCTGTCTCGAGGCGGGGCACAAACAGGTCGACGTGGTCGACGGCAGGGTGCAGACACACGGCTGGCGGTATCGTACTTGATCGCAACGGCGACTGAAACCCGACCGCTCAGTAGGGACGGTTAAGTATCAGCGGCCCAGACCACGTGGTATGAGTCTGGGACAGCGCGTCTCGAGCGACCACCAGTTGGCCCGATTGCTCCAGATCGGGGTCGTGCTGGAGGAGGTCGTCGAGTCACGCGCCGCCCACCACCTCGATTCGCTGGCGCCCGCGGAGCGGGCGGCGATCGACGAGGAGGTGCGGGAGTTGCTCGAGGAGGCCGCCGCCGAGTCGGCCGACCACCGCGAGCGGCTCGAGGCGCTGGTCGACGAGCTCGAGGCCGAAACCGTCGCGTACGAGGAGATCAACGCTCTGGTCGACGCCCAGTACGGGCCGCCCGAGGACACCGACGGCGTCCTCTACGACCAGCTGGCGAACGAGGAGACGGCCTACAAATTCTACGACGACCTGATCGACGCGATCGAGGCCTCCGAGAGCGAGTTCGCGATCGACCGCGAGCGACTCCTCGAGACCCTCTACGAGATCCGCGAGGAGGAGAAGGAGGGCGTCGAAGAGGTGGCCGAGATCATGGAGCACAGAGCATGATCGGGGCGACGCCGACCGCGGCACCTGCGCGTGGGGTCGTCGGCGGGACGCCGTCCCCCCGCAACGAGGCCCGGGCCTGGTTGTGCCGGCGAGCAAGTGACGCGACACCCAACAACACCGACGGAGGGACGCAATGAACACCGCGGATCAGTATCTCAAGGCGATCTATCTGGCGCAACGCATCGAGGACGGCCCCGCATCGACCGGCACGCTCGCGGACTTGCTCGAGGTCAGTCCCGCCAGCGTCAACGAGATGATCGGCAAACTCGAGGGCCGCGAACTCGTCGAACACGAGAAGTACAAGGGGGCGAGCCTGACCGACGAGGGACTCGAGCGCGCCCACGACGCCCTCCAGACCTACTGCATCATCGAACGCTTCCTCGCGAACGTCCTCGAGGTCGAGGAGTACCGCGAGGAGGCCCGCGCCCTCGAGAGCGTTATCGACGACACCGTCGCTGAACGCCTCGATACGATCATCGACCGCCCCGCCGAGTGTCCCGACTGTTTCGACCCCGAACGAGACGTCTGCGAGCGACTCGAGGCTGGCGACGGCTGTGCGGACTGAGGCGTTTTTCTCTCTGCGGTGGCGCGCGCTGTGCCGCGCGAAGCGCGGCACGACTATGCGCGAGGGATGAGCGACTGAAAGGAGCGAATCGGTTGGGGAGGGTGTGGCTACTCCCTGTTGCCACGATAGCAGGACGCTCGTGTATTCCAGTTCGGAGAGATCAATCACTGCAGAAGCCCGTTAGTACGAAGAGACGAACGAGCCCTCTATTGGCGTTCTTCCGCAACATCGCCGAACCGAACGTACCGACGGCCGACCAGTGCCGCGAGCGCCAGCGCCGCGATGACGGTGAGAACTACCCCCACCGTGAGCGACCACGGGCCGTCGTCGCCCTCCCAGTCGTCCTCGAAAACGGCCGCGTAGTAGCTCGCGATCGCCTCGCCGTGCAGCGCCAGTAGCACCTCCCGATTGTTCCGGAAGGAGTTCTCGTTCCAGTTGGCGCTGCCGACGACGGCGACCTCGCGGTCGATCACGACCCCCTTGGCGTGGATCTTTTCGAAGTCGTCGGTCTCCGCGACCAGTCTGACCTCGAGCGGCAGCGACTCCTCGGCCGCCAGCGCCTCGAGATCGGCCGCCAGCGCTTCGTTCTCGTCTTCGTGGTACCACGTCGAATCGAGCAAAATCCGTACTGAGACGCCCCGACGGGCGGCGTCGATCGTCGCCTCCAGGACGGCGGCGTCCCGATCGATGCTGGCCTGCTTGACGAGAATTTCGTCGTCCGCGTCGGCGAGGAGAGTCGTCACGCGCGCCTCGGCGTTGTCCGGCGCGAGGAGCAGTTCGGCTGACTCGAGGGGGACGGTCGCCGGTTCGTGCTCGGTCGAAAACGCCCGCGATGACGGATCCGTCTGCGAGATTGCGTCCCCGCCCTCGCCGTCGACGAACGAGGCGTTCGCGCGGAACGCCGCTCCCGATTCGGTGTCCCAGCCCCCGTGATCGGCCCGGAACACGGCCGCGAGGTCGGCCGCGATACTCGCGTTCGCCAGCCGAACGCCCCAGCCGCGACTCGAGGCGCCGCCGATGCCCGAGGGCTTCCAGTTCTCGCTGGTGACCAGCACGCGGTCGTCGGCGACGGCGTACTTCGCGTGGTGATACCGGTAGCGGGCACCATCGCCGCCCGTGACGCGGACGTCGACGCCGGCCGCCGCGAGTCGCTCGAGGACCGAGTCGGTGGCCCGCGGCGTCCCGCCGACTGGACCCGACTCGAGGAGGACCGCGACGTCGACACCGCGGTCGGCCGCGGCGACGAGTTCGTCGGCGACGGCAGTGGACGTGAACGTGTAGCCGGCCAGCAGCAGCCGCTCGTCGGCCTCGCGGATCGTCTCGAGGGGGAGTTCCGGCGCGTCGGGGAGGACGAACGCCGTCGCCGCCGCGGCGTCGGCCGTCGAGACGGGGAGACAGGTCGCCCCTCGAGGGTGCCAACTGCCGGCAGCCGGATCGACCGTCGCGTTCGCGCCACCCTCGCTGCGGTACCACCGGCGCGCCGTCGGCGCGCGGTCGTAGGAGACGGTATCGACCGTCGTCGTCCCGTTCCGGAGCTCCAGGTGGTCGCCGTCCGCGGCGAGTCGTAGGTGACCCTCGAGTTCGAGCACCGGGGCGTCGGTCAGTCCCCGCGTGACGGTCGGCGCCGTGCTCAGCGCGACGCGACCGGAGACGGTCTCGTTCGGGAGCCCGGCGGTGGTGTGGCCGTCGGTGAGCGTCCAGTCGCCGAGTCGCGTCTCCGGCGGCGTCTCGAGGACGAGGTACTCGCCGACGTTGTCGGGGATCGTCGGATTCGGGTAGAGTTCGACGATTCGCGGCGCACGGGTGCCGGTGCTCTCGTTCGGGGTCGTCACCTCGATTCTGCTGGTATCGCCTCTGGTCCCCGGAATAGCAGGTGCGTTCGGGACGCGCGCTGGACAGGATCCGATGGTTTCGATGGGGGCGCCCCCTCGAGCGATAGTCGATGCATACCCCGCCGCCGCTGTCTCGGTCGCGGTATCGTCGCTCACGCCGAGCGCCAGGGCTGCACCGGCGAGAACGCCGAACGCGACGAGCGCGATGAGGACGGCTCGACGGCGATTCATCGGGCGGTCTGGCCGCGCCTTCGGATATAAACTGCAGGTCGGAAAACGGATCGTGGCGACGGGTGTTCAGAACGGGCGTGTCGTAAAGTGGTCAGAACGGCGTGTCGAGGCGCGGTCAGAACGGATCGCGCTGGGGGGTGATTAGGCCGCCGGCTCGAGACCCGTCTTCTCGGCTTCGGCCTGCACGAGGTACGCGCGGTCGTCGTCGTACTCGGCGACGATCTCGAGGGCTTCTTCCGTAGCGATCTGGTTGAGCGCCCACGCGGCGCTGGCGCGGACGCGGTCTTCCTCGTCGTCGGCGAGAACGTCCGCGAGCGGGTCGATGGCGCGGGTGTCGCCGATCAGACCGAGCGCGCGGGCGGCCCAGCTCCGGACGTCAGGTTCGTCCGCGACCAGTTGCTGGGCGATGGGCTCGACGGCGTCTTCGGCGCCAATCTCGCCGAGCGCGCGGAAGGCGGGCCGCTGGAGGTTCGGGTTGGAGTCGACGTAGTCGACCAGCGTCTCGACGACCTCCTCGTCCGCGACGCCGATCTTGCCGAGGACGCGCATCGCCGCCTGATCGCGGCGGTTGGCCTTCTGGAGCATCGAGTCCGTGGCCTCCTCGGGGCCCATTCGCTCGAGGGCCTCCATGCAGTGGTCTTCCATGAAGTCCGAGTCGAACGTCTCGAGGGCCAGTAAGATCTGGTCGACGTTGCCGCGCTTCTCGTGGACCTTGATCGCGTGCCACTCAGGCGGGAAGTCCTTGACGTGGTCGAGCACGTCGTAGAACCCCTCCCGGCGCAGTTGCTCGCGGATCTCGAGGTCGGTCCACGCGGTAGCGTCGTCGACGTCGGACTCGAGGTCGTCAGTGGCCTCGAGCAGGGCGGCGATCGTCTCGGCGTCGTCGTCCGCGTCGAGGGCGGCGTCTTCGACGGCCGCGGCGGCCGAATCGAGGGTTGCGTCGAGCTGGTCGGGGACGTCGTCGCCCTGATTGACCAGCGTGACCGAACTGCCCAGCAGGTCGTTCGGGTCGTCGAGGAAGTCGTCGACGGCCTCGATCAGTTCGGCGTTGCCCTCCTCGGTCCAGCGGGTGCCCGTGATCGTTCCGCTGACGCCGTTGATCTCGCTGACGACGTCCTCGCCGTAGGGACCGCGCTGGTCCTCGAGATCGGACTCCAGATCCGAAATATCGCTCTCGATCTCGTCGTAGCGCTCCTGGAGTTCTTCCTCGGGGGTGATCTCCTCCTCCTCCTCCTCGTCGCCGTCGCCCTCGTCTTCGGTCTCCGGCGGGTCGGGAATTTCGACTTCCTCGAGGTCCGCGCGAAGCGATTCGATGTCGGCCTCGACGACGTCGAGGTCGTCCTCGGTCTCGGCGGCCTCGAGGTCGCTCTCGAGGGAGTCGACGTCGTCTTCGAAGGCCTCGAGGGCCTCGCGAATCGCCTCGAGGTCGACCGGTTCCGCCCCTTCGTCGGCCGGCTCGTCCGCGCCGTCCTCGGCTGCCTCGTCATCGCTCATGGTACCACCCGGCGCTGAATCCGGGGATATCGCCGACGCGTGGCAGTGTACATACGCCACAGTCGTTCCAGCAGCGCCCTAAGCGTTTCCATGCACCTCGGGCTCCGTGCGGCGCTCGCGGTCGCCCCAGTAGAACCACGGGCTCAGGACCATGTACGCGATGCCGAGCGTCAACAGCGCGTACGGAAACGTGCGCCCGGCGAAATCGGGAATGAGGATCGCCAGCCCGTGGACGATCCCCATGATGCCGGCGTCGCGGGCGAGCAGATCGGGGTACTCGATCCGCGAGACCATCAGGTAACAGAACGCGCCCGTGACCGCCAGCACGAGCCACGGGTGGCTCTCGCCCGCGAGGATCGCGGCGCCGAGGATCGTCGCCGCGAGCGTCGTCTGAATCCCCTCCGTGTGGCTCCCGGCGACGTCGTAGGCGGTGTACATCCCAAGCCGGGTGACGGCCATCGCGACGAACAGCGAACAGACCGCCAGCACGAGGACCAACTCGCCGGAGACCGCGTCGAACCCGATCTCGAGGCCCCGGGTGACGACGACGAACGCGAGGACGGCGGGGGCGACGGCGAAGGAGGCGACGTCGGCCAGCGAATCGAGGTAGGGACCGGCGTCGGTCCCCCCGTACCGGCGCGCGAGGATCCCGTCCAGTCCGTCCGCGATGGCCGCCAGCAGAATGAGCCGCGCCGCCTGCGTGATGTCGACGAACGCGATGACGACCGCGACGAACCCCAGCGCAGCGTTGGCGATCGTCACGGCGTCGGCGACGCCCAGACGCCCGACGAACCGGGGAAGCATACTCGCGGGTTCGTCGGGGAGTTACCTTACGTGTTTTCGTTTCAGGATGGCTTCTCCGGGTTTCGACTGTAACGGCTCCGGGTTTCGACCGTAACGGCTCGGTCTCTGTCGGGACCGCTCGAGGCGGTACCAGTCGAGTCGGCTTTCGACGATCGAACCGAGGCGATTATACCGTGACTCTCCCAAATCAATCGTATGAACCGGCGCGTCTACCTCGCTGCCGTCGGCTCCGCCGCCTCGACCGGGTTAGCGGGCTGTTCGGCCGTCAGCAGTGCGTTCAGTGAGGACGACGGCTGCGACGGCTGCGATATCGGGATGACCCGTAACGCGTTCACGCCCGACGAGTACGAGGTCAGCGTCGGCGAGACGGTCGTCTGGAAGAACACCAGCGACGCCGATCACACCATCACCGCCCGCGAGAGCAGCCTTCCCGACGGCGCCGACTACTTCGCGACCGGCGGCTTCGAGGACGAAGCGACCGCCGTCGACGCCTGGCACGCGGAACGGGGCGGCCGACTCGGAATCCGCGAGACGTTCGAGCACACGTTCGACGTGGTCGGCACGTACCGGTACTTCTGTGAGCCCCACATCAACGCCGGCATGGCGGGCCGGATCGTCGTCTCCGAGTGAGACCGGACTGCAGATCGAGCGCGACCGACGTCGCGTCGGGTACCCGGCGCAGAATTATTTTCGGATCGAGTCCTGTTTCTCTACGATCCCCCGGAACTCTCTCGTATCAGATATTTACTCGAGATAGAGTGATCGAGCCGCTCACGGCTGCTAGCGGGAGGATACTGGGATATGCCACCCCGTCTCTGGGGAGGACGTGACACACTGCGATAAGGATCCTTCATGTTTATACATCACCGTGGTGGTGAATTACGTGTATGTCCGAAACCGGGGCGGAGACCCGTCCGCTGGTCCGACAGCTTCCCGATCCGACGAGCGCGTCGAACGTCCGGTACGAGCCGTCGCTCGAGGAGCTTCGCGACCTCGCGGCCGACGACGAGACGACGACCGAGTTCGGGTCGCCGTCGTACGTCAGCGAGTACCGATCGCGGAGCGCGGATCGGACGAAAAACGCCGTCGACGACGAGTTCGACGAGCGAGACGAGAAACTGGTCGACGACGCGATCGGGCTCGCGAGCGACCGCGAGATGCTCTGCGTGGATCGCCTGATGGGTCGTCACTCGGACGCGACCTTCTGCTGTCGGCTCTTCGTTCCCGTCGAGCACGCCCGGATCGCGCTGGCGTGGGCGAACCTGTTCGAGCCGACCGACGGCCGCGAACCCGACCTGTACACGGTTCAGTGTCCCGACTACGACGAGACCGCGATCCGCGTCCTCCCCGACGAGGGCTTCACCGCGGTGCTGGGCAGCGACTACACCGGCGAGGCCAAGAAATCGTTCCTGCGCCTGTTCATGTACCGAATCAAGGAACAGGGTGGTCTCGGACTCCACGCCGGCAGCAAACGCGTCCGCGTCCGCGACGCCGACGGCGACCTGCGCACCGTCGGGCAGGTGTTCATGGGCCTCTCGGCGACCGGCAAGTCGACGCTGACCTCCCACGGCTGCTGGCTCGAGGACCCCGAAGACGCCTCCATGCTACAGGACGATGTCTGCGGGCTCCTGCCCGACGGCTCCGTCGCCGGCAGCGAAGGGGAGGGCCTGTTCATCAAGACCATCGGGCTGGACGCGGACGAGCAACCCGAACTGTACGCGGCCGCGACCGACGAGTCGGCGATCCTCGAGAACGTCGCCGTCGACGACGACGGGACGGTTCACTTCGACGAGGACCGCTACACCTCGAACTCCCGGGCGATCGTCCAGCGCGAGGAACTCGAGAGCGCCGACGAGGAGATCGACCTCGATCGGATGGACCAGGTCTTCTTCATCACCCGGAACCCCCTGATGCCCCCGGTCGCGAAACTCGACGACGAGCAGGCCGCCGTCGCCTTCATGCTCGGCGAGTCGATCGAGACCAGCGCCGGCGACCCCTCGCGGGCCGGCGAGTCGATCCGCGTCGTCGGCACGAACCCCTTCATCGTCGGTCCCGAGGGCGAGGAAGGAAACGTCTTCCAGGACCTCATCGAAACCCTCGACGTCGAGTGTTACGTCATCAACACGGGCTATCTCGGCGAGAAATCCATTGACGTCGGCGTCGAGGAGTCCGTGACGATCCTCACCGAAACCGCACGCGACCGGATCGAGTGGACCGACGACGACCGTACCGGACTGACCATCCCCGAGCGCGTGCCCGGACTGGACATCGAGGACTACTACGTCCCCGACCACGTCGACGACTACGACGCGGCCGTCGCCGACCTGCGGGCCGAACGACGCGACTACCTCGAGGAGTTCGACGAGCTCCGCGAGGAGATCAAGGACGCCGTCTACTGACCGGCTGATCCGGTCGGGGCTGTCAGCTCCTCGAACGCGTATTCCGTTCCTCGAGAGCCGACGGGCCGTGGAGTCGCCGTGTAATCGATCCGCGTTGCGCGCTCGCGAATCGCGGTCTTCCTCGTCGCCGAGGTCCTCACGCGTCCACGTATCGTGTCCTCGCCAGCGGATCGTGCATTCTCAGGCGTCGACGCGGTCGCGCTCCCGGCGATCAAATCGGCATTTATATTTACTCAATAGCGAGTATTTAGTGTATGTCTTGGCAAGATCTCGTTTTCCTCTGTGGGAGCCTCCTGACGGTCGTCGCCTTGCTCCCGACGCTACGGAACGCGAACGCGCGCATTCCGCTCGGCACGAGCGTCCCGAAACTGACCCTCGCGGTCGTCTATACCGCAACGTTCCACTCGCTGGGGATGACGTTTTCGGCAGTCGGTCTGCTCGGGACCGCCGTCGCGTGGTCGCTGGTCGCGTACTACCGCTCGCCGTCCGGTCGATTGTCGCTGCCCCGGTCCCGACCGTCGGGGCTCGAGGGTCCGGCCACCGTTGAGTCGAGCAGCGCACTCGGCCACGACGGCGATCGATTGTAGCAATAGACCGTTATCGTTCCCGTGTTTAATGTACAATTATACTGGACGAACGTCGGGCAGAAGTTGCCGCACACGGATACTGTTATATGCGTGCAGTTCTCACAGCCGGTAATGAGCGCACAAGTACAAACACCGACCCTCCGCGTCTGCGAACGGTGTGGTCGATCCGAACGATGGGACGACAACCTCGAGGCCTGGCAGATCGCCCGCGAAGACGGTGAGAAGCAGATCGGAAGCCCCCACTGCATTCACGAGTGGGACATCAACGGGACGTTCAACCCCGTCACCGGCCACGCCGACTGACGCCGGCCGCCGCGGATTTCTCTCTCCGTCGAGCCCCTGCGTCGGGGCCTTTTTGTCGCCTCGAGCGTAGCAGTAGCCGATGCCGACCGTCTATATCACCGCGCCGCCGAGCGACGCGACCGACATCGCCGAGACGCTCGTCGAGGAGCGACTCGCGGCTTGTGTCAATCAGGTATCGACAGCGTCGACCTATCGCTGGGAGGGCGAGATTCACCGCGATGACGAAGTCATCTTGCTCGCGAAGACGACCGAAGCGGCTGCCGACGAACTGGTCGATCGGGTCGCGGAACTCCACCCCTACGGCGTGCCGTGTATCGAGCGGTTCGAGGAGCGAGCCGTCCTCGAGTCGTTCGCCCAGTGGCGCGCGGAAAGCGTCGAGAACGCTGCCAGTACCGAAACTGGCGAGAGCGACGAGTGAATTCCGCCGCTAGTCGGTCGTCGTCGATAACTCGTCGACCCGATCGAAGCGTCCGTCCCGGTTGACGAGTCGCGCGCCGTTGTGGCGACAAACGCCGGCGATCAACACGTCGCCGAGGTTGATCGGCGTTCCGCCCTCGAGTAGTTCGGCTTCGATCACCGCGGCCTCTCGAGCGGCCCCGTCGGTCAGCGCGAGCGGTTCGATCCACTCGAGTCCGGTCACGATCCGATCGACGCCGTCTCGGCCGGCGGATTTCGCGGCCCCTCGGTACGCTTCGAAGAGGGCGAGCGACGGGGCGCAGAACGGTTTCCCCTCGTGATTCTCGAGGAACGTCCGGGTCGCGGGCTCGCCGTCCAGACAGTCCACGAGAAACGTCGTATCGAACGCTATCGCCGACGCTCACGCTCTCGCAGATCGGCGTCTAATTCGCCGCGCGTCGAATCGACGGCATCGCGGATTCCGTCGGCGTCCCTCATCGCACCGAATCCCTTCATCACGTCTCGGTCGCGATCGGTGAGACGGAGAATCGTCTCCGTGAAACTTTCGCCCTCTCGTTTGTGCTCTCTGAGGCGATCGTACGCTTCCTCGGTGATGGTGAGGCTCTTCGTCGCCATGCGTGTAGATATAGATCTCCACGTATTTCGGTCCTTCCGGAGACGACTCGAGGATCGATCCAATCCGGTCCGTGTCGGGAGGTACGTCAGACCGTCACACTCTCGACTGCCCGAAAAAGCAACCCTTAAAACTCGCGCGCGGGTTCTGTGGGATATGGCTGGAACCATCGAAGTGCTCGTTCCGGGTGGCCAGGCCAACCCTGGCCCACCGCTCGGTCCCGAGCTCGGACCGACCCCTGTCGACGTGCAGGCGGTCGTACAGGAGATCAACGACCAGACTGAAGCCTTCGACGGGACCGAAGTCCCCGTCACCGTCGAGTACGAGGACGACGGCTCCTTCGAGATCGAAGTCGGCGTGCCGCCGACGGCCGAACTGATCAAGGACGAGGCCGATTTCGACACCGGCAGCGGCGAACCCCAGAAGGATTTCGTCGCCGACCTCTCGGTCGAGCAGGTCAAGCAGATCGCCGAGCAGAAACACCCCGACCTCCTCGCGTACGACGTTCGAAACGCGGCGAAGGAAGTCGTCGGCACCTGCGCCTCGATGGGCGTCACCATCGAAGGCGACGACGCTCGAGAGTTCAAGGAGAAGGTCGACGGCGGCGAGTACGACGACATACTTGTGGACGAAGCGGCAGCGTAGTCGACTCGAGTCCGACACCGCGCGGTTCCGTTTTGCGATAGTTCGACCCGATAGTCGACGGTACCACTACGTCGGCGCTCGCGACGTGGCCGCCGCTGGTCACAGCGAGAAGGTGTGCGAACGAAAAATGGCGGCGGGGAGGGTCCCGGGCGATCGGTCGAGACTCGAGTCTAGATCTTGTTCGCGGGCGGAACGGTGCGTTCGTCGGGGTTGCTCGCTCCGCCGGTGGCCATGATCACGCGGACGCCGGCACCGACCCCCAGCGCCCCCGCCAGACTGAAGACGACGAGGGAGGCCGCCAGGGAGAGGCCGGCGACGCCGGCGAGCAGGCTGGCGACGAGGACGCCGGTCCAGAGCCGGTCGCAGCCGAGTCGCGCCGCGATCGAACGGCCGGTCGCGACGAGTCCCAGCACCGTTAGCGTCGACAGCGCCGTGCCGCCGAGGACGACCAGCGGGATCCCGAAGAACGTCCCGAAGCTGGTACCGGTGATCAGGACGCCCGTACTCACGAGTCCGCCGAGGACGAACAGACTCGGCAGTCCGATACAGATCGAAATGACCGGGCTCCGGCGAGCCTTCGTGACCGTCCCCGGCCCGTATCGCTGGAGTAATCCGAGGACGACCGTCCCGGCGAGCAACACCGCCGCGAACTGGAGGCCGGCCCGTTCCAACTGGCTGAGCGCCTGATACGTTTCGAGACCGATGCCCGTGATCGCCAAGGGTGCGTTCGGCTCGAGTCCCCCGGGTCCACCGACCCCATATAAATCTACTGGCCGCATACGAGATAGATACAGCATTCCCTCACATAGTATTTTCGGTATTTATGAACATCATTACTACTGATATTTTTCGCGCGTGTGATTCGGGCGCATCGTCTACGCGTGGCTGTCGGCGTCGTGACCGGTGGAACTCCCGAGCGCAGCAGTTCGACGGGTTTAAGTTCGGCATGGCACTTCGTTCAACGGAGACAGGCGTAGCCTGTTTCACTGACCCGTAGGAGCAGTCCTGCGTACTACGGAGGTGAACGATGGCAGATTCGGATATTGAAACAGCAGTCGCTCGCGCACTCGAGGAGTCGCCCGATCGGAACTTTACCGAGACGGTCGACCTCGCGATCAATCTGCGCGACTTAGACCTAAACGAACCGTCGAACCGTGTAGACGAGTCTATCGTCCTGCCGTCCGGAACCGGCCAGGAGACCCGCATCGTCGTTATCGCCGAGGGTGAAACCGCCGTCCGCGCCGAAGAGGCCGCGGACGAGGTGCTCTCGGAGAGCGACGTGGCCGATCTGGACGACGACGAGGCCAAAGATATGGCCGACGAGACGGACTTCTTCATCGCCGAAGAGGCGATGATGCAAGACATCGCCCGGCACCTGGGTACCGTTCTCGGTCCCCGAGGGAAGATGCCGGACCCGCTCTCGCCCGACGACGACGTCGTCGAGACCGTCAACAGACTGAAAAATACCGTGCAGCTTCGCTCCGGCGACCGACGAACGTTCCACACGCTCGTCGGCGCCGAGGACATGGACGCCGAGGAGATCGCCGACAACATCGACGTCATCCTGCGGCGCCTGCACGCCGACCTCGAGAAGGGACCCCAGAACATCGATGGCGTCTACGTGAAGACGACGATGGGGCCGTCTCAGGAGGTTGTCTAACATGAGCGCACAGGCTGAACGCAAGACCGAGAACCTTCCCCAGTGGAAGCGAGAGGAGGTCGACGAGCTCGAGGAACTCATCGAGAGCTACGAGAGCGTCGGCATCGTCGGCATCGCCGGCATTCCGAGCAAACAGCTCCAGGACATGCGCCGCGACCTGCACGGCACCGCAGAGTTGCGCGTCAGCCGCAACACGCTGCAGGTCCGCGCGCTGGAAGAGACCGGACTCAGCGACCTCGTCGAACACGTCGAGGGCCAGGTCGGTCTCGTCGGCACGAACGACAACCCGTTCACGCTGTACAAGGAACTCGAGGCGTCGAAGACGCCCGCGCCGATCAACGAGGGCGAGGTCGCCCCGAACGACATCGTCATCCCCGAGGGTGACACCGGGATCGATCCCGGTCCGTTCGTCGGCGAACTCCAGCAGATCGGTGCCAACGCGCGGATCGAAGAGGGTTCGATCCAGGTCATGGAGGACTCGACGGTCCTCGAGGCCGGCGAATCCGTCTCTGCGGATCTGGCGAACGTGCTCAACGAACTCGGTATCGAGCCCAAGGAGGTCGGACTCGACCTTCGCGCCGTCGTCGCCGACGGCGTGCTCTTCGATCCCGAGGACCTCGACATCGACATCGAGGCCTACGAGAGCGACGTGTCGACCGCGGCCGCCCGAGCGCGGAATCTCGCGATCAACGCGAGCTATCCGACCGCGGCGACGGCGCCGACGCTCATCGCCAAGGCCACGGGCGAGGCCAAGAGCCTCGGCCTGCAGGCCGCCATCGAGGACGAAGACCTCATGCCCGACCTCGTCACGAAGGCCGACGCACAACTGCGTGCGCTCGCGTCGCAGATCGACGACGAGGACGCCCTGCCCGAGGAACTACAGGGCGTCGAGGCCGCCCCCGAACCGGCGGCCGACGAGGGCGAGGACGAATCGGACGACGAACAGGACACCGCCGAGGCCGAGGAAAGCCCCGACACCGACGATGACGACGACGAAGACGACGGTGACGGCGCGGAAGGACTCGGTGAGATGTTCGGCTAACCAACTGAGAACACTACAATGGAATACGTATACGCTGCACTCATCCTGAACGAATCGGGCGAAGAGATCAACGAAGACAACCTGACGGACGTGCTCGACGCTGCCGGCGTCGACGTCGAAGAGTCCCGAGTCAAGGCGCTCGTCGCCGCACTCGAGGACGTCGACATCGACGAGGCAGTCTCGGAAGCCGCGGCCGTCCCCGCCGGCGGTGCCGCAGCGGGCGGCGCCGCTGCGGGCGGCGACGCCGGTGGCGACGAAGGTGGCGAGGAGGAAGAGGTCGAAGAGACCAGCGACGTCCCGGACACGACGGACGAGGACGACGACGAGGACGACGACGCCGGCGGCGAGGGCCTCGGCGAACTCTTCGGCTAAGTCGCGACGCGACGATTCACGCAATCTCGAATTTTTCGACGCGACGAACGGACAGCTACTTCTCCGTGTGCTCCGAGACGGGCAACGCATGACGACCGCCGTCTACTTTGACCTCGACGGGACGCTGTGTACCTACGCGGTCCCGTTCGCGGACCTGTTCGAGGCGACCGTCTCGCCGTACGGCGAGCCGACCGAGGCCGCCTACGAGGCGTACGTCGACCGCCTGCTCGCGGCGATCGAGCACTGCGAACCCGACCCCTACCGCGAGGCGTTCGACGCAGCCGCGGCCGAGACCACCCTCGACGCGAGGTCGGAGACGCTCGCCCGGGAGTACCGCGAGCGCGAACTCGAGGCAACGGTCGTGTCGAAGGCGACGAAGCGGATCGTCGAGCGAGTCGCGGAGACCTGTCCGACGGGCATTCTGACGAACGGCGCCGGGAAACACCAGCGGGCGAAAGTCGAGCGCCACGGACTCGACGAGGCGGTCGACGAAATCGTCGTCTCGAGCGACGTCGGTGCGGGGAAACCCGATCGACGGATCTTCGATGCCGCGAGGGAGCGACTGCCGGCCGACGAGTACGTGTTCGTCGGCGACAGCTACGAGGCGGACGTCGTGGGCGCTCGGGACGCCGGGTACCGGACCGTCTACGTGATGGGGGATGAGGATCCCGAGAGCGACGCCCCTCCGGAGGCCGCCGACGCCGTCGTCTCGAGCGTCGACGCGTTGCTCGAGGCCGAGTCGCTTCCGATGGCGATTCGGGGTCCGTTCGAGTCGTCGTCGCGCCGAACCGATCGCAGGTAGCTGACCGGTCGGGTGGCGTTCGATCGATCGCCGGCGATTTCCCCCTCGCAGCGCCGTTCGATTCACCCTCGAGTTTAACCGGGAGGCCGCGGCCAGAGGGAGCGATGGCGGTCACACCAGCGGCAGTCGACCTCGTCGCCGAGCCGTCGCTGACGCTACAGGTGCTCGGCTGGACGCTGGTCGGTGCGCTGCTGGGGAGCTGTAGCGGCCTGATTCCCGGCCTCCACGCGAACAACTTCGCGCTCCTGCTCGCGGGCGTCGCGCCGTCGATACCGGGCGATCCGCTGTTCGTCGCCTGTGCGATGCTCTCGGCCGGCGTCGTCCACACGTTCGTCAACGCCGTCCCCGCGATGGCGCTGGGCGTGCCCGACGCGGAGATGGCCGTCACCGCGCTGCCGGGCCACCGGCTGGTCCTCGAGGGCCGAGGGTACGAGGCGATCCGGCTCTCCGCGCTCGGCAGCCTCCTGGCGGTGGTCGCGGCGATACCGCTCGCCCTCCCGATCACGCGGGGCGTCACGGCAGCGTATCCCACGATTCGGGCCCACCTCTCGCTCCTGCTGGCGATGGTCGCCGTCGCGCTCGTCGCCGCCGAACGGACGTGGCGGGCCCGCTTCGGCGCCGTCTGCTCGTTTGGGCTCGCGGCCGCGCTGGGTGCCGCGACCATCGATCTCTCGCCGGACGCACCGCTCGAGGCCGGCGGCACCCTCGCGCCGCTGTTCGCCGGCCTGTTCGGCGCGCCGGTGTTGATCGACGCGATTCGCGGCGGCGGGATCCCCCCACAGCGTGGCGAGAGAATCGCGCTCTCCGGGCCGCTCGTCGGTGCCACCGCGCTGGCCGGCGCGCTCGCGGGCGCGGTCGTCGGCTACGTCCCCGGCGTCTCGGCCGCCATCGCCGCCGTCGCCGCGCTGCTCGTCGTCCCCGGCCGGTCGGGCGACCGGGGCTACATCGTCGCGACCAGCGGCGTCGATACGGCGAACACGGTCTTCGCACTCTTCGCGCTCGTTGCGATCGGCCAGCCCCGGACCGGCGTGATGGTCGCCGTCGAGCAGGTGAACGCGCCACTCGACCTGCCGATCCTTCTGGCGGGCGTCGTCCTCGCGGGACTGTTCGGGTTCGTCCTCGTGCTGGTCGTCGGCGACGCCTACCTCGAGTTCGTCGGTCGATTACCCTACTGGCAGGTGTCGGCCGCCGTGCTGGGCCTGCTGGTGGTCCTCTCGGCGCTTTTCGCCGGGTTCCTCGGAATCGCCGTTCTGGCAGTGGCGGCCGGGATCGGCATGGTCCCGGTACGATTTCGGGCGCGGCGCGTCCACCTGATGGGCGTGCTGATGGGGCCGCTGATCGTCGGCGTGTGATCCGTTGCCGAACAAAAGCGCTCGGCCGTCCCCCTGTGCGTGCGATGGTCACGCAAACGCTTTTGCGCGGAACTGATGTATCGTAGCGAGGTGTTACTTCAATGGTAGACGCGACCGTCGATACCATCGATCGGAGCGGCCTCGAGTGCGACCGGATCTACCAGGCGCCCAGCTACGAGGCCGAGGAACCCCTCGAAGCCGGCGTCCTGCGGGGCAAGACCGAGTGGTTCGACAGCCTCCGGCGGATCGAGGAACTCGAGCGTCGCCACGACGCCGAGATTGAGGAGGGGCGGGGGCACTGATGGCGGGCTACGATCGCTCGGTCTCCGCGCCCGACCACGACCTCGGTCCCGAGACCGTCTGGCACCTCCAGATGCCACAGATTCGGTTCGGTCGCGACGCCGTCAAGGAACTGGGCTTCCAACTGGCCGATCTCGGCGTCGACGCCGCGGACGACCCTCACGGCCTCGTGGTCACCGACGAGACCCTCGTCGACATCGGTCACGCCGACCGCGTCACGGCTCACCTCGAGGACGCGGGCTACGACGTCACCGTCTGGGACGGCGCGGAACGCGAGCCGTCGATCGAGAACGTCGATCGCTGCATCGAGTTCGTCCGCGAGAACGAGGGGGAGTCGGGCTACGACTTCTACGTCGGCTTCGGCGGCGGGAGCTGCATCGACGTCGCGAAGGCGACCCGCGCGGTGATCGCCAACGGCGGGGAGGTGCTCGACTACGTCGCGGCGCCGACGGGCGGCGGGGAGGCGCTGACCGAGTCGGGCCCGCCGCTGATCCTCATGCCGACGACGGCGGGCACGGGCGCCGAGATCTCGCCGGTCGCCATCCTCTCCGTCGAGGAGCAGGAGATCAAGGAGGGCATCTCGAGCAACCACATCCGGGCCGACGCGGCCGTCCTCGATCCGACGTTCACGACGACGCTGCCCCCCGAGACGACCGGCAAGACCGCGATGGACGCGCTGGGTCACGCCATCGAAGGCTACACCACCCACCCCTTCGATGGTCTCCTGCGAGCCTCGGATCCGGGCGAACGACCCGTCTACGCCGGCCGGACGGAACTCACCGAGATGTTCTCCGAGAAAGCGATCCGGTTGCTCTCGAACAACGTCCGGACCGCCGTCCACAACGGCGACGACCTCGAGGCGCGGGCGGCGATGCTCAAGGGTGCCCTCTTCGGCGCCATCGCCGGACTCACCGCCGGCGCGAGCCTCTGCCACGCGATGGCCTACCCAGTCGGGAACCGGTATCACACCTACCACGGCGAGACCATCGCCGTCCTCACGCCCGCGAGCACGCTGGGGTACAACGTCGCCAGCGACCCCGAGCGCTTCGTCCGCGTCGCCGAGATGCTGGGCGCGGAGACCGACGGACTGGGAACTCGCGAGGCGGCCGATCGCGCTCGAGCGGAGTACGTCCGCCTCCAGCAGGACCTGAACGTGATCCCCAGCGGCCTCAACGAACTCGCCGGGATCACCGAGGAGGACGTGGAATGGCTCGCGAACCAGACGGTCGAGACCCAACAGCGCCTGCTTCGCTGTAATCCGCGACCGGTGACGACCGACGACGCGGCCGACATCTTCCGGGACGCGCTGTACAACTGGGAGTAGCGGACCGAGAGGAAGTAGTGAATCGGGAGAGAGTAGTGGATCGATGGGGTCTCAGCCGTCGCTCGAGTCGACGGCGCGGGCCGCCGAAACCAGATCCTCGACGCGCTCGAGCGAGACGGGATTCGTCGTCTCGCCGCCCTCCTTGAGCGCCGTCCCGACGATGACGCCGTCGGCACCCGCCGCGAGGCAGTGGCCGACCGTCTCGCTCGTGACGCCGCTGCCGACAAAGACGGGCTTTCGGAGGGTCTCACCGGTCTCTTCCCTCGAGTCCTCGAGCGCCCCGGCGACCCGTTCGACGTCCTCGAGAGCCGTGTCGGCCCCAGTGCCCGGCCCGGAGACGATTACGCCGTCGGCGCGGCCGCGCTCGACCGTCTCGAGGGCGGCCCGTTCGATCGACGCCTCGCCGATCGGCGCGGCGTGTTTGACGTGGACGTCGGCGAGAATCGCCGCGTCGGCGTCGATCCGGTCGCGGAGGCGGATCGTCTCGTGGGCGCGCCCCTCGAGGACGCCCTGATCCGTCGCGGCCGTCCCGACGTGGACGTTCACCCGGACGAAGTCGCACCCGGCGGCCGCGGCGATCGAGAGCGCGGCGTCAGCGTCGTTGCGAAGGACGTTGATACCGACGGGGACGTCGACGGCGTCGGTTAGGGCCGTCGCGACCGCGGTCATCTCCGCGACGACGTGGGTGGGGACGTCCTCGGGGTAGAAGGGCGCGTCGCCGAAGTTCTCGAGCACGAGGCCGTCGACTCCGCCGGCTTCGAGGCGGCGGGCGTCCTCGAGCGCGCGGTCGCGCACGGCGTCGCGGTCGCCGTCGAAGCCGGGTGCACCGGGCAGCGGCGGGAGGTGGACCATTCCGACGACGGGTCGAGCGGCGTCGAAGCGGTCCAGCAGTGGGGTCGACGGTGGCATGGAGATGGGTGGATTTGGGCGCTCGAGCGAGATAAGTCGTCGTGGATTCGATCGACTGACGAGATTGTGCTCGAGTAATCGGGAGGTGTCCTTCTGAATCCACTCGAGCGGACTGCGAACACCGGGTCACGATCGACACTGAGAAGAAAAGCGTCCTGCCACCGTGGCAACGGGGAGTTCCACACCCTCCCCAACCGATTCGCTCGCTCCCGCTGGTCGCTCACTCATCCACCGGAAGACGCTTCGCGTCTTCCGAGCCGTTCGCTCGTTTCACTCGCGAAGACCTCGCACAATTTCGCCGTGAGTCCTCGCTCTCGCTCGGACTCCCGACAGCGCGCGCCACCGCATGGGCGGCAGTCGAACTCGGAGTGCGCCCGAAAGCAGTACCGGCTATCGGACCGTGAGCCGGCAAGGCCGCCCCCGTTCACGGTTCTTTTCTCTCGTCCCTCGCAAGCCTCGAGGGATGCCAGAACTGTTCGCTTCGCTGCCGTTGCGCGACCTCGAGGCGCCGAACCGGCTCGCCGTCTCGCCGATGTGCCAGTACTCCTGTGAGACTGACGGCCTCCCGACCGAGTGGCACCGGGTCCACCTCGGGAGTCGAGCGGTCGGGGGAGCGGGCATCGTGATGACCGAGGCGACCGCCGTCGAACCCCGCGGACGGATCACGCCCCACGACCTGGGGATCTGGAGCGACGAGCACGCCGCGGCGCTCGAGGCGATCACGCGCTTCATCCGCGAGCAGGGTGCGGTACCGGGAATTCAACTCGCTCACGCCGGTCACAAGGCCAGCAAGACGCGGCCGTGGGACGGGAACGTCCCGATCCAACCGGACGAAACCGATCCCGACGGCGCGTCGGGCTGGGAGGTGCTCTCCCCGTCGCCGGAGGCCTACCCGCCGTTCGACGGCGATCGGCCGGCGATGCGGAGGGCCGACCGCAACGATATTCGGGGCGTGATCGACGCCTACCGGGCGGCGGCCGAGCGCTCGCTCGAGGCGGGGTTCGAAATCGCCGAGGTGCACGCGGCCCACGGCTACCTGCTCCACGAGTTTTGCTCGCCGGTGACGAACGATCGCGAGGACGAGTACGGCGGGAGCTTCGAGAACCGCACTCGTCTCGTCCGGGAGGTCGTCGAGGCCGTCCGCGAGGTCTGGCCGGACGACAAGCCGGTCTTCGTGCGGATCTCGGGCACCGACTGGCTCGAGGACCGCGAATCGTGGGATATCGACCAGTCCGTCCGACTGGCCCGCGATCTCTCCGACCTCGGCGTCGACCTGATCGACGTCAGTTCGAGCGGCATCCACCCCGATCAGCAGGTCCCCGCCGGACCCAACTTCCAGGTGCCGCTGGCGGAAGCGATTCGCGAGGGAAGCGACGCCGCCGTCGGGGCGGTCGGGGGCGTCACCGACCCCGCGCAGGCCGACGCGCTGGTCCGCAACGGTCGGGCGGACCTCGTCCTCGTCGGCCGGCAGTTCCTCCGGGATCCGTACTTCGGGCTTCGAGCGGCCGCGGAACTCGAGTCGGACGCGGACGCGAAGTGGCCCGTTCAGTACCGTCGGGCCGTTCGGTGACGGTCCACGGTGCCACGTAATTGTCCGAATATGATCGCCAGCCTCCCAGTCCGTGGGAACCGGGTGGACGTTTCAATCGGTCGCAGTCGCTACGTTCAGCCGCCGGCGCCCGAAACGAGGTATCCCGTTCAACATCCGGCGACCGCCCGTACCTCCTGGCAGGCGGTCGCCGACTCCCGTGGCATCCGCGTCGGCTCCCGTAGCCACTCCGATTCCCACAACCTCCTACTACTCCGACCGACTCTCACCCCCTGCATCCGGTTTTTGCATCTCCGGCGACGAACCAGCCAGTCGCCGCTCAATCGTCGACCGTCGGGACGCCGCTTCCCGCTCGGCCGATTCCGTCGACCTGCAGCGCGTCACCCCGCGAGGTGTGAACGCGTTGCGGATACGGGATCTCGATCCCCTCGCGCTCGAACGCGGCCGTGATCGCCTCGATGACGTCCGTCTGCGCGTCGAGTTTCCGGCGCATCGTCGGATCGGCGATCCAGACGCGACACTCGAGGAGGATCGCCGAGTCGCCGAACGCCGTCGTGATCACCTGCGGATTCGGCGCGTTCTTGATCGACTCGAGGTCCTCGACGGCGTCGACGATGACCGAGCGGGCGTGCTGGGGGTCGTCGTCGTAATCGATCCCGACGTCGACCGCGACGCGCAACTGGTCGTTCTCCGAGTAGTTGATCAGCTGACTGCTGGTCACCTCGTCGTTGGGGATCAACACGTTTCTGTCGTCGAACGTCTGGATCTTGGTGGTGAAGATGGTGACGTCGGTGACGATGCCGGTCGACTCGTTGACCTCGATCCAGTCGCCGACGTGGAACGGCCGCGAGAACAGCAGGATGAAGCCGGCGAGCATCGCCGTCAGCGTCTCGCGGGCCGTCAGCGCGACGACCGCCGTGATCGCGCCGGCGCCGATGAAGATGTTCGTCAGGTCGATCCCCCACAGCGTCAGGATCACCGTTCCGGCGAAGGCGACGATCGCGACGTCGGTGACGTGGTAGGCGACCTCGCTCTGGTGTTTCGTGAGCGCTCGCGTCTGCGCGAGCTTGTCGATCGATCGGTTGACGAACCGCATCGCGAGGTACGCGCCCACCATGATCCCCACTGTGACGAGCTGTTGGGCGGCCAACCACCGATCGATCATCACCGAGGAAAGCGTGTACTCGAGGACGTACGTGACGTGCCAGATCACGCTGAACGCGTAGACGGCGGCGGCGACGACGGCTCCGAGGAAGGCGACGGAGCTGGCCTCGGCGATCTGCCTCCCGTACCGACGGCGAGCGGCCGCCTGAATCCGCGAGGCGGTGCCGAGGCTGAGCGCGACCAGGACGGCGAGCAACAGGGTCGCGAGGAACTGGACGTCGGTCGTCCCGAGATACGTCTGCTGGATCTCCGGAATGGGATCCGGCCGAAGATGAAGTCCGTGAGAGAGAACAGTCGGCGCGATCCTGACCATTCAGCGATACTGAATAACGACCCGTACACCGTGAGCGAACGCCCGGCAAATGCAAGCCTTCGGGCCGCCGGTACTGATCGTCGCCGCGGATCACTCAGTCGTCGGTCCACTTGATCGAACAGCCTTGGGAGGGCTGCCACTCGAGGTCCACCGAGTCGCCAGCCAGCACCGCGTCGATCGCCTCGCGGACGTGGAACCGCGTCGGCTCGTCGTCGGGGTTCAGCGCGTCGTCGAGGCGGCCGTGGTAGGCCAACCGGAAGCGCCCGGTGTCGTCGTCCCACCGGAACAGGAACGGATCGGGCGTACAGACCGCGCCGTACGCTCGAGCGACGGTCTGGCGCTCGTCGCGCAGGTACGCGTCGTACTGGATTCGGCCGTCCGCGACGTACTCGCGCATACGCTCGAGGGAGTCGTCGGGGTACTCCTCGGCGTCGTTGGGATTGATCCCGACGACCGCGACGTCGTCGTACTCGGCGGCCAGTTCGTTCAGCAGGTCGAACTTCGCCTGCGCGTACGGACAGTGGTTGCAGGTGAACACGACCAGCAGCGCCTCGCGGTCGGCGAAGTCCTCGAGCGCGTACGTCTCGCCGTCGGCGCCCTCGAGTTCGAAGTCGGGGGCCGGATCGCCGGCCTCGAGTTCGGAGTCGGACTCTTGGAGTACCATACTCGATGATTTCGGATCGTTCATCTTAAGCATCGTGTTCACTTGTCCGCTCACTCGGTTGCTAGGGGACGTCACATGGGGTGGCGCAGCCACCGGCGCGCCAGCCTACAACGTACACGGTTGGCCTATGATATTTGTACCCCCCGCGACATCGGTTGGGTATGCAAACGCTCGAGCTCACTGACGAACAGTACGCGGTCGTCCAGCAGCTACGCGAGGAGATTTCCGAACAAGTCGTCGGCAAGTACGGCTACGTCCGGGAACGCGACGCGATCCAGTTCCTGATCGACAATCTCGACGGGAACCCGGAGATCGACGTCGATATCGACACGGAGCTAGACTCCTCGGCGACCGACGACGTCGCCGCCTCGGTCGGCGCCGCGATCGAGGGCGAGTCGCCGCCGGCGGACCTCGAGGAAGTCTCCTACATCGAGGACGAGTCCGTCGAGGACGAGGAGCCAGAAATCGACGCGGATGCGGACGCTGCTGTGGTCGACCCCGACGCCGAGACGGACGGCGACGACGCATCCGACGCGGACGACGACGCAGCGGGCCCGATCGAAGACGCCGAGGCCGACGCCGATGAGGGTGAGGACGACGACGGTGGCGAGAGTGACGGCACGGCCGACGACGACGATATGTTAGACGAGATGATGAGCCTCCTCGAGACCCACGACGACAAGTGGGAGGAGTCGAGTTCCGCGGACTACCGCTACAGCGTCGAACTGCCCGACGGGACGACCGAAGAGGTCCAGACGAAAGACGACGTCCGGGCGCTGCTGTTCAAGAACTACCGATAGGTGCCACCGGCGACGCGCTCGGCGTCCGCGAACGCCTCTCGTCCGCTCCAAACGGGCGTCCGCCGACCACCGGCCGACGACGGTGACTGACTCGCCGTGCGGACAGTCACGATCCGTTACGGCGTAACTTATGAGAACCGTGGGTGTGGTTTCGAATGGATCTCTATGGACCGAGCATACCGCTTTCAGTTGGAGGAAGATATCACCTGTCCCGATTGCCAGCGCCGCGTGCCGATGCACTCGCAGATCTGTCCCGAGTGCGAGGTCTCGCTGCACTGACGCCGCCGGTAGCGTGACCGTCCTGACGGCCGAACAACGTTAGACCTTTACTCGCGCTCGCGCTTCGCGTTGGTATGAGCGAACGCGAGGTGCTCGAGTTGCTTCGTGAGAACGCGCGGTACTCGACCGCGGATATCGCGCGAATGACCGACCTCGAGGAAGGCGAGGTCGAGGCAGCCATCGAGGAACTCGAGGCAGCGGGCGTGGTTCGGGGCTACCAGGCCGTCGTCGACTGGGACGAACTCGAGGACGAGCGCGTCCGCGCCGAGGTCGAGTTGAACGTCCACCTCGACCGCGAGACGGGCTACGGCGACATCGCCGAGCGCCTCGCACGGTTTCCGCAGGTCAAAGCCCTGCGCCTGGTCAGCGGCGACTACGACTTCGACATGGAGGTCGAGGGCGACTCCATCCGCGAGGTCTCGCAGTTCATCAGCGAGAAGGTCGCGCCCGTCCCCGAGATCACACAGACGGTCACCCACTACGTGATGACCTCCTACAAGGAGAACGGGATCGAACTCGGCGACGGCGAAGACGACGAACGGCTCTCGTTCTCACCGTGACCATGGAGTTCGAACTCTCAGATCGCGTGCAGACGGTGCCGCCGTCTGGCATCCGGCGATTCTTCGAGATCGCCGAGGAGCGCGACGACGTTATCTCGCTGGGCGTCGGCGAACCGGACTTCGCGACGCCGTGGGCGGCCCGCGACGCCGCGATCACGTCCCTCGAGAAGGGGAAGACCTCTTACACAGCGAACCGGGGCAAGCGCGAACTCCGCGAGGCAATCGCCGACTACGTCGCCGACCGGTTCGACCTGGGCTACGACCCCGACGAGGAGATCATCGTCACCGCCGGCGCGAGCGAGGCGGTCGATCTGGCCTTCCGCGCGTTCGTGAACCCCGGCGACACGGTCGCCATCGCCCAGCCGTCGTACATCTCCTACGAACCGGGCGTGATCTTCGCCGGCGGCGAGGTGTTGCCGGTGCCGACGAGGGAGGAAGACGAGTTCCGACTCACCGTCGAAGGGCTCGAGGAAGCGGGCGCCGACGAGGCCGACGTACTCGTCCTCTGTTACCCGAACAACCCCACGGGGGCGATCATGCCCGCCGAGGACCTCGAGCCGATCGCCGAATTCGCCCGCGAACACGACCTGATGGTCCTCTCCGACGAGATCTACGCCGAGTTGACCTACGAGGGCGAACACACCTCGATCGCGACGTTCGAGGGCATGCGCGAGCGCACCATCGTCTTCAACGGGTTCTCGAAGGCCCACGCGATGACCGGCCTCCGGCTGGGCTACGCGCTCGGCCCGGCCGAGGCCATCGGCGCGATGAACAAGATCCACCAGTACACGATGCTCTCGGCGCCGACGACCGCCCAGTACGCCGCGCTCGAGGCCCTCGATTCCTGCGAGAACGACGTTCGGGAGATGGTGAGTCAGTACGACCGGCGCCGCCAGTTCGTCCTCTCGCGATTCCGCGAGATCGGGATGGACGTCTTCGAGGCCAAGGGCGCGTTCTACTGCTTCCCCGAGGTTCCCGAGGGCTTCACCGCCGAGGAGTTCGCCGAGGACGTCCTCCGCGAGCAGGGCGTCGCCGTCGTCCCCGGCGACGTCTTCGGCGACGTCGGCGAGGGCCACCTCCGGGTCTCCTACGCGACCGGCCTCGAGGACCTCCGCGAGGCGCTGGCCCGACTCGAGGCGTTCGTCGAGGACCACGCCTGATCGGGCCACCCATGAGTCGTCGAGAGAACTCGCCGTTCGGGCGGCTGATCGGGGGCTGGAACGACACGTGGTCGCTCGCGGTCGTGTTCGGGCTCGCCTCCGTCCCCTGGACGTACGCCTTCGTGGCCGGCCTGCACATCCCGCTGTGGCCCTCGTTCATCGCGTCGGCGACGTACTACGCGGCGGGTGACGGACTGGACGGCGTCGTCCGGGCGTACGCGAGCAACCTCGCCGGCATCGTCTACGCCGCCGCGACGCTCGCCGTCGTCGACGGCTATCTCGGCGGCGGGGTCGTCGCACTCAGCGTCGTCGTCGGCGTCTTCATGTTCCTCGCCACTCTCCACGAGTTCGTTCCGCTGCTCTCGTTCACGCCGGGCGCGTTCTTCGGCTACGCGACGATGTTCAGCGTCCACGCCGCCGAGGCGACTGCCCTCGGCGTCGTGGGCCTCCCCGGCGAGACGCTCGCGGCGGTCCTCTCGATGGTCATCGGTGCGGGGATCGGCCTCGCGACCGACGAGGTGAGTTCTCGCCTCGGAACCTAACGGTGCACGTCACCGGTCGGCTGCGTACTGCGTTCGGAGTCACTCGGGGGGCGGGTCGAAGCGAACGCGGCCGCTGGCGAGCAGTCGCCGAGCACGAACAGTTTTCCTGGTCGCCTGCGCTCTCGTTTGCATGGTCGACTACCGTCCCATTCCCGACGAGCGGGACGTCTTCCACGAGTACCGCAGTTACGCGTTCCGGCCGGAGGAGGGCGTACCGGAGTACGACCCCGAGGAGCACGAGACGCCGCGGGCGACCCTCGGCTCACGTCGGGGCCTCTACGCGACTGAGGGGGCCGACGACGAGGAGCCGCGCTGCGTCTGTCGCCACTACTGGCTCGAGTCCCGGGTCCGGGGCGACGTCCACCGAACCGCCGGACTCGCGTCGGTCGCGACGCCGCCGGAGTACCGCCGCCGCGGCCACGTCCGACAGTTGCTCGCCCGCTCGCTGGGAGAGTACCGCGACCACGACGTCCGGTTTTCGGTGCTGTGGCCGTTCCGCTACCGGTTCTACCGACAGTACGGCTGGGATACCGCGAACCGGATCGTCACCCACGAGTGCGAGCCGTCGGTGCTGTCGTTCGCGACCGGCGCGCTCGACGCGTCCGGAACCGGGACCGGGACCGAGACCGAGCGAACGATCGCCCCCCAACTCGAGGCCGACGAGTACGAGCGCCTCGAGTCGGCCTACGCGGCCCACGCCGACCGGTACGGGCTGGCGCTCGAGCGGGACGCCGACTGGTGGCGCCACCGCGTCTTCGGCGGCGGCGACCGCGACCCGTTCGTCTACGCCGTCGAACGCGACGGACGGATCGAGGGCTATCTCGTCTACGCGATGGACGGCGGGATGGGCGATCGGACGATGGGCGTCTCCGAACTCGTCTTCACCGATCGCGAGGCCCTGCTGGCGCTGTTGGCGTTCTGCTACCGACACGAGTCGCAGGTCCAGCGCGTGCGATTTCGGATTCCCGCGGACGTCCCGCTCCGGGACCTCGCTCGGGATCCGGACGAGATCGAGACGACGATTTCGGACGGCCCAATGGTCCGGATCGTCGACCTCGCGGCGACGCTGTCGGCGCTCTCCTACCCCGAGCGCGACGCCACGCTGACGATCGGCGTCGAGGATCCGCTGGTCGACTGGAACGAAGGCACGTTTGCGCTCGAGGTCGCGGACGGTACCGCATCGTGCGAGCGCACCCGCGGCAGTCCCGATTCGGACGACGTCGACGTCTCCCTCGAGATCGGTGCGCTCTCGCAACTCGTCGTGGGCTGTCGGTCCGCCCGTGCTCTCGAGCGGACGGGATGCCTCGAGGCGGCGGAGTCGACGGTACTCGAGGACCTCTCGGCGCTGTTCCCCGAGACCGAGGTCTACCTCGGGGAGTTCTTCTAACCGGGATGGAGTTCATCTGATCGGGATCGGCTGCGAGGGCCGGCAGCGACGACGAACGGACCGGCCCTGCACCGGTACGCGAGATCGTGACGGGACAGCGCTCGGCCACGACACTGAAATACGCGCTCTGCAAAGGGAGAGTAACTGGCCGTCGATGATCACAACGTGGGTGCGAGCCGATCGGCTCGCAGGGGGATGTCTCGCCACGCCGTCGCCGACCGTGTGCGGGGGTGCACAGCCGTGACGCTGCGTTCCGTGCCGATCGTCGACCGGGTGACCGACGCCTTCTTCGCGCTCGATACGGACTTCCGGTTTGCCTACCTCAACGAGCGCGCCGAGACGCTGCTGAAACGGTCCCGCGAGGACCTGATCGGCCGCGTCATGTGGGACGAGTTCCCTCAGACAGTCGAGACGCAGTTTCCCGACCGCTTTCACCGCGCGATGGACGAACAGACGCCGGTTTCGTTCGAGGTCTACCACGCCCCGCTGGACACGTGGTTCGAGGCCCGCGCCTACCCCGCGGAGAGCGGGCTGTCGGTCTACATGCGCGACATCACCGAACGGAAGGTTCAGGAGACGACGCTGGCCCAACACGCCGCCGTCATCGAGGCCATCAACGACGCCGTCGTCACCCTCGATCGGACCCGAGAGATCGTCACCGTCAACGGCGCCACCGAGTCGGCGCTCGGGGTGGACCGGACGGAACTCGTCGGCGAACACGTGGAGACGCTGACCCAGCGGGCGGGGATCGCCGACGACCACGCCGTCGAGATCGGTCGGGCGATCACCGACGTCGACGTCGGCAACGCGGACGAGCGCACGCTCGAGGTGCCGTTTACCGACGCCGACGGCAGGGACCGCGTCGGCGAGTTTCGCTTCGTCCCGATCGAGGACGACATCGCGACCGTCGCCGGCGTGATCCGGGACGTAACCGACCGACAGGAGTACGAACGCGTCGTCACCTCGCTCCACGAGGTGACCCGCTGGCTCCTCGAATCCGACGATCCCGAGGAGATCTGCGCGATCGCGGTCCACGCCGGCAGCGACCTGCTCGACCTCCCGATCAGCGGCGTCTGGCTGTTAGCGGAGGAGCAGGGCTATCTCGACCCCGTCGCCGGGACCGCCGGCGCCCACGACGAGTTCGGCGGCCTCCCGCGGTTCAATCCCGGCGAGGGACTCGTCTGGGACGTCTTCGAGTCCGGCACGGTCGAACGGTTCGACGACCTCCGGACCGTCGACGAGATCTACAATCCCGACACCCCGATCCGGTCGGAGATCATCGCGCCGATCGGCACCCACGGCGTCCTGATGACCGGCTCCCTCGAGGCCCACCGGTTCGGCGAGACCGACGTCGACCTCATCTCGACGCTCGTGGAGAACACCCGAGCGGCCCTCGATCGGGCCGACCGCGAACGGGTCCTCCAGGAACGATCCGCCGAACTCGAGCGTCAGACCGACCGCCTCGAGTCGGTTGCAAACGTGCTCTCGAGCGACCTGAAGCGGCAACTGTCGACCGTCGCGGACGCGCTCGAGGGCGACGACCCCGAGGAGTGGGAGTTCCCGCTCGCGGAGGACTCCGTGGAGGCGACGCTCGATAGGGCCGAACGACTCGTCGACGACGTCCGGGAGTTCGCCCGAAACGCCTCGACGGTCGGTACCCGGAGCCGAATCGATCTGGAGTCGGCGATCGACGAGGCCCTCGAGCGATCCAGGCTCGACGACGATGCAGTCGTCCTCGAGGACGGAGCGACGCTGCGAGCCGACGCCGATCGGTTCGTCCACCTCCTCGAGACGGCGTTCGACGACGCCGCGGTCCGCGCCGACGGCGCGGTGACGATTCGGGTCGGCCTCGTCGGGTTCGACGAGAGCGATCGCTCGCGGGGCTTTTACCTGCTCGACGACGCCGCCGAAATCCCGCCGACGGCCCACGATCGAGTGCTCGACCCCGCGACCGATATCGACGAGGACGTCGACGGCGGGATCTCGACGGCCGGGCTCGGGCTCGCGCTCGTCAGGGCGATCGCCGAAGCCCACGAGTGGACGCTGTCGATCGACAACGGCGAGAACGGCGGCACGCGACTCGAGATTCGCGACGTGACGACCCTCGAGCGGGCGGAGTGATCGGCCGGTAGCGCGACGAGTCGGTTGCGGTCGCGATCAGTCGGACTCCTGCAGGATCGAATCGCGAGTGATGTCCTGACAGAGCCGCCGGTAGCCGTCCTGCTCGAGCAACTCCTCCATCGTGTCGTTGACCTGGACGCGGAGGGCCGCCAGCCGGTCCTGGAGCCGAGCGTACTCCTGACTCGACTTGCGTTCGGCCTCGGTCTTCTCGGCGTCCAGCAGCGCCTTCTTCGAGGAGAGGGCGAAGAACTCCTGGAGCTGAGCGTCGTAGCTCGAGCGCAGCGACAGCTGGTCGACGATCCGACGGATTTCCTCCTTCGAAACCGGTTTGACGAGGTAGTCGTCGAACCCCATCTCGATGATGTCGAAGTCCGGTTCGACGGCGGTGACCATCGCGACCCGACAGTCGAGCCCCCGGTCCCGGATGGTCGCGAGGATCGTATCGCCCGACAGCCCCGGCATTCGTCGGTCCAGCAGGACGATATCGACCGTTTCGTCGATCGCGTCGAGCGCGCTCTGTCCGTCGTAGGCCGTCTCGACGGTGCAGGGCTCCTCGAGCCAGGCGGCGTACAGGTTCGCGAGGTCCGGCTCGTCTTCGACGATCAGGACGGACGGTGTCTCAGTGGCCATCAGGCGATATCCCCCAGTATATCAGTTCGTCGTAGCAATTGCACCCTGGGTATTTCAAGATATCGGGCAATCGGAAATCACCGATCCGGACGGCGCCTGCGGCTCGGTCACTCGAGTTCGCGTTCGATCGTCGCGCGTCGCTCCCGGATCGCGGCGGCGTCGGTCGCGATCGTTCGGCCGCCGACGTCGATCGCGAGACGACCGTCGTCGGTCGCCGAGCCGAGTTCGACGACGGGTGCCACGCCGTCGAACGCCTCGCGGATCGCCTCGGGCGATTCGGTCTGGATCAGGGCGCGGCCGGGCTGTTCGTGGAACAGCGCCGCAGCGGCCGCGTTGGCCGGGTCATCGGCCGATTCAGTGGCGGGGATCGAGACCTCGAGGCCGGCGTCGTCGGTGACCATCTCGGCCAGCGCGACCGCGAGGCCGCCGTGGCTGACGTCGTGGACCGCGAGGGTCGCGTCGTCGTTCGCGACGTCCGCGAGGGTTTCGACGAGGGCGGCGGGGTCGTCGGGTAGTTCGGGGAAGGCGTCGCTGCCGTCGAACTGCGCGAGGTACTCGGCGCCGCCGAGGCGTGGCTCGTCGGACTCGAGGCCGACGTCACCGACCAGCAGCAGTCGGCTATCGCCGTCAGTGTCGGCCGTGACCGCCAGCGGCGGCGCGTCGTAGCCGTCTTTCGTGCCGACCATCGCGAGCGTCGGCGTCGGCGGGATCGGCCCGGCGACGGAGTCGTTGTACAGCGAGACGTTCCCGCCGACCACGGGCGCCTCGAGCGTCGCGCACATATCCGCGAGCCCGTCGACGATCCCCTCGAAGCCGCCGTAGACGTCCGGTTTCTCGGGGTTGCCGCCGTTCAGACAGTCGACCGCTGCGAGCGGGGTCGCCCCCTTGGCCGCGACGTTCGTCGCGTTCTCGAGGGCGATCGCTTTCGCACCCTCGTAGGGCGCGGCGGTGGTCCAGTTGGGCGCGGCGCCGGCGGAGATGGCGAGTCCCTGCCCGATCTCGCGGCTATCGCCGCTCGATTCATCCGCGGAGTCTCGGAAGACTTCGTCTTCCGACGGTCGGGAACTCTCCGAGTTCCCTCGACGTGGCTCCGCGCTCGCCTCTCGAACGGCGATGATCGCCGCGTCGTCGCCCGGCCCCACGCTCGTCCGGACGCCGACCTCGTGGTCGTACTGGCGGTAGACCCACTGTTTCGAGGCCGTGCTCGGACTCGAGACGACGGCGTCGAAGGCGTCCTCGAGGTCGACATCAGGGAGATCCGTTTCCGGCTGTTCGGGCGCCTCGGATGGGAGATCGTTCATGGGCGCACCTTCGCCGAGGAAGTGGCCGTCGACGTCGACGACGGTCTCTCCGTTGAAGGTACAGGTATAGTTGCCCTCGGTGACCTCGCCGATGACCGAACAGCCCAGATCGAACCGCTCGGCGATCTCGCGCACGCGGTCGACGTTCTCCGGTTCGATCTCGTAACACATCCGCTCCTGGGACTCGGCGAGGAGGATCTCGAGGGCGTTCATGTTCGGTTCGCGCTGGTGAACGCGCTCGAGTTCGATGTCGGCGCCCAGGCCCCCTTTTGCAACCAGTTCGCTCGAGGCGCCGCCGAGGCCTGCGGCCCCGAGGTCGCGGGCGGACTGGATCAGGCCCTCGTCGACCAGTTGCTCGTTGGCCTCGATGAGCAGTTTCTCGGTGTAGGGGTCGCCGACCTGCACCGCGGGACGGTCCTCGGTTTCGGCGTCTTCCGAGAGGTCTTCGCTAGCGAAGGAGGCGCCGCCGAGGCCGTCGCGGCCGGTGCCGTTACCCACGAGAACCAGTTTGTTGCCGGGTTTTTGGGCCTCGGCGGTGACGAGTCGGTCCTCGGTCGTCAGGCCGACGCAGGCGACGTTCACGAGGGGGTTGCCCTCGTAGTCCGGGTGGAAGTCGACGCTGCCCGCGACCGTGGGGACGCCGATACAGTTCCCGTAGTGGCTGATCCCCTCCACAACGCCCTCGAAGAGGTACTTCGAGTGTTCGCGGTCGAACTCGCCGAAGTACAGCGAGTCGGCCAGCGCGATGGGGTAGGCGCCCATCGAGAGCGTATCCCGGACGATGCCGCCGACGCCCGTCGCGGCCCCGTCGAACGGGTCGACGTAGGAGGGGTGATTGTGGCTCTCGATGCCCATCGTGATGTACGTCGTCCCCTCGTCCGCGCCGCCCTCCTCGCTTCCGGGCAGCGCGACGACCGCCGCGTCGTCGCCCGGCCCGACGACGACCTGCTCGCCCTCGCTGTCGAACGCCGAGAGCAGCGGTCTCGAGGAGCGGTACGCGCAGTGTTCGCTCCAGAGGTTCTCGAACAGCGCCGCCTCGGCCGGGGTGGGCTCCCGGTCCAGTTCCTCGACGACGAGTTCGCGGTCCGAATCGGCAAGACTCATTCACGTCAGTGGTGGAAGTCGGGGAGTAAAGGGGTTTCCATATGCACGTTCGTGTATCACTCCGCTGATTGTGGTGGTGGGACGGGGGAGTCGAACGGACCGTCGACGGACTCGCGCCGTCCGGACCCGAACGCGAGGATTCCACCGTTCCCGGATGGAGAAACCGATTTATGGTCCCCTCGCCACGAATGACGACATGAGCGATTCGGACGGGGGACTCGAGTCTCGAGACACCAGAGACGTGATCATGGAGGCGACCTTCCGGGCGCTGAGCGAACACGGCTACAAGGACCTGCGGGTCCGCGATATCGGCGCGGAGATGGACCTCTCCCGGCAGGTGATCCACTATCACTTCGACGGGAAGTACGACCTCATGTCCTCGTTTCTGGAGTACGTCATCGACCAGTACGAGGGGAGCGTCACGGTCGACGACGAGACGGACCCCCGCGCGGAACTCGACGCGCGGATCGATCGCTGCCTGTTCGGGCCGGAGTTCGACGAGTTCACCCACTGGGACCGGATGAAGGTCTACCACGAACTGTACGCCCACGCTCAGAACGACGACGAGCACCGGGACCTGTTCAACGAGCACTACGACCGGCTTCGGGGCAGCATCGTCTCGGTCATCGAGAAGGGGATCGAACGGGGCGAGTTCCGGGAGGTCGAGGCCGAACTGATGGGCCAGCTCGTCACCGACGTGATTCACGCCGCCCGAGAACGGCGCCTCGCGCTCGGTCACGAGGACGCCCCGGAAGAGGCGCGCCGGGCCATCGACGAGTTCGTCCTCGACTCGCTGTATCCGGCGGAGTGAGTTCGCGCTCGAGCGCGTCGGTCCGGCGGACTACAGTTCCGGCACGTCCGACGGCATATCGAAGTCGTGGTAGTACTCCCCTTTCTCCTTCGAGAGAATATCGAGGACCGCGGCTGCGCCGTCCCCGGCCGCGATGACCGCCTGCCACTTCTCCGCGCGACTCATCGCGCCGGTCGCGTAGACGCCCTCGACCGAGGTCTCCATGTCGAGGGTCACGTCGACGACCTCCTCGTCGGTGAACTCGCAGCCGAGATCCTCGGCGAGGCTTCGGTCGCCGCCCGTCGCGAGGACGACGTACTCCGCGGCGTACTCGTCCTCGTCCGTTCGCACGACGAACCCGTCGTCGGTCTCCTCGACGGCGGTCACTTCTTCCTCGTACAGCGTCGCGCCGCGGTCGCGGGCCTGTCCGCGGGCGATCTCGAGGAACTCGTCGCCGCTGATGCTCCGCACGGCGGGGTAGTTGAAGAGGTGCGCCTTGTGCATCCACGACTCGTCCGTGTCGAAGGCGATCGTCTCGAGGTCGTTCTTCGCGGCGTACTGTGCTGCGGTCAGGCCGGCGGGTCCACCGCCGACGACGGCTACGTCTGCCATATTCGGAGACAGTCACCGCACGGAGAAGTATTTTACCATTTGGTAAAACCGCGCCGAAGTTGGGAATTCAGAGAACGAACGGACCCCGTTGCCGGATCGGCTCGCCGTGCGGGCGGCCCGAGACGGCGACTGCGCGGAGGCTTCCGTCGGTCCGGAGGGCGACGTCTCGAGCGTCGGTGACCGGGAGCACGTCGCCCTCGGTGAACGCGTCTCCGTCGACCGTCCCCTCGCCGGCGACGCCGTAGAGGAATCCCGACCAGCCGTCGGGGATCGACCACGTCCACGCGTCGGAGACGGAGACGTCCAGATACTCCATCGGCGTGCGGAGATCGATCGGGGATCCCTCGCCGACGACCGTCGTGACCGTCGCGCCGCCTCGCTCTTCGGTCGGGAGTTCGGCCGCCGTCGCGTCGACGTAGTCCGGTTCGACGTCCTTTTCGGCTCGCGGGAGATTCACCCAGAGCTGCAGTCCGTTACAGGCCCGGCCGTCCGCGGGGAACTCGGAGTGGCGAATCCCCTCGCCGGCCGTGATGCGCATCGCGTCGTTCGCGGCGGCGGTGTTCGTCACGCCGAGGGAGTCCTCGTGTTCCATCCCGCCGTCGATCATGTAGGAGACGATCTCGAACCCGCGGTGGGGATGCATCGGGAACCCCTCGTCGGGATCGATGTAGAACCGCTCGAACAGCACGAACGGATCCAGATTTCGCGGGTAACCGTTCGTCGGGAACGCACGATTCGACTGGACGCCGGTTCCGTGTCGGACGGCCTCGCCGGCGATCGGGCCGTCGGGGGTCGACTGCGCCTCGCTCGAGTCCATATCGCCCCTTGGTTTACCGTCCGGTAAAACCTGTCGACGGCGAGCCGCTTCACGGCGGTCACCGAAGAGAGACGGGTGCGAAACGAGTCAGGAGAAGCAGGACGCTCGCTCGAACCGTCGTCCGCTCAGGCGTCGCAGGTTTCGAGCCACGACCCGGCCCAGCACTCGATCTCGTCGAAGACGGGTTCGAGCGACTCGCCCTTGGCGGTCAGACTGTAGTAGGTCGCGATGGGGGCGTCCTCCTCGATGCGGCGTTCGACGAACCCCATCTCGCCGAGGTCGTCGAGGACGCGCGAGAGGGTCCGGGCGTTCGCGTCGGTCGAGCGCTTGAGTTCGTTGAACCGCTGCTCGCCGGACAGCAGTTCGTGGAGGACCGCCAGCCGCCACTGGGAGCCGATCTGCTCGAGGGACTCGATGACGGGGCAGGCGTCGGGCGCTCCGGACGACTCGGCCGCGTCGGCCGCCTCGTCGCGGGGGTGGGTCTGGGGAGATGACATTCGAACGAAGGTACGACGCGAACCGTTTTAGCAGTTCGGGTTCGAACCAGCTAACACGACGTTAGTCGGTTCCGGCACGTAACTACAATGACTCTCGTACTCACAACGCGAACGTGGTCGACGGTCGATCCGTATCGGAGCGCGAACACTGATCCCCGCAGCGCGGCGCTCGAGGTGAGACGCCCATGACGGCCGATTCGGACCCGGCAGACAGCGCGGAGGACAGCGGAGAGACGCGCGAAACCCTCGAGATCGACGTCGACTCCCACGACGGCTCGCTGTATCGAGTCCTCTCGAGCGCGGTCGTTCCACGCCCGATCGCGTGGGTGAGCACCCGGAGCGACGAGGGCGTCGACAACCTCGCGCCGTACAGTTTCTTCACCGTCGCATCGGTCGATCCGCCGGTGTTGCTGTTCGCGCCCGTCGACGGCGCAGACGGGCTCAAGGACACGCCGCGCAACGCCCGTGAGACCGGCGAGTTCGTGGTGAATATCGTCACCGACGGCCTCGAGGAGGCGATGAACGAGACCAGCGCGACGCTGCCGGCCGACGAGAGCGAGTTCGACCACGCCGGGATCGAGCGCGCTGACTCGACGGTCGTGGACGCGCCGCGAGTCGCCGACGCGGAAATCGCCTTCGAGTGTTCCCTTCGGGATCTGCTGGACGTCGGCGGGTCGACGCTCGTACTGGGCGACGTCGAGTACGTCCACCTCGACGAGTCGGTGACGACAGACGGGAAGATCGACGTGAACGAGGTCGACGCCGTGGGACGGCTGGCGGGGAGTCTTTACACGCGGACGGCGGATCGATTCTCGCTCGAGCGGCCTCCATAACGGTAGCCGGTAACACGACCAACGTGTGCGAATGGAACGGCTCTTCGATTGACGGAATGGGTGAAAAGAAGTGTCCTGCTATCGTGGCAACAGGGAATCGCCACACCCTCCCCAACCGATTCGCTCACTCGCAGGCTCGTTCGCTCATCCAACGGAAGACGCAGAGCGTCTTCCGAGCCGTTCGCTCGTTCCACTCGCGAAGACCTCGCACGAAGTCGTCGACCGCCCTCGCTATCACTCGGTCGGCCGACAGCGCGCGCCACCGCACGGCGGTTCCTCAGCCGAGCGTGGTTCGCTCTCAGCCTGTACTGAACACGGTTATCTGTCGTTTGATTCGGTGACACGTTCCTCGAGCAGCACCTCCTCGAGTCGCTCGAGCGCGCGCAGGCAGGCGGGCGCGTAGCCGGTCGCCAGCGGGGGCAACTCGAACGCGATTCGACAGCGTCCGTCGCCGAGGTCGTCGACGCGGTGACCGGCACCGGGGAGCCCGGTGATACGCCAGCGCCAACGCCGAGCCGCGGGATCGTAGCCGGTGATGCGAAACGGAACCCACGCCCCGGGGAGACGGACCCGACCGGACGTTCCCGACCGGAGGCGGCGGTCGGTCGCCTCGACACCGGTGACGACGGGCGACCACTCCGGCCATCGCGTCGTATCGACGAGCAGATCCCAGGCCGCGTCCGCGGGCGCCTCGATCACGTGTGAGGCCTCGAGCCGCCGGCCGTCGGGCGTTCGCGTGGTCCGAAGGCGGGTCATTCGTCTCGTCGCTACGCGCTGCTCGGTCAAGGATGCAACGACCGTCCGGCGGGCTGAAACGACGGAATCGGTCTCGCGGGGACGGCGAATCGGAACAGGTCGGTGACTTTCACTGGCCGCTAGACTTTACTGGGGTGGCTCCCTCGGTCGGGTAACGAATGGCGATACTTGAAGTCGACTCCCTCCGCAAAGAATACGGCGACTTCACCGCCGTCGACGGCAGTACCTTCGCGGTCGAGCGCGGCGAGGTCTTCGGCGTCGTCGGCCCCAACGGCGCGGGAAAGACGACGACGCTGAAGATGCTCGCCGGACTGATCGAACCGACCGGCGGCACCGCCGTCGTCGCCGGTCACACCCCCGGCGACCCCGCGATGCAACGCCGCCTCGGCTTCCTCCCCGAGGAGTCCCCCCTCTACGAGGAGATGACCGCGAACAGCTATCTCGAGTTCTTCGCGGATCTCTACGACGTCCCCCGCGACGTCGCTCGCGACCGGATCGAGCGCTCGCTCGAGCGTCTCGATCTGGAACACCGGGACCGACGGATCGGCAACATGTCGAAGGGCATGCAGCGAAAGGTGGCCATCGCGCGGGCGCTGGTGAACGACCCCGACGTGCTCATCTTCGACGAGCCCGCGTCGGGCCTCGACCCGCTGACGACCAACTACATCATCGAGTTCACGCGCGAACTGAGCGACGAAGGCAAGACCATCGTCTTCAGCGCGCACAACCTCTTTCACGTCGAGAGCGTCTGCGATCGGATCGTCATCATGAACGACGGCCGGATCGTCGCCCGCGGGACCGTCGAGGAGATCCGGGACGCCCACGGCGGTACCGAGTACCACGTCTACGCGACCGCCGACGCCGGCGGCGATCCCGTTGCCGGTGAGCCGACCGTCGACGCCGACGGTGACGGTGCTGGCGCCGCTGGAGACGGTGCTGACGTCGACGGTACCGGTGTGGCCACCGGCGATGCCGGTGCGGACGCTTCCGGTGGCGGCGAGTTCCGTCACGTCGTCGCCGACATGGACGGCGTCGAGGCCGTCCGCGAAGCCGTCGAGCGCGAGGGTGGTCGTGTGACCGACATCCAGACGAAGACGCCGAGCCTCGAGGAGATATTCCTCGAGGTCGCCGGCGAGCCGGCCGCGGCTCGAGACGACTCGGCGACCGGGCCGGCGGACGAGAACGCCGAGGATACCGAGAACGCCGAGGACGCGGCGGACACCGAGAACGCGGCGGAGGCGCGGACGTGACCGACGAGCGCGAACGTGACCGGTCCCGGTGGCGCCGACTCCGCGGGGCAGTGGCGCGAACGGCGCGGATCTCCCGCTGGGAGGTCGCCCGGAGCGCCGGCACGGTCGATCGGAAGACGGCGCTCGTGGTAGTCGCGATGCTCCTGACCGTCGGCGTCGTCGGGTTCTCGACCGCCAACGAGGGACTGGGTCTCGAGGACGACATCTACGTGGTCGCCGTCGACGAAGACAACCCCTACCACGACGTCGCCGTCGAGAGCGACACGTTCAGAGCGATCCCGCTCGCGGAGCTCGAGGTCGCCGACGACGGAGCCCGGGCGAACGCCGACGTGGCGTTCACGCGGGACGGCCGCGTCGAGCGGTTCGATCCCCACGGAAACGCCGCTTACGCCGCGTTTCGGGACGCAGTCGAGTCGTACAACCAGCACCGACTGAGTCAGGAAGCCAACGAGACGGCCGCCTATCCGGTGCTCGTCGAACTCGACTATCAGGACCGTAACCTCGCGGAACCGACCGACGACGAGGCCGGGGGTGATGGCGGAACTACCGGCGGTGACGGCGGCCAGTCCGGCACCGGTGATGGTGAGGGATCCGGCGAGACGACGGACGACTCCGGGAGCAGCGGTTCGGATGGCTCCGGCGATCGAACCGGCGGAAGCGATGGCGGCAACGGTGACGGCGGGAGCGACGACGGCCGACTACAGGTGCCCGACATCGGCGGGAGCGCAGCGGACGGCCTCTCCGGGCCGCCGGGTTCGATCTCGCCGCCGTTCCCCTTCAAGTCGCTGGTGCTGGCGTTCCTGTTCGTCGTCCCGATGAACTTCGCCATCCAGGCCTACGGGAGCACGATCGTCGACGAGCGGGTCAAACGGCGCGGCGAACTGCTGCTCGTCTCTCCGGCCTCGCGCTACGAGATCGTCGCCGGGAAGACGGTGCCGTACCTGCTGGGACTCGTCGCCATCGCCGTCGGCATCTCCGTCGCGGTCGGCGGGGGCATCCTCTCGGTCGCCGCGGCCGTCCCGATCGCGTTGCTGTTCCTCGCGTCGACGTTCGGGGGGGCGATGTTCGCCCGTTCGTACAAGGAACTCACGTTCGTGACGGTCACGATCAGCGTCTTCCTGACGACGTACACGTTCATTCCGGCGGTCTTCACCGACGTGAACCCAATCGCGCTGATCTCGCCGCTGACGCTGATCGTGATGGACCTGCAGGGCGAGTCCGTCTCGTTCGGCGAGTACCTGTTCTCGACGGGGCCGTTCTACTGCGCGGCGGCCGTCTGCTACCTGCTCGGGATCGGCGTCTACCGCGAGGAGGACATGTTCACCCAGAAGGCGATCCCGGGGAAGGTGATCGACGCCATCGCGAGTCGCCTCCGCGGCTACCGGAGCGTCGCCCTCCTGTCGATTCTCTTCATCCCCTTCGTCTTCGGGGGCCAGTTGCTCGCCGTCGCGCTGCTGTTCGCCGTCCCCGAGGCGTTGGCTCTGCCCGTCATCATCGTGTTCGCGGCTGCCCTCGAGGAGGTCGCAAAGAGCATCCACGTCTACGCCGGGTTCGCCCGCTCGCGGTTCGACGCCTCGCTGCGCGTCGCCGCGATTCTCGGGATCGTCTCGGGCGCCGGCTTCTTCGTCGGCGAGAAGGTGACGCACATCGTCCAGTTCGTCGGTCTGCCGGAGCTGTCCGTCGGGACCGCCGCGTTCGGTCCCGCGCTCTCGAGCGACCCGCTCGTCCTCGTCGCCGTCTTCTTCGCCCCGCTGGTGTTACACGCGGTGACGGCGACGATTTCGGCGCTCGGGGCGAGTCGCGGCCGAACCCAGTACGCCCTCGCCTTCCTGGTCGCGACGCTCGTTCACGCGGCCTACAACGTGGGGGTGATCATCCTTGTCGCGTGATCGGGGCGGTCGCTCGAGCGACGAGTCGACGCCGATCCAGCGGGGTCCGAATCCGCCGACGCGGTCGGACGGCGGCGCCGACGCGGCCGGCGACTCCCGTTTCGGTGCGCGCTGGGCCCTCGCCCGTCGCGAACTCCGGTCGCTTCGCTCCGAGAAGACCATCGTGCTCGCGCTGGCGATCCAGCTCGTCATCGCGGCGTTCTCCTCGTTCCTCGTCGTCGGGCTCGTCTCGCTGTACGACCCCAGCGCCGTCGACGGCTACGAGACCGAGATCGTCGTCACCGGCGACGACCCCGAGGCGCTCCAGCAGCTCAACGCGCTCGCCGCCGAGCAGGACGGACTCCGCTCGAGCGTCGCGGCGGACAGGGCCGCCGCCGTGCAGGCCTTCGAGGACGGACGGGTGGCGGCGATGCTCGAGGTGCACCGGAACGCCGACGGCCGACTCGTCGTCGAGGCGACGGTCCCCGACGGGGGGCTGGAGACGACCCTGCTCGTCGTCCAGCTTCAGGAACTGCTCGAGAGCCTCGAGCACCACGAGCACGTCGCCAACGCCGAGTTCCTCGAGGAGCCGCCGCTGACCGTCCCCGAGGGTGGCGAGGCGAGCCCGTACGTCGAGTTCACCTACACGATCTTGCTCCCGCTGCTGGTGTTCCTGCCGGTGTTCATCAGCGGCTCGATCGTCGTCGACTCGCTGATCGAGGAGCGCTCGCGGGGCACCCTCGAGTTGCTCCGGGTCAGTCCGCTGTCGCTCGTCGATATCGCGGACGCGAAGCTGCTGGCGATCGCCGCGCTGGCGCCGCTGCAGGCGACCGCGTGGCTGGTCCTGCTCGCGTTCAACGGGACCGCCATCGCGGCGCCGATCCCACTCGTCGTGCTGGCGGCGGCGCTGGCGTTGCTCGTCACCGCGGCGGGGACCGGCGTCGCCCTGCTCGCGCCGGATCGGCGGCAGGCGCAACTGTGCTACTCGGTCGGCATCGTCGGCGCGCTCGTCGTCGCGACCCTGCTGCCCGAACACCCGGCGAACACCGTCGCGAAGTTCGCCATCGGCAACCCCACGGCGACGACCTGGCTCTCGCTGGCGGCGTACTGTCTGCTCGCTATCGGCGGCTACCTCGCCGTCAGGGCGGGCGTCGCGCGGCTCGAAGCGGACGCGCTGTGACGGTGTGGGTCGACGGCCACGGGATTCAGTAACCACCCCTCCCAGATTTATAGAAACAACTCGGCAGCGTGATAGTTAAGACGAGTGAGTCGAATGTACGACCAGTGCCATCCGATACCACACGTCGCGGCGTGCTCGCGGGCGCGCTCGCCGCCGGCGTCGGCGGACTGACGTTGACTGGCGCTCGAGAGCTGCTCGAGCAGTTCGCTCCCCTCTCCGGGCGGGCTTGGAACGCGGCCGACCGGTCGCTACCGGACGCGGTCCAGAGTCCCCACGGCGAGGCGACGCTCCGCGTCGACGACTACGGCGTCCCGCACGTCGAGGCGGACGAGGAGCGGGCGGCGTACTTCGCCGTCGGCTACGTGCAGGCGTTCGACCGACTCTTTCAGCTCGACCTCCAGCGGCGAGTCATGCGCGGCCAGCTTTCCGAAATCGTCGGTGAGGCCACCCTCGAGGACGACGAGTTCCACGTCCGCATGGACTTCGCCGGCGCCGCGGAGGCGACCTGGGAACTCGTCGCCGAAACGTCTGCGGGACCGCTCGTCGAGGCCTACGCCGACGGCGTCACCGCGGCGATGGAGCGCGAACAGTTGCCCCTCGAGTTCGAACTCCTCGGCTACGAGCCCCGCGAGTGGACGCCGGTCGACTCGATGCTGATGGAGAAACAGATCTCGTGGGACCTGACGGGGAACTTCGGCGAGCTCCGGCGGGCGCTGGTCGCCGACCGGCTCGGCGAGGCCGTCGCGGCGGAGCTGTATCCCGAACGGATGGATCACGACACGCCGATCCTCCGCGACGCCGTCGACGCGGACCGCCTCGAGGGTGGTGACGGCGACGGAGATGGAACTGACGGCTCGAACGAACCGACCGACGCCGCCGCGAACGGATCGGTGGGGCCGGCGCTGACCGAGTGGCTCTCGAGGTACGAATCGCCGACGGGCGTCGGCTCGAACAGCTGGGTCGTCTCGGGCGACCACACCGAAAGCGGGACGCCCATCGTCGCCTACGACCCCCACCTCACGCTGATGACGCCCCCGCTGTGGTACGAACAGCACGTCGAGACGCCCGAACGGTCGGTCAGGGGCGCGACGTTCCCCGGCGTCCCGTTCGTCATCGCGGGCGCGAACGCGGCGGGCGTGTGGTCGTTCACCAACGTCGGCGCCGACGTGCTCGACTGCTACCGCTACGAGATCGACGACGAGGGCGAGCGCTATCGCTATCGGGGCGAGTGGCGCGAGTTCGACACGGAAGAGCGCGAACTCGCCGTCGCCGGCGGGGAGAATCGGATGATTACCGTCCGGAAGACGGTCCACGGACCGGTGCTCGAGCGCGAGGAGCGGACGGTCGGCGTCGCCTGGACCGGGCACACGGCCACCCGGACGACCGACGCGATATACGAGTTCGGTCGGAGCGGCGGGCTCGAGGACTTGCTCGAGGCCACGCGAAAGTTCGACCTGCCGACCCAGAATCTCGTCTACGCGGACGCCGACGGCCGGACGTGCTACTACGCGACGGGGAAGCTCCCGATCCGGACCGTCGACGGCGAGGAAGTGGCCGCGAACCGGATATTCGACGGCTCCGCGGGCGAGGGCGAGTGGACGGGCTTTACGCCCTTTGGCGAGTCCTCGTGGGACGGGTTCGTCCCGTTCGAGGAGAAACCGCACGCGATCGATCCCGACGTACTGGCGACGGCCAACCAGCGCGTCGTCGACGCCCCGGAGCACTACGTCGGCGTCGCCTACGCGGCGCCATACCGCGGCTCGCGAATCTACGAGCGGTTGGACGCCGCGCTCGAGGACGGTGGCGTTACGGACCTCGAGTTCCATCGCGACCTCCAGCGCGACACTCGCGACGGCCGGGCCGATCAGCTCCTGCCGGATCTGCTCGAGGCCGTGGCGGAGCGAGACGTCGGCGACCGACTCGAGACGGCCGCGGCGACGCTCGACGAGTGGGACCGACGGATGGGTCGCGACAGCGAGGGCGCGCTCGTCTTCGCCCGCTGGATGGACCACTTCCGTCGGCTGACCGTCGAGCCGCAGTTCGACGAGGCCGACCTCGACGACTCGTACTATCCGACCGACTGGGCGGTCGCGACGCTTTCGGCCCACGGCGACCTCTACGCGGACCGGCCGCGGGGCGAGACGATGGTCGCGGCGCTCGAGGCGGCCCTCGACGAGATCGACGAGGCGGGCTGGGAGGAGTACGGCGACTGGAACACGACGCGGGCGATCGAACATCCCTTCGGCGGGGAGGCCCCGTTCCTGAACCTCGACGAGCACGCCCTCGACGGCTCGCGAGCGACCGTCAACAACTATCGCGTCGGATCGGGCGTCGGCTCGAGCTGGCGGATGGTCGTCGAACCCGGTGGAACGGCGACGGCCGTCCTGCCCGGCGGGAACTCGGGGGATTACTTCTCCGATCACTACGACGACCAGTTCGAGCGCTGGATCGCCAACGAGCAGAAACCGATGGACCGGTCGACCGAGGCCGACGTCGCCGTCGAGTTCACCGGGGGGTCGTCGTGAGCGAAACCGACGCGGCCGGAACCGATCCGTCCGGTTCGGACGCCTCGAGCGTACCCGAACGCGCCGGAACCGCACTCGAGCGTATCAGGACCGACTCTCGACACCACGCCGTCGCCGTCGTCGTCGCGGTTGCCCTCGGACTGGCCCTCTCGTGGCTTCACTGGTTCGGACTCGTGGTCGGCGGGGCGCTCGTGGCCCTCACCGCGTCGACCCCGTGGCGCGGGGTCGCCGGGGCGATCGGCTTCGGCGTCGTCGTCCTCGTCGCCTTCGCGCTCTCGCTCGGTGGGTCGGCGGGGACCGTCTTCGGAATGACGCCGGTGATCTACCTGGTCGTCGCCAGCGCGATCGGGCTGCCGGTGCTCGGGTCGCTCGTTCGGGGAATTGTGTGATAATGACTTGCTACTCTAATAGCCGATGTGGCCACGTTTCGCTCTGCCCGAGAGGGGCACGTGCGGTGGCGCGCGCTTTCGACCGACCGAGCGATTGCGAGGCCGGTTGACGACACCGTGCGAGGTCTTCGCGAGCGTAGCGAGCGAAGTCGTTCGAGACGGCTTCGCCGTCTCGTGATGCGAAAAATCTCCGATTTTCAGCAGCTTGGAAGACGCCCCGCGTCTTCCAGTGGATGAGGACCACAGCGACCAGCGGGAGCGAGGACCGCAGTCGGTTGGGTGGGGTGTGGGAATCCCTGTTGCCACGATAGCAGCGCACTGCTATTCGACTTTAGGTCCGGCGAGATGGCGTCACATGCATCCGAACGACTCCGTAGTCGGCTCAATTCTGTGCTCGAACACCGAGGTGAAACCGACTGCTCTGCTATCGTGGCAACGAGGAGTAACCACTCCCTCCCCAGCCGATTCGCTCACTCACTGCGTTCCTTCGCTCATCCCTCGCACGGTTTTGCCTCGCGGTTCGCTGTTCGCTCACCGCGACACAGCGCGCGCCACCGCACGTCGGATGAGTGGGCCGAATCGTCGTCTCAGACGAGCGGGTCGCCGTAGCACGTACTGTTTTTTCGCCGGCCCACGTCCGACCCGTATGGAGTACACGACCCTCGGTTCGACCGGCATGGAAGTCAGCCGCCTCTGCCTCGGCTGCATGAGCTTCGGCTCGAGCGACTGGCGCGAGTGGGTCCTCGAGGACGAGGAGAGCAAGGAGATCATCGAGCGGGCGATCGACCTCGGAATCAACTTCTTCGACACCGCGAACATGTACTCGCGGGGCGAATCCGAGCGCATCCTCGGCGAGGCCCTCGAGGGCCACCGCGAGCGCTCGGTCGTCGCGACGAAGGGGTACTTCCGGATGCGCGACGGCGATCCGCTCTCGGGCGGCCTCTCCCGGAAGGCCATCGAACAGGAACTCGAAGCGAGCCGCGAGCGACTGGGGATGGACACGATCGACCTCTACCAGCCCCACCGGTGGGACCCCAAGACGCCGATCGAGACGACCCTGCGGGCGCTCGACGACGCGGTTCGGCGGGGTCACGTCCGCTACATCGGCGCCTCCTCGATGTGGGCCCACCAGTTCGCGGAGTCGCTGCACACCAGCGACAGCCTGGGCCTCGAGCGGTTCCAGACGATGCAGAACCACTATAACCTCGTCTACCGCGAGGAAGAGCGGGAGATGCTGCCCCTCTGCGAGAAGGAGGACGTGGGAGTCATCCCGTGGTCGCCGCTGGCCCGCGGCTACCTCACGCGCCCCCACGAGGAAATCGACGCCACGAAACGCGGCGAGACGGAGGAACACATGTACGAACACCCCTACCGCGAGGGCGGCGGGTCGGAGATCAACGAGCGCGTGGCCGAGATCGCCGCCGACAAGGGCGTCACGATGGCCCAGGTCGCGCTGGCGTGGCTGTTGCACAAGGACTGGGTCGACGCGCCGATCGTCGGGACGACCAGCGTGGAGCACCTCGAGCAGGCCGTCGAAGCGCTGGACATCTCGCTGTCGGAGTCGGATATCGCGTACCTCGAAGAGCCGTACGAACCGGTGCCGGTGTCGGGGCACTCCTGAGCGGGACGAACACGCGAACCGCGATCACGGAATTTCCTCCACAACCTCGAGCAGGTCCTCCTCGGTCCGCCACTCGTACAGTCGGCCCTCGGCCTCGAGCAGGTCGAACACCCCGTCCTCCATCCAGCCGTAGGGATGGGCCTCGTCGGCGTCGGGATACGCCCGCTTGAGCACGTGGGTCTTCTCGAAGTACTCCTCGGTGCCCGCGAGCAGTCCCTGTTCGACGAGGAAGCCGCTGGGTTCCTTCTCGGCGACGCCGACGACGTGGGTCACGAGGTCCGCGATCAGGCAGAACTTCTGGATCCCGTTGTCCCAGCCGCCGCGCACGTCGTTCATCCGGAAGGCGGCGGCGTCCCGACGGCGGCCGAGACGGTCGACGACGAGCTCGAGCCGAGCCATCGGCTCCGGGTCGTAGTTCCCGAGCACGAAGTACGAGCGGTCGGCCTCGTAGATCGGCGCCAATTCGCTCAGGGCGTGAAGGAGGTCCTCGTTGTCCGCGAGCGAGAGCTCTTCGGCTTCGAGTCGCTCCGTCGCGCTCGCGAGCACTGCCTCGGGGACTGGCGGCGACTCGTCGGTCATACCCCACGATTCAGAGGAGACGACAATAGGGTTTTCTCCACCGATTCCGTTTCCGAAACGGGTCGGGTGTGGCGATCTCGACCCAGTTCGGTTTACTCTGGGGTGATTTACCTCAGGGTAAACTACTTGGTGGCGGGGTGCGTAGGCCCTCGCATGAGTACCGACGTGGGTACCGCCGACGGGACGGAGACGCGGGAACTCCTGCACTTTCTCACCCAGGAGACCCGGTTCGCGCTCGTCGCCAACATCCTGCAACACCCCGAGGGACTGCCCTCGATGTACGAACTCGAGCAGTTGAACCCGAGCGTCAGCGAGGCGACCGTCTACAAACACGTCCAGAAGCTGATCGACGCCGGCATCGTCGAGGCGGTCGCGCTGTCCGACGACGAGCGCCGGCAGGGCTACCCCTGGAAGTTCTACGGCCTGACCGACGCGGGCCGCGAACTCCTCGGGCGCCACAACCTGCTTCGGGCCGAGGAGACGCTCAAACGGATCTACGGGACGATTTCCGACAAACCAGAGAAGATGGTGAAGTACGAGAACGCGCCGCGACCCGATCGGGACTGAGTTCCGCAGAGAGAACTCGAGCGTCCATCGCCCGATCGGTCGCTCGGGAACCGACGCCGATCAGGAGAACCGCGAGGCGATGTCGGCCTCGGTGATGATCCCGACCGTCTCGCCGGCCTCGGTGATCATCACGGCCTTGTAGTGCTCGAGCAGGTTGCTGATCTCGTCCAGCGTCGCGTCCTTCGACACCGTCGGAAAGCTCTCGCTCATGTGGTCCTCGACGGGTTCGTCCCGCGCCTCGGAGTCGAGGTGGACGAGGTCGCTCTGGCTGATCGAGCCCACCGGAATACCGTCCTGGATGACCGCCAATTGGGAGTAGGCCTCCTCCTCCATCTCGCGGGCGGCCGCCTTGACGGCGTCGTCGGGCGCGACGCTGACGACGGCCTCGTTCATCAGATCCTCGGCGCGGACGACGTCGCTCTCGGCCTTCTCGAGGGCGTTGACGATCCGGCGCAGCGTCGAGAGGCGCGGATCGACGTCGCCGCCTTCGATCCGGGCGATCAGGGGCTGGGAGACGTCGGCCGTCTCCGCGAGTTCGCTCTGGGTCAGCCCGAGATCGGTGCGGCGCTGGCGCAGGTCCGCGGGCGTCGGAAGTTCCATGGGGAACAATAACTGCGGGTTATCAAAAATACTTTGGGTCGAACCGGACGGCTGACGCCGACGGTGGGTATCCGTCAGCGCCGCTGGACGCGGGGCGACGCGCGATCAGTCCTCGTCGGGCGTCTCGACGACCTCGACGACCGAGAGGGGGACGTCTCGCAGCGCACCGCCGACCTCGCTCTTGGCGATCCTGGAGGCGTGTTCCTCGCCGTCGGCGTTGTAGACTTCCATCTCGAGCGCGAGGCCCACGAGCGCGGTGTCGGCCGCGATGAAGGCCGAGTCGAAAGGCTCGCCGCAGGCCGGACAGCCCGTCGCGCCGACCTCGACCTCGACGTAGTCCATGTCTTCGCTGTTCAGTCGTTTCCCGGCCTCGCTGACGGCGACGCCGATGGCGTCGTCGATCTGCTCGACGTCACGAACCAGCCACGCGGCTTCCATCGCGACGAGATAGTTTCCCATACGCGGTGGTCGTTCCGAGGGGTTTCCTGTCTTGCGGTTCGTAGCCGGCCGAAACCCGCGTCGCGTCGCCGATCGTCGCCGTCCGATCGGCGCGCCCGAGGTGCGCACGTGAGACGGATAATGCGCATAAGTTACGGGAATCGAGCGAGTCGATTGCCGACCGCTTAGCCGTACATCGGCCCGAACCCGTCTCGAGTTGTCCGGACCGCAGGTCGAGTAGAATCGCACGACGGCGCCGACTCGAACTATGGTGATAAATGGTTATGATAATCGATCTTCAAGAAAGCTTATATACACCGATCGTCTGGCCATCGATGAACGCTGATGATATCCCGCGTGTACCACGCGACCCTGTTCGCCCTGTACCAGTTGTGCATCGTGATCGGCATCGTCGCGATGCCGCTCGCGATCGCCGCCCGCCAGGCCGGCGTAACGCTGCCGATCCACCGCATCCTCGCGAACGTCGAGGACTCCCTCGAGGCCAGACAGCCCGACGAGTAATCGACGCCCCCACAGTCCACCGCTGCGACCCCCGCTTCTCTCAGCCATCGACGTCGAGAGCGACCGGTCCCGAAAGCGGAAACCGCCGTGGTGACCGCCGGTGTTTTATACCGTGCCGGCCGTACAGTTTCGTCAATGCGAGCACCTCAGCACAATTCGGACTTCTCCCGTACCGTCGACCAGTTGGCCGACGATCCGAACCCCTACGAGCCCGAGATCGGGTCGATGCCCCAGAACGACCTGTCGCGGGCCGACCTCGACAACGTCAACAAGACCGGCACGACGACGATCGGCATCTCGACGGCCGACGGCGTCATCATCGCGACGGACATGCGCGCCAGCCTCGGCGGCCGGTTCGTCTCGAACAAGAACGTCCAGAAGGTCGAGCAGATCCACCCGACGGCCGCGCTCACGCTGGTCGGCAGCGTCGGCGGCGCCCAGTCGTTCATCTCGAGTCTCCGCGCCGAGGTTAACCTCTACGGGGCCCGACGCGGCGAGGGGATGAGCATCGACGCGCTGGCGACGCTCGCCGGCAACTTCGCCCGCGGCGGTCCATTCTTCGCCATCCACCCGATCCTGGGCGGCGTCGACGAGGAAGGGAGCCACGTCTACAGCATCGACCCCGCCGGCGGCGTCATGGAGGACGACTACACCGTCACCGGCTCCGGGATGCAACTCGCCTACGGTCACTTAGAGCAGGCCTACGAACCGGACATGTCCAACGAGGAGGCCAAGACGGTCGCCGCCCGCGGTATCAAGTCCGCCGTCGAGCGCGACACCGGCTCCGGCAACGGCGTCTTCCTCTGTGAGATCACCGACGAGGGCGTCGACATCCACGGCCACCACGACTTCGACGAAGTGCTGTAAGTCGGTTCGAAACGGAACGGGGCGTCGCTTTTCGGGTTTCTCTCGCGAGTAGCGTCGGCTCCGTTCGGACTGGGTACGTTGCGTCGTGTCGGGCGCTGTGCCGCGACCAGAAGAGCGAAAAACGCCGCCGTTACTCGAGTTGCGTCGCCTGTTCGAGCTGGTGCTCGGAGACCTGCGGCTCGGCGAGTTGAGCGGCGTACCCGGTCTCGCTCGAGCGGTAGATGGCGTCGATGACGCGCTGGACGGTCAGCGCTTCCTCGACGGTGTTCGTCTCGGGCGTCGCGCCCAGTGCGATCGTCTCGAGGAACTGCTCGTCCTGTTCCGAGTAGCCGGTCAGCGCGGCGTCGCCGGTCATCGTGACGTCGGCGTAGTGGTCACAGCCCGCGGTGCCCGCCTCGAGAATTTCGAGACTGGTGTCACCGATATCGAACTGCGCACCGGCGTTCGTCCCGCGCACGCGGAAGTCCATGCTCTCCTCGCGATTGGTCGCCCAGGCGGCCTCGAGGGAGACGGTCTGGCCCTCCGCGGTGCGGATGAAGGCGCTGACCGAGTCGTCGACCTCGTAGGTCTCCGCTTCGGCGTCCCAGTTGTCGCCGAAGCCCTCGGGGTCGGCGTACTCCTCGTCGGTGCCGAACGTCGTTCGAGTGACGCCGGTGACCTCCGTGATCTCGGGGAAGTCCAGCGCGTAGAGGGCGAGATCGAGCGCGTGGACGCCGATATCCAGCAGGGCGCCGCCGCCCGCGAGTTCGGGATCGGTGAACCACGACCCGGGGCCCGGAACGCCCCGGCGGCGGACGTAGTTCGCCTCGACGTGCGTGAGGTCGCCGAAGCGGCCGCGGGCGTGTTGCTCGTCGAACATGGCCATCGACGCGGCGTGGCGGTTGTGGAAGCCGACCATACAGATCCCATCCGAGCGCGCTGCGGTCCGGGCGATCCGCTCGGCGCTCTCGAGCGTGTGGGCCAGCGGCTTCTCGACGAGCACGTGGCGGCCGGCCTCGAGGGCGGCGACGGCGATCGGTTCGTGGAACCGGTTGGGCGTCGTGACGATGACGGCGTCGACGGCGTCGTCTTCGAGGAGTCCGTCGTGGGTCTCGTAGGTCGCCGCGCCGAACTCGTCGGCGAAGCGTCGTCGCTGCGCCTCGACGAGGTCGGCACCGGCGACGACGCTGGCGCCGAGTTCGCGGATACTCCGCGCGTGCAGGTGACCCATTCCACCCAAGCCGACGATTCCGACGCCGATCCCGTCGCCGATCATGGCGAAACCCCCGATTGTGGACCGAAGAAGGAGGAGGTGGTAGAGGAAACGAGCCATTTCGATGTTTGCGTGCGGTGCCAGTCCATAGAGAGTAGCAGTCGGCGATCGAAATAAGAGTTGTGACCGATTAATCTGTACGAATGTATTGTATTTCAGGTATAATTATATTATTACTGGGTGGACCACGGGTACATACTCCAATAATTGTATATTTCTGTCCGGAAGTCGACTCCGATCACCGGCCGACCTAAGGCGCTTCGAAACGATAGCCGGCCGATGGCCAACGTGACGATCTGGAACGAGTACCGACACGAGCGCGAGGACGACGACGTCGCGGCCGTCTATCCGGACGGCATCCACGAGACCATCGCCGACGGACTCGCCGGTGACGAAACCGATCGAGACGAGTCGCACGGTCACGATATTCGTACCGCGACGCTCGACGAGCCGACTCACGGGCTTCCCGACGACGTCCTCGAGTCGACGGACGTCCTGCTGTGGTGGGGCCACGAGGCCCACGACGAGGTTTCCGAGGCCGTCGTCGACCGCGTCCAGCAGCGCGTCCTCGAGGGGATGGGCCTGATCGTCCTCCACTCCGGACACTACGCGAACCCCTTCAAGCGGCTCATGGGCACGTCCTGTAGCCTGCAGTACCGCGAGGACGGCGCGACCGAGCGGCTCTGGGTCGTCGACCCCGGACACCCGATCGCCGACGGGCTGGGGGAGTCGATCGAACTCCAGCAGACGGAGATGTACGGCGAACCGTTCGACGTCCCCGAACCGGACCGGCTGGTGTTCGTCAGCTGGTTCGAGGGCGGCGAAGTGTTCCGCAGCGGCTGTTGCTACCGCCGGGGCAGCGGCCGGATCTTCTACTTCCGACCGGGTCACGAGACGTATCCGATCTACGAGAACGCCGACGTCCGGCGAGTGCTTCGCAACGCGGTCGACTGGGCCGCTCCGACGGAGGGCGCCCCGCGAACGTTCGGCGAACGCGAGTAGGTCAGGACGGATTCGGAGTGAGAATCCGGCTCGATTCCGGTCAGAGCTCCTGTCGGCCTTCGTCCGTGATGACGCTCTCGAGCAGCTCGACCGGCGTCGCGTCGTACGTGGGGTTTTCGACGGCGAAGCCCTCGGCGGGTTCCGGCATGACCTCGCTGCCCGGCCGGAACTCGTTTTCGAAGACGAACCCCTCGCTCACGATCTTCGACGCGGAGCCGAGGACGGTGACCGGAACGTCGCGCTGTGCGGCCGTCGCCGCGATCGGGAACGTGCCGACGCGGTTGTAGAGCGTCTCCTCGACGATGCAGTCCATGCCGACGACGACGCGATCGCACTCCTCGAGGTAGACCCCGTGGGCGCTGTCGGTGATCAGCGTCGTCTCGACGCCCTCGAGGTCGGCCAGCGCCCGCGCCGTCTTGCGGCCGATGTAGCGGGGCCGGGCCTCCGTGACGTACACCTCGAACGTCTTGCCGGCCTCGACCGCCTGCTCGAGGGCCTCGAGGACCGTCGAGGAGTAGTCGTGGGTCAACAGCGTCGCGCCGTCCTCGAGGTAGTCGACCGCGTTCTCGGCCGCCAGCCGCTTGCCGGACTCGACTCGGGCGACGACGGTGTCGATCTTCTCCTGGGTGAGTCGCTTCGCGGTCTCGACGCTGTCGGGTTCGGCGTCGGTGACGTCGTCGACGACCTCTCGAACCGCGTTCTGCAGCGACGCGTGGGAGTGATTCGCACGGCGGAGCACCGAGCCGTTGCGCTCGAGGGCTCGCGTGTACTCGTCGACGGTGGCGAACTCCCGCTCGAGTAGCTCCTCGAGTGCCCGGGCGGCGTGAACGGCCACCACCGAGGAGCTGTGGGTCTGCATCTGCTGGATCTCCTCGACCGTCTCGTCGATCATACCTGCACGAATTCCCGTCAGCGGGAAAGGTGTTCGGGTGTCGGTAGCGAACGCGTTCGGCCTCAGTCGGCCGATTCGAACCCGAAGATGCGCCGTAGCTCGGTTTCGATTCGGTCGGTGAGTTCCTCGAGGACGGTATCGAACCGGTCGGGGTCACCGACGGCGGCGCGGACCTCCTCGACCCGCTCCTCGGGGAGGTCGACGCGGAACTCGCCATCATCCTCGTAGAACGGTTCGCTCTCGCTCAGTACCTGCCGGTCGATCGCTTTGAGGATTTCAGAGTCGTACCGGCCGTGGAGCTGGTTGTAGGCGTTCGAGTAGGCCTCCTGAAGCTCTTCGAAGTAGTGGACGTACTTGTCCTCGAACTTCTCGGGATCGAACTCGGTCTCGGACATGAGCGATTCTGGGACTGCAGGTGGTAAACGGTTCGGGAGCGATCTAGAGACGCATAGCAAACGATGTTGGACGACTCGAGTCATCTCCGCTTCCCTCGAGTCGCCTCTGCTATCGTGGCAACGGGGAGTTGCCACGCCCTCCCCAACCGATTCGCTCGGTCGTTTCACTCCCTCGCTCATCCCTCGCACGTCTTTGAACTCCGCCTCACTATTCGTTCGGCGCAGTTCGGCGCGCGCCACCACACGCTGGAGAGATCGTCTACGACCGCAGACTTACGTTTTCGAGTCTCCTAGCAGCACCTGATGACCGTCACCGTCCGATACACCTGTCCCCGCTGTAACGCCGTCGTGAGCCTCGAGCGACCGCCGGATCTGGCGGACCGATCGGTCACCAAAGTCCCGCAGCCGGGGTGGGAGTACGCCGAACCGGACGATTCCGACCGCGAATCGGCCGACGGCATCGAGTTCCTCTGCGGCGAGGACGGCCCCGTCACCGACCTCGAGGGAGAGCCGGTCGACGGCTGCGGTCGGCCCTTCTACCTCAATTTCGTCCGCTACGAGCAGGGGGTCGAACTCGAGCCGGATCCGCCGACCTACGGCGGACCGCGGTTCGATTTCAACGCGTAATCGCGACGGGACGGAGTTCGAGCGACCGGAGCGACCGAATGGAGCGAGGACGACTCGTAACAGGTGGGAACACAACCCTTTTCGACGGCCGGGCCTACCATCGGACATGGACGAAGCCGCCGTTCGCGACCGCCTCCGGACGGTCGAAGATCCGGAACTCGGCGACGATATCGTCTCGCTCGGACTCGTCAACGACATCACCGTCGACGGCGATCGGGTCGATATCGATCTCGCACTCGGGGCGCCCTACTCGCCCACCGAGACTGACATCGCCGGCGAGGTTCGGCGAGTGCTCGAGGACGAGGGCCTCGAACCGGATCTCTCGGCCAGCATTTCCGACCGCGACGACCTGCCGGGCGAGGATCAGGTGCTGCCGGGCGTCAAGAACGTCATCGCCGTCGCCTCGGGCAAGGGCGGCGTCGGCAAGTCGACGGTTGCGGTCAACCTCGCCGCGGGGCTCTCGCAACTGGGCGCCACCGTGGGGCTGTTCGACGCCGACGTCTACGGCCCGAACGTGCCGCGGATGGTCGACGCAGACGAGCCGCCGATGGCCACCGAGGACGAGACGCTCGTCCCGCCCGAGAAGTACGGCGTGAAGCTGATGAGCATGGCCTTCCTCACCGGCGAGGACGACCCCGTCATCTGGCGCGGCCCGATGGTCCACAAGGTCATCACCCAGCTCACCGAGGACGTCGAGTGGGGCCACCTCGACTACCTCGTCGTCGACCTCCCGCCGGGAACCGGCGACACCCAACTGACGATGCTCCAGACCATGCCCGTCACGGGCGCGGTCATCGTCACGACGCCACAGGACGTCGCCCTGGACGACGCCCGCAAGGGCCTCGAGATGTTCGCCAAGCACGACACCGTCGTGCTCGGCGTCGCCGAGAACATGTCGACGTTCGCCTGTCCCGACTGCGGCGGCGAGCACGACATCTTCGGCTCCGGCGGCGGCCGGGAGTTCGCCGACGAGCACGAGATGCCGTTCCTGGGCTCGATCCCGCTCGATCCCGCCGTCCGCGAGGGCGGCGACGGCGGCAAGCCGACCGTCCTCGAGGACGGGACCGAGACGGGCGACGCCTTCCGGACGATCACCGAGAACGTCGCGAACAACACCGGGATCGTCCACCGGCGCGGCGTCTCCCAGACGCGACGGAGCGAAGCCGCATCGGCCGATCGATGACGTCTGAACCGAACGACGACGCGGCGGACACGGACGCCGGAGCGGCGACCGAGGACGAACCCGCGTTCGACCCAGATCTCGACCGCGTCGCCGCTCTCCGCGAGGCGGCCGACGACGTCCGCGGCGAGAGCAGCGAGAGCAAACAACTCGCCAATATTCTCTATCGAACCAGCGACCTCTACGATCCCGACGAGGAGACCACGCCCGAGGAGATCGTTCGCAACGTCAAGTTCATCCTCGAGGTCAACGAGCGCGGCGGTCTCGGCCGCTGAGTGGGTAGTCGGTTCGCCTTCCGGCCGTCGGTCCGTTTCGGCGGCGTGCTACTATCGCACTCGTGCTGCCCGCCACGATGTCGGGGGAGCGCGCGACGGAACTGACAGCGGTAGTACACGACGATCGGAAACCGATAGCTGTCGCTGCGTCGAGGAATTCTTCCCTTCTGTGGTATCAAATGGTATCTAAAACCATTTAGGGGCAGCCCTTATCCCGTTGGGAGGCGTTCCTATCGATAGCAACTCATGACCGACGCAACCACACCCATCGAGGCCACGTTCGAACTGCAGCGCCAGTCGATCGAGCAGAGCCAACAGCTGTTCGAGCAGGGGCTCGAGTTCCAGGAGAACGCGATGGAATCGTTCTTCCGCAACGGGCTCGCGGCCCAGCGAAGCGCCCAGCGCCAGGGAACCGAACTCGCCCGCCGATTCCTCGACGCCCAGCTCGAGACCCTCGAGGCGGCGATGGACGAGGACGCGTACGACGTCCGCTCGACCGTCGACGAGGGAATCGAAGAGAGCACGGAACAGACCAAGCAGCTGTTCAACGAGGGATTCGAGCAGCACGCCGAACTGGTCCAGCGGATGCTTCACGCGCAGTTCGACGCCCTCGAGTCCGTGATGGACGGCGACGAGTTCGACGTCCGTTCGGCCGTCAACGACGGATTCGAGGAGTTCGAACGCACCCAGAACGAGGCCTGGGACGAGTTCGAGGACGGCTTCCTCGAGGCCGTCGACGAACTGACCGCCCAGCAACAGCAGGTGCTCGCGGACTCGACGCAGTCGATGCTCGAGGCCCAGCGGGAGACCGAACAGCAGACCGTCGAGGGCGTCCGCCGCGCCGAGGAGGCCGCCGAGACCGTCCAGCAGTCGACTGAAGACGTCGCCGACACCGTTCAGCAGTCGACCGAAGCCGTCGCTCGGACGGCGCAGGAATCGACCGAGTCGGTCGCGCGAACGAGCCAGCAGAGTGCTCAGGAGCTGGTCGATCAGACCGCCGACGCGACCGAGGACCTCGCGGTCGACACGACGGACGCGATCGAATCCGCGACCGAAGCGGGAACCGACGTGGCGAAGCAGAACCTGCAGGCCCTCGAGGGCGTCGGCCAGACCTACGCGGAGCGTCTCGCCGACGCGGGGATCGAGACCGTCGCCGACCTGTCCAGGGCGCAAGCGAACTCCGTCGCAAAGGCCGCGGAGATCTCCCAGGCCCGCGCGACCGACTGGATTCAGGCCGCACAGTCCCAGTCCCAGACGTAGGCGTCGTCGTGCTGGCGCCGAGCGAGCCCGGTATCGCCGCCGTTCCGGCGTACCCGTTTTCCGTCGACTTTCGACCCACAGTAGCGCCGGCTCTCGAGCGACAGCGACCCGAAATCGAAGCGGAATCGGCGCGAAGAGCGCCCCGCCAGCCGCGTCCCTTTTGGGTTCGTATCTCGAGACTCGAGTGTGGACGCGAACCAGCAGTCTCGAGCGAACCCGTTCGGCATGGACGAGGAGTGTCGGAACTGTCCGGCGCTCTGTGAGACGCGCACGCAGGTCGTCCACGGCTACGGCGACGTCGACGCGGACTTCCTGTTCGTCGGCGAGCGGCCGACGGCGACCGCGGACGAGGTCGGCGTTCCGTTCGCGGCGTCCGACGTCGACGACCAGTCGGCGTCAGATCGCGACGACGAGGCCGGCACGACCCTTCGACGGCTCCTCGAGCGCCTCGGGCTCTGTGACGCGACGTCGCCGGCGGACGCGCCGGTCCTCGAGAACGTCTACCTGACGAATCTCACGCGCTGTCGCGATCCGGACCGGCGACCGACCGACGAGGAAATCGTCAACTGCGACCCGTATCTCAACGCCGAGATCCGGATGATCAACCCCGAAATCCTCGTTCCCGTCGGCGAGCGGGCGCTGCGGGAACTCGGCGTCGAGTACACGACGACGCTGGCCGAAGACCTCGCGCTGCCGGCCGACCACGCCGAGCGCATCCGGGGGCGGGGGTTCGAACTCGTCCCCATGATCGACCCCCGAGAACAGTCCGACGCGCAGACGCAGCGGTGGCTCGAGGAGTTCGTCGACCTGATGGCGTCGGACTACCGCCAGACGAAAGGACAGCGGGATCGCTAAGCGCTCGACTCGTTACCAGTAGGGCCCCTCGAGCCACCGTTTGGACCGCGCACCCACGACGATCAGTGCACCGACCACGACGAGCGTGACCGCGAGGACGCCAAGGGTCGACGTGAGATATTCGCCGGAGCCGCCCAGTTGGCCGTCGACGAAGCCCCAGATACCGATCACTGCGAGTCCGGCGATCAGTAGCGGTGCGAGCACGCCGAACGAACCGGGGACCGATCGCGTTATCCCCTGATCGACCGTTCGGTCGGTTGATTGGTCGTCCATACTCGAGGTCTCTCGTCCCACCACTATAATTCGTCCGCCATCCGGTCGATTTGCGGTCGCAACGCCGCCTCGGAGGGCCGCGTTCCGGTCGTCCTCGCCTCGGTTGCATCCACCGCCGGAAGCGCCGCGTTCAAGGGTCGGGCTCCCGGAGCGTGACGTATGATCGTCGTCGTCCCCGTCGACCCGCCCCGGGAGGGGCTCGTTCTGTCGTCGCTCGTCGACGAAACGCCGCTCTCGGCCGCCGCCGCGGTCACGCTCTACGAGGCCGCCGTCGTCGACGTCTGCTGGGCCGTCCTCGAGAGCGGCGGCGACCTCCTGGTCAACTACCGCGACGGGGATACCCTCCCCGACGAGTTCGCCGACGGGGACCCGGAAGCCGAGGTCCGCGCGCTGGTCGTCGACGCCCTCGGGGACGACGCCCTCGCGGGGGACGACGGCGAGGGCGTCCGATTCGAACGACAGGTCGGCTCGAGTCGCGCCGCCCGAATCGGCAACACGGTCACGCACCTGCTCGAGCGCGAGGCGGCCGATAGCGTCGGGGTCCTCGAGCCGACGGTGCCGCTGGTCCGCCGGACCGAAATCGACGGCGCGGCGATGTCCGTCCGCCGTCACGACGTCGTTCTCGGCCCGTCCACGGAGGGCCAAACCTACCTCGCGGCCTTCGGGGAACCGATCGACTTCACCGGCGCGTACGCGGTTCCCGAGGTGGCGACGCTGGCCGCGCGGGCCAACGACGCGGGACTCGGCGTCGGGTTCGCGCCGATGCTCTCGACCGTGGCGACGCCCGCGGGGCTTCGCTCGACGGTGGCGCTGCTCGAGGCTCGAGGAATCGCGGGCCAACCCGGCGGCGAGGCGACGGCCGCCGCCGTGGACGAACTGGGGCTGTCAGTGGGGACTGACGGCTCGCTCGAGCGCGCGTAACCGACAACACTTTTTGAACGTACGGCGAATCCGGAGGTGAGGTGGGGTAGCGAAGCGGCCTACCGCGCCTGCCTTGAGAGCAGGTGGCTTCATGCCTCATGGGTTCGAATCCCATCCCCACCGTCTTCTCACGAGCATCAGACGACGAGCGTAGCGAGGAGTATCGCGAGTGAGAAGACGACACGTTGGGATTCGAACTACGCCGAGACGGTCGCCCTCACTTCGTTCGGGCACTGCGACTCGTCTCGTTCGAATCCCATCCCCACCGATTTTCGAACCGCGTCTCGAGCCCGCCTCGAGAAGCATGGACTACTACGGTCGCTTGAGAGCGAGACCCGGCTGTCGGGATCCGTCACCGTTCGAGAGCGGTGCGACAGGGCGAAGTCGGCGTCACAGGAGCAGGATCGGCGCCGTGATACACGGTGGGCGAATCCGACGCGCGGACCGATCACTGTCGCGAGGCGTACGCCTCACCAACGCACACGCGGAGCGCCCGCGGTCGAACGCCGATCTCGACGCGCTCGTACTCTCGGGGCTCCCCGTCGAGGCTGAACCGCACCGGCTCGTCCTCGAGGGCGACGATCTCGAGTTCGGCCGCTTCGATCGTCGTGACGTGGGGCGTCTCCCGATCGAAGACCCGCTGTTCGACGGCTTCGGCGATCGCGTCCGTCGGCGGGAGGCGATCGATGACCGTCACCTTGAGCTGACCGTTCTCGGCGTTGGACGGTTCGTCCTCGTCGGTGAACCGCCGGAGTGAGCCGACGAGCAGACACAGGGCCTCACCCTCCCAGACGTACTCCTGGTCGTCGGAAACGGCGTCGATCGCGACCTCGAGGCCGTCGAACTCCCGTGCGGTCCGGATGCCCTCGACCACGAACGCGAGGGTACCGATCCGCTCTTTGAGCCGCTCGGAGGTGGCCGTGCTCGCCGACGCCAGCAGCCCCGCGATGGCAGACAGCACGAACGGTTCGCCGTCGGCCACGCCCACGTCTAGCCGCCTCGTGGCGCCCCGTCGGGCCGCCGCGAAGCCGTCCTCGATGTTCTCGATTCCCAACCCCGACGCGTAGATGTTGGCCGTTCCCGCCGGAATCACGCAGAGGGGCACGTCCTCGAGCGCGTCGGCCGCGACGAGCCCCTGGACGACCTCGTGGATCGTGCCGTCCCCGCCGCAGGCCGCGAGGCGGTCGACGCCGTCGGCCGCGGCCGCCGCCGCGAGGTCGGCCGCGTGGCCGGCCCGTTCGGTCTCGACGACGGAAAAGCCGTGTTCGGCGGCGAGTTGACGGACGCGTTCTGCGTGATCGGCCTCGCCGCTCGTCGGGTTGAGGACGAGCCGTGCGTCTTCGGCCGGCGTGGCCGTGGGACCCGTGGGTCCTCCGGTCATGACCGAATCGAAATAGAGCATCGCCCAAGTACTCTCGGCAGGACTCGGCCGGTGGCCGGCTCAGTTGGAGCCGTTCGACTCGAGGCGACGACCGACGACGGCGCCGACGATCGCGACCGCGATGCCGGCCAACAGGGCGAGCGCCCGCCGATGCATCGACGCCTGCAGCTGGTAGCTCCGCTCTCGCGCTCGGTCGTCGAACGGACCGCGAGCGCCGAAATCGCCGTCGACGGGCCCGTACAGGTTGTGCTCGCGGTCGGGATCGACCGGCTCGTCGGTCTGCTGGGAGTCGTAGCCGCCGCTGGCGAGGAGGTTGTCGAGTCGTCGCGGGATCAGCCGATTGCCGACGATCGCCTTCACCGTCGACCGACCGACCCAGAGCTCGTCGCGTTCGTGGTCGACGGTCCAGCGGATCGCTCGAGCGGCGACCTCGGGCTGGTAGATCGGCGGCACCGGCTGCGATTTCTTCGGGAGTCGACTCTTCGTCCATTCGAACTGCGGCGTATTCATCGCGGGCATCTGCACCATCGAGAGCTGCACGTCGCAGTCGTCGTGGATGAGTTCCGTCCGTACGGACTCGGTGTATCCCTGTATCGCGTGCTTCGCGCCGCAGTACGCCGACTGCAGCGGGATGCCCCGATAGGCCAGCGCGGAGCCGACCTGTACGATCGTCCCCTCGTCGCGCGGTCGCATCCGCTCGAGCGCGGCCTGCGTGCCGTAGACGTAGCCCAGATAGGTGACCTCGGTGACGCGGCGGTAGTCGTCGGCGGTCATCTCCGCGGCCGGCGAGAACACCGACACCATCGCGTTGTTCACCCAGACGTCGATCGGCCCGAAGGCGTCCTCGACGGTCTCGGCCGCGGCCTCGACCGCGTCGGGGTCGGCGACGTCCGTCGGGACGGCGATCGCCTCGCCGCCGGCCGCCTCGACGTCTTCGCGTGCGCCCTCGAGACCGTCCTCGCCGCGCGCGAGGAGGCCGATCTTCGCGCCGCGTTCGGCGAACGCGCGAGCGGTGGCTCGCCCGACGCCGGCCGATGCGCCAGTCACGACGACGACTTCGGAGTCGATAGGTTCGGACATGGTTAGCTACTGAGGGGGTTCAGTCGGTCGACCGTCTCGAGGGTGGCGTACCGTTCCCAGCCGCCGTAGCGGTCCGCGATCGGGCCGCGGGGGGCGGTGAGGACCAGGACGAGCAGGCCCGCGACGGTGGCGTTGATCGCCGCGATCGTCGGGACCCCCGCGAGCAGCCACGGCGCCGCGATGACCCACCCGGCCAGCGGAACGTTGCAGAACCGGATCGCGCGCGCGGGTTCGGCGGTCGCGATCACGGTGAACGAGACGATCAGCGAACCGGCGAGGTGGCTGGTGTCGGCCATGAGTCCCGTCATCCCGAAGAGGGTCGGCGAGAGCATGAGCCAGACGCCGAGCGCCATCGCGCCGAGCAGCGTCCAGGGAATCGAGACGCCCCAGAACGGCTCGCTGATCGGCGAGTCGCCGATCGGTCGCTTCGAGGTCTCGTCGACGCCCTCTTCGTCCTCGGAGATCGTCCCCCCCATCCAGAAGGCCGTCCAGAGGCTGTCGCCCTGACGCATCAGCCGGACGACGTACTGGCCCATCGCGACGACCTCGTCGACGGACAGCGAGATCATCCACAGCATGCCAAAGGCCGAGAGGAGGCAGAGCGTACACCACGTCCCGACCAGGATCGGCTGCATGATGACCAACAGCACCTGCGCGAAGCCGAGCGGGATGACGACGACGCCGAAGAAGGCGACCATCCACGGCATCGTGCGCCAGCGCCGGCGGTCGCCCATGAATCCCATCAGCGCCTCGATCGCGTAGGCGACCGCGCCGAGGCCGGCGTCGGAGACGGGGAACGCCTCCGACACCTGCGACGTGAGTATCGCGTGGGTTCCCGGATCGTACAGCGGATCCCAGACGGCGTCGATGTACTCCAGTTGGTAGGCGGCCATGTACCACGAGGCGAAGAAGCCGAAGATCCCGAGCGCGATCAGCGGGGCGCGCTGGGCGGCCGTCGAGGGGTTGTACGACCAGCCCGGCGGGACGGTCGGCCCGTCCATCTCCGAGCGCATCACGATCAACACCGTGAACGTGATCACCATGACGCCCACGAGGGAGTTGTTGGCGTACGCCGCGGCCGTTGGCGCCCAGAACACGATCGGCGAGAACAGCAACCAGAGGCCGACGAACCCGTTCGCGTAGTTGGCGTAGCCGCTCTCCCGGTAGATCGTCAGCCCCGCGAGCGCGATGAGCACGAGTCCGGTGGCGACGGTGCTCCACGTCATCAGCGCGTTCCCGTAGCCGAGCGTCGGCGGACTCGCGACGAGCCAGAGCCCGAGCGAGATGACGGCGTACTGAACCCACGCCTCCTTCGTCGGGTGGGCGAGCATCATGTCGCCCGGGCGCATCGATCCGTCGTCTCCGTTTCCGCCGCCGTTCTGGCCCTCACCACCCCCGCCGTTCTCGCCTCCGTTTCCGCCGTCGCCGTCGGTCCCGGTTCCGCCCTCGTCGTCTCCGTTCCCGTCGCCGCCGCCGGTCCGCGGGCGACGCGCTCGAGCGTCGGTCGTCGTGGCGCTCCGTTCTCGGTTCGAATCGTCGTGTCTGTCGTCGGTCATTGGAATTTCGGTCTCTCAGTCGCTATCGGTCGATCGACGAACGATCTCGCCGTTCGAGTCGCCGTCCCCGATCGGTTCGTCGCGGCCGAGCGGGGCCGGTGCCGGCGACTCCGCCGACGTTCCGCTCGAGTCGTCGGCGCCGGCGAGGGAGAGGGCGCTGTTGAGCAGGCCGATGTGGCTGTACGCCTGCGGGAAGTTCCCGCGTTGTTCCCCGGCCTCGGGATCGACGGCCTCGGCCAGCAGCCCGAGCGGGCTGGCGTACTCGAGGACCGCCTCGAAGCGCTCGACCGCGTCGTCGGTCCGGCCCGCGAGCGCGAGCGCGGTGACGAGCCAGAACGAGCAGACGACGAAGGGGCTCGCCTCGCCGGGGAGTCCGTCGTCACCGTCGTAGCGCCGAACGAGGCCGCCGTCGGTCGCCAGCCGATCGATCGTCGCGTCGATCGTGCCCTGTACGCGCTCGTCATCGGCCGGCAGGAAGCCGACGATCGGGATCAGCAGGTTCGCCGCGTCGAGCGCCTCGTCGTCGTCGAACGCGCGGACGAAACTGTTCGCCTCCTCGCTGTAGCCCCGCTCCATGATCGCCGCCCGAACCTCGTCGCGACACGTCCGCCAGCGCTCGAGCGGGGCCGAGACGTGGTCGCCGGCGGCCTCGGCGAGCCGGATTCCGCGATCGAGCGCGACCCAGCACATCACCCTCGAGTAGACGAACTGCTGGGGATCGCTCCGAACCTCCCAGATGCCGGCGTCCGGCTCGTCCCACGCCTCGCAGACGTAGTCGATCAGGTCGCACATCACGGACCAGTCGTCGGCGGTCACCGGCTCGCCGTACCGGATGCTCTCGTAAATCGCGAGGATCAACTCGCCGTAGACGTCGAGCTGTTGTTGGCCGTGGGCCGCGTTCCCGATCCGAACGGGTGCCGATCCCCGATAGCCGCCGAGGTGGTCGAGGACCTGCTCCTCGAGATCGTTCTCCCCGTGGAGGCTGTAGACCGGCTGGATTTCGGCGGGATCGTGGTCGCGACAGTGGTCGAGGCAGAGTTCGAAGTACGAGCGGGCCTCCTCGAGGTGGCCCAGTTCGGACAGCGCTCGGACGGTAAAGGCGGAGTCGCGGATCCAGTTGAACCGGTAGTCCCAGTTGCGGACGCCGCCGACGTCCTCGGGCAGCGACGTCGTCGGGGCCGCACACACCGCGCCCGTCTCCCGGTGGATGAGGAGTTTGAGGACGAGCGACGAGCGGACGGCGAGGTCGTGCCACTGGCCGCCGACGGGGCAGTCCGTCCCGTCGCAGTCGTGGACCCACTCCCGCCAGTAGTCGACGGTTGCTCGGAGCGTCTCCCGGTGGCGCGAGGGGTCGAGGGGGATCGACTCGCCGTACCCCAGCACCAGCCAGCGGGTCTCGCCGCCCTCGAGCGTCACCGTCGTACTCGCCGACCGGCCGTCGGTCGAGACCTCGAGCGGAAGGTCGCTCGAGAGGACGAGTCGTTCGCCGTCGCCCTCGCCGGTCGCGACGACGCCGTCGGCCGTCGGTTCAACGTTGGGGGTATCCCGCGCGTAGTCGAAGCGCGGCTCGAACGCGACCTCGAGTTCGAGCGGGCCATCGTCGCACTCCAGTTTTCGGAAAATCGCGGGCGAGGAGGCGTTCGGCCCGGTCGCTTCGGCGACGGGCATGAAGTCGGTCACCGTCGCGCCCCCCTCGGCGGTCCGGAACGTCGTCTCGAGGACGTTCGTCCGGTCGCGGTAGCGCTGGACGGACTCGAACGACCCCGTCGGTCGGACGGCGAAGCGACCGCCGCGGTCGGCGTCGAGAATCGCGGTGAAGACGCTCGGCGACTCGACGTGGGGGAGCGGACACCAGTCGATCGAACCGTGCCGATCGACGAGGGCGACCGTATCGCCGTCGCCGATCGCGCCGTACTCCTCGAGCAGGTCGTAGTCCATGATCTGTCGTGATCTCGTGCGATCGGTCGCCTCCGTTCGGCGGTAGCGTTGCGCGTGTCGTCTAGTGTCGCTCGGTCGCGTTCCCTATTCGGCAGTCGCACGAACGGCCGGGGCGCGACCGACGGCCGACGCGACGTACGCGTCGTAGCTGCCGAAGCTCGCCACGAGGGTCCCGCAGACGACGTCGTTCCACAGCGCGGGGCCGGCGAGGCCGAGCGCGAACGGCGCGACGACGAGCCAGCAGCCGAGCACCGCGACGACTCCCGCAGTGGTCGCGCTCGCGGGTCGGTCGCCGTCTTCGACGTAGTTGTACCCGGCTGCGGCGGCGACCGCCGCTCCGACGAGGACGTCGTTCCAGCGACCGACCGCCGGCGCGCCGAGGACGAACGGCGCTGCGATCAGCCAGCAGCCCAGCGCGCCGTTGCCGACGGCGGTGAGTTTCGTCGTCGCGTCCATGTGCTACTACGCGGTCGACTCGAGCGGGGGTCGGTCGGTGGTCGAGACCTCGCGACGCCGTGACCGGCACTCAGGCCGACGCCATGCTCCGGCAGGTCTCCGCGCAGTCCCGTAGGACGTCCGCACAGACCTGACAGTGCTCGGCGTCGTGCCGTTCGCACTCGCCGGCACACTCCTCGCAGGCGTCGGCGGTGATGGCGGCGAGGTCCGAGCTGTAGCCGGAGTTGCGGGCCATGAACCGCGCGTGCATGGTCGCCAGGTCGGCGACGTCCCGACAGAGCCGGATGCAGTCGGCCATTCCTTCACCTTCGTCGGCGCACTCGTCGGCGCACCACTCGCAGGCCTGGGCGCAGTCGAAACAGCTGTCGATACACTCCTGCATCTCCTCGTCGTCGCTGACGTGGTCGATCTGGGTCAGTGCCATTGCAGTCGAACGGTCGGCGACGACCGGCTTTGTTATCCGTCGCCCACGATCCGGCGGCCGATCGGTGAGGATCGAGATCCGGGGGACTGTCCGGTTCGACCGATCGGTGAGGGGCCGGTTATGAGAGATTACTGCCGGAAAAACGGTCCCTTCGAGGGCGAGTCGCCCCGCCGCCATCGTCCGGTCGGCCGAAAACGCGGTGGGGGATCGGATCGCCCTGCGCGTCGACCGACCGGTGAAATACCATGCCGCAGCTTAACGGCGACCGAACCCGAAACCCGCCGTGTGACCCACTCCGTCGTCCACCTTCTCGGTATCCCCTTCGCGATCGTCGCCGGCACCGGGGCCGGCGTGTTCGCGCTCCTGTCGTGGGGGATCTTTCGGAACTCGCCGTTCGGTACGGCGATCGCCCTCCTCTCGGTCGGGATGGTCGCGCTGACGATCTACCATACGATGCTGCTCGTCGCCGGCCCGGAGTCGCTTGTCCTCCACGTACTTCGGAGCGCGGCGAACACGATCGTCGCGATCTTCCTCGGCCTGCTGATTCTCCGCCATCGACAGCTCCGCGGGAATCGATCGGGAGGTGACCTCGCGTGGACGGACTGACCCCCTTCGTCGTCTACAACCTCGTGATCGGCGTCGTCGTCGCCCTCGAACTCCTGTACTTCCTCTCGCTCGAGACTGCCGTGACGGCCTACCGTCGGTTCGTGCTGGTCACCGTCGCCGGACTGGTGCTGGCCGTGATCGGCGGGCCCGTCGTCGAACTGGTCGCGCCGCAACTGGTCCACTGGGTCCACGGGGCCGCCGCCTTGCTGGTCGTCTTCGGCCTCTACGATCCCGTGACGAACGACGTCCGGCGGACGGAGTGGGCGCGCGTGCTGTTGAACGAACCGTCCCGGATCCGACGGCCGGCCGAGTGGATGACGCCGATGGACGACGAGATCCTCGGGGCGTTTCACGGGACGGATCTCGTTCTGTCGCCCGCCGTCGTCGCCTTCAACACGGGGTACAGTCGGAAGGAGGTGAACCGGCGCCTGATCGAACTCGAGGCCCACGGCTTCCTCGAGAAGGTCGAACGGGGGAAGTACCGACTGGCGCGGCGCGGCGAGCGGTACCTCAGGGGACAGCTTCGGACCGCCCCGGAGGCGGAGACCGAAACGGGCGCTCGGAGTTGAGCAACCCCGTGACGGCGGTTCGGAGCAGTCCTCGACGGAACGCTCGGTTTCCGAACGGCCTCGCGTCGGGTACCGGCGGTCAGTCGCCGGACGAGCGCGCTCCTTCGACCTGCGCGATGTGACTGAACGTGACGAGTCCGAGGCCGCCGACGACGTTCCCCGCGGTCACGACGGCGGTCATCGTCCCCAGCGTACCGATACCGATATCGGCACCGAACCGCATGCCGAAGAAGACGTGGAGGACGCTGACGATCACGTGGTCGAAGGGGCCGAGCGCCAGCAGGACGCCGACGATGAACGCCATGGCGATCCGGCTGCCGACGCTGTTGACGGCTTCGAGGAGGTGGGAGAGCAACGCCACGAGCGCGCCGCCGGCGATGGCGTCCGCGAACGCACCCCTCGGTTCACGGTGAGCGATCTCCTCGGCGACCGTCACCAGCGCGTGGCCCGTTCCGGCGGGAAGCGCGCCGTCGACCGACAGCACGAACACCATGAGGGCGCCGCCGACGAGGTTGAACACGAACGTGACGGCCCACAGGCGGAGCAGCGATCCGATTAACCACGAGTCGTCTCGTTCGATCGCCGTCGCGACCGGAGCGAAGAAGTTCTCGTTGAACAGCTCCGACCGCCCGACGACCAACATCACGACGCCGAAGCCGAGCGCGAGCGACCCCGGGAGTTTCGCGACGTCACCGGCGCTCGGTTCGACGACCGAGTGGACGATACCGAGCGCCGCGATGCCGAAGACGATCGTGAATCCTGCGATGAAGCCGGTCGAGATCAGTTCGAGCAACGACTGCTCGAGTCGACGTTCGCCCTCCTCGGCCGCACGGTGGAAGATCTCGGAGGGATCGGGCGCGACGGACATGGGCTGACAATCGTTGCGCTTGACAGGAGAAATAGGACGTGCCTGCGTTTCCGTACACGTATCACTCGTCGTGGGAATTCGGCCTCCCCACCGTTCCGAACGAGCCCGGAACTGGCCGATGGATGGCTGTGGGGCAACGTCCGATCCGTCGTTTGCAGCGAGCCAAAGGGAATCCGAGTCGTACGGCCGGTATGGAACGGCGGTCGGCGAGCGTCGGCGTGCAGTCAGTGATCGGTGAGTCGCAGTCGACGATCGACGCCGGTGGGCCGCCCCACGTGTTCGCCGGCCGATTCCGGTTTCTCGAGGCGAGCCCGCGCAGCCGGTGGCTGTCGATGGCCGGGGGCGTCTCGGTCGCGTACGTCTTCGTCCACCACCTCTCCGAGATCGGGACCGCCACGGCGTCGATCGACGAGAGCGGGACCGCCCTCGCCGCCGTCGACCGCCACATCTACCTCGTGCCGCTCGCGGGGTTCGTCGCCTTCTACGACCCGAGCGATTCGGCGGCCGATTGATTGCCTCGTTGCATCTGTCACCCACGCAACTATGGGGCCAGCGTGACGACTGGAGAGTATGATGGATGCCGTCACTGTGAACGCGGGCGACGGTCGGTCGTCCGCGTACGGGGACGTTGCACGGGCGTCCGTGTACGGAAACGCTGCACGGACGTTTCCGTCCTCGAGTGCGACGCCGGCGCCGATCGTAGTACCGACGCCGAGATGCGAATCGACTCGAGGGCCGCTTCGAGTCGGGAGGGAACGGCGATGGTAGACCTCGTCGCCGACCTCGCGCGGCTGTTCGGGGCGTTCGTGCTGGTCGCCCTGAACGGCTTCTTCGTCGCCTCGGAGTTCGCTTACGTCCGCGTTCGTTCGTCGGCCGTCGAGCAGGCGGTCGCGGAGGGGAAGACCGGGGCGGGGATCCTGCAGGAGGCCGTCGACAACCTGGACGACTACCTCGCGACCACCCAGCTGGGAATCACCCTCGCCTCGCTGGGGCTGGGGTGGCTGGGCGAACCGGCCGTGGCGGCCTTGCTCGAGCCGGTACTCGCGCCGATTCTCCCGGCGAGCCTGCTCCACCTCGTCGCCTTCATCATCGGATTCAGCTTCATCACGTTCCTCCACGTCGTCTTCGGCGAGCTCGCGCCGAAGACGATCTCGATCGCCCAGGCCGAACGCGTCGCGCTGCTGGTCTCGCCGCTGATGAAGTTCTTCTACTACACCTTCCTCCCCGGGATCATCGTCTTCAACGGGACGGCCAACGCCTTCACGCGACTGATCGGGATTCCGCCGGCCTCGGAGACCGACGAGACGCTCTCCGAGGAGGAGATCCTGACCGTCCTGAGCAGGTCCGGGAGCGAGGGCCAGATCGACGCGGAGGAGGTCGAGATGATCGAACAGGTCTTCGAACTCGACGACACGACCGTCCAGGAGGTGATGGTGCCCCGTCCCGACGCCGTCACGATCACCGACGACCTTCCGCTCTCTGACCTTCGCTCGTTGATCCTCGAGGAGGGCCACACCCGCTATCCGGTGCTCGATCCCGACGCGGACGATCAGGTGGTCGGCTTCGTCGACGCCAAGGACGTGTTGCGGGCGGGCGAGTCCGCGGCCGACCTCGAGGACGTGACCGTCGGCGAGGTCGTCCGCGAGATGCCGGTGGTGCCGGAGACGACGTCCGTCACCGACCTCTTGGAGCAGTTCCAGACCGATCAGGCTCAGATAGCCGCGGTGATCGACGAGTGGGGCGTTTTCGAGGGGATCGTGACGATCGAGGACGTGGTCGAGGAGATCGTCGGCGACCTCCGCGACGGGTTCGACGCCGACGAGCCCTCCATCGACCGCCGAGACGACGGCGCCTACGTCGTCGACGGCGGTGTCACCGTCTCGGACGTCAACGAGCGACTCGATACCGCGTTCGAGACCGACGAGTTCGGCACGATCGGCGGCCTCGTACTCGATCGACTCGGGCGACCCCCCGAGGTCGGCGATCGGATCGACGTCGACGGCTACGCGCTCGAGGTCGCCGACGTCGAGGGCGCTCGCGTGGCTTCGATTCTGGTCCGCGAAGAGCCGGCGGCGGAGGAGTCGCTCGAGTGAGTCGCACACGGGCCTAGAGGTAAGCCGGTCCGGTCCGTTTCTCCGCACAGTCATGTTCGAACGCATTCTCGTTCCCGTCGACGGGAGCGACGCCGCGTCGGCGGCCCTCGACCACGCGCTCGATATCGCCAGCGACCGGAAGGCGTCCCTGTACCTCTGCTACGTCGCCGACACGAACGAACCCAGCCAGACCCGCGTCGGCACGGAAGTCGTCGACGTCCTCGAAGGGGAAGGCGAGGACATCGTCTCGGACGCGAGCGAGCGGGCCGCGGACCGCGGGGTCGCCGCCACCACGGACGTCGTACAGGGGGCGACGCACGACGCGATCGTCGACTACGTCGAATCGCGGGACGTCGACCTCGTCGTGATGGGAACCCACGGTCGAGACGGCCTCGAACGGTACGTCATCGGCAGCGTCGCCGAGCGCGTCGTCAACGACTCGCCGGTGCCGGTGCTGACGGTCCGCGGCCCCGGGGACGCGACGGCGACCTATCCGTACGGCTCCGTCCTCGTTCCGACCGACGGCAGCGCCCACGCGACGACCGCGCTCCGCCAAGGTGCGGCCGTGGCATCCCGCCACGACGCGCCGCTGCACCTCCTGACGGTGGTCGACGAGTCGATCCTCGGTTCGGACGACGACCGCACCGACCGCGCCCGCGACCTCCTCGAGGACGCCGCGGCGACGGCGCGGGAGGCCGGCGCCGACGAGGTCGTGACCGACGTGCGAACGGGGTCGGTGCCGCGGGAGATCGTCTCCTACGCCGACCTGAATGACATCGACCTCGTCGTGATGGGGACGCACGGCCGAAACGGCCTCGACCAGCTCCTGCTCGGGAGTATCACCGAACGAGTGTTGCGCACCGCTCCGGTCCCCGTTCTGACCACGACCGGCGCCGACGACGCGTAACGCGGCGATGGACGCGGCTCGAGGCCGGCGCGTACCGGCGTCTGTCGGGTATCGTGAGTATCGAAACGAACGGCGTTCGTCGCGCTGAACGTCGAGACGAACGACGCTCCTATGGCGGACCGTCGAGACGGGACGGCCGGAGTAGCCGGCGACTCAGTTGTAGGAGAGTTCGAGCTCGCGGGCTCGCGTCAGCAGCTCCTCGTCGTAGTACTCCTCGGTCTGGGCGGGTCGGATGTCGTCGATCGCGCGGACCTGCTGGACCGTGTTGCGGAAGTTCTTGAAGGTGGCCTCGTCGACCATCTGGCCGTCGAGCGTGACCGCGCCGGTGCCCTCCCGTTTGGCCTCGTTGAAGCGCTCGATCTTGCTCACGTCGCGCTCGAGCTCCTCGGGGGTGGGCATGTGGACGGTGTTGGCCTGAACGGTCTGTTTGGGGTACAGCGACCAGGAGCCGTCGAGGCCGAGCTGGGCCTCGTGTTCGACCTGATCCGCGTAGTCGTCGGCGTTGTAGTAGGTTAGGCCGGCCCGCTCCTTGAACAAGTCGTCGAAGGGGCCGCCGATCGAGAGCAGGCCCGCGGCGCTGGCCTCGTTCGAGAGGGCCTCGAGCAGGCCGTCCCAGCGGGGCATGCCGTCGCCGAGATCGCGGCCGCCGAGTTCGGCGGCGTAGTCGACGGGGCCGAAGACGAGCGCGGTGAGCCGGGAGTCCTCGCCGAACTTGGATATTTCGCGCAGATCCGAGCGGGCGCGGCCGGTCTCGATGATGATCGAGAGGCCGATGGAGCCGTCCTCGTAGCCGTGTTCGGCCTCGGCCTCGGCGACGACCTCGGCGGCGCGCTCGACGTCCTCGAGTCGGCCGACCTTGGGGACGACGACGCCATCGATCTCGTCGCCGATCTCGCTCACGAGCCGGTCGATCTGGTTGCGGCCCTTCTCGCAGTACTCCTCGTCCTCGTAGCTCCACTCGACGCGGGGCCAGATCTCGCCGGGGAAGTCGTACTCGGGGACCTTCTCGATGGTGTTCTCGAGGCCCTCGGCTTTCATGTTCGGCGCGGTGCCGTCCTCCATATCGGGGACGAGCCAGTCGGGGGCCTGGAACCCCTCGGCCTCGAGCGCGGAGACGAGGTACTTCGCCGAGTCGTCTTTCGGAACGGCGGCCGGTGCGGTCTGGAACGTGCGGCAGAGTCGGATGTCGTCGGTCATGTGTATGAGTTCGAAGTCGCTGGTATCAGCAGTCGTGTATAACGTTCGATCGTGTTAGTTAGAACGCTTTCGAATTTCGGCGGTCCGCGTCCCCGAGTAGACGGGTTCGTCGTCCTGATTGAACGCGATGTGTTCGAACCGGACGGTGCCCGCCTCGTCGCTCGAGGCGTCGTCTTCCGCCTCGAGCACGCGCGTGAAGGCGTAGACGGTGTCGCCCACCGCGACGAAGGTGTGGAACGACTCGTCGTCGAAGCCGACCTCGCGCCACGTCTCCTCGTCGGAGCGGGCGTGGCCCAGCGCGGTCGAACGGGTCACGTCGCCGTAGGTGACGATGTTCCCCGACGGCGAGTCGCTCATCACGTCGACGTTGTGGTGCTGTTTGGCCGTGTTGAGCGTCGCCAGCGGCAGCGAGGCGACGGTGACGTCGTCCTGCGTGCGGCCGCGCTCGTGGCGGTAGGCGACGGCCGCGTTCTCGTCGTCGGCGTCCTCGAGGGCCGCGACGAAGTCCTCGAAGTAGCCGCCCTCGGGCGTGACGAACGTCTCGGGGAGGTCGGGCCCGTCGTCCTCGTCCTCCTCGGCTGCCGTGGCGCCGCCGTCGGTCGCGACCGGCTCGCGGCGCGGGATCATGTTCGTCCGCTCGTAGGAACACAGCACTTCGCCCGTCTCGGCGTCCGTGCCGCGGGTGCGCCAGGAGACGATGCCGTACTCCGGTCGGGAACTCGAGGTCGCGCGGTTGACGACCTCGCTCTCGACGTGGAGTTCGGTGCCCGTGTAGACGGGCGTGCCGGGGAACCGGACGTCCGTGCGGCCGAGGAAGTAGCCGCCCTTCTCGCTGAGATCCTCGACGGTGATCCCCAGCGTCGCGGCGGTGAGGTAGTCCGGGTGGACCGGCGGTTCCTCGAAGCCTCGTTCCGCGGCGGCGTCGGCCCGCCAGTAGGCGGGGTCGTGGTTGAGCGTCTGGCTCATCCACCCCTCGTTGCCGAACTGCGTGAGGGTGAGGCCGGGGTCGTGTTCGATGACGTCCCCCTCCTCGAAGTCCTCGAAGCAGTTGCCCTTCTCTTTCGTGTCGACCTGCTCGAGTGCCTGTGCGAACGTGTCGGGATCTGTCCAATCAGTCATCGGCGGTGATTTCGTCTGTGTCGGAGTCGGTCGTCTGCTGTTCGCGCTTCCGTCGGGCGATCGTTCGTCGCATCTCGTTCTCGACGATCATGTACCCCTCGTCGAAGCCCATGCCGGGCTTGGCGAGCACCTGCGCGGCGTTGGTCGCGAGTGCAACGTGGGCGCAGGCCCGCGCGGAGGTCTCCGTCTCGTTACAGGTGCCGCCCAGATACGCGCGGGTCTCGGTCCCCTCGCAGTAGCGAACCGCCTGCCCGCTGCGGTGGATCCCACCGAGGTCGGGCGTCTTGACCTGCACGAGGTCGGCGGCCCCCGCGTCGACGAACGCCTGCACGTCCTCGAAGGTGTTACACCACTCGTCGGCGACGATGTCGACGCCGACGCCGGCGTCTTTGAGCCCCTCGCGGAGTTCGACCATCGCGTCGATCTGGTCGGCGCGGTTGCCGACGTCCATCGGGCCCTCGATCTGGATCGGGAACGGCGCAGCGGCCTCCTCGAGGGCGGCGAAGTAGTCGACGACCTCGTCGCGGTCGTATGGCGCGCCGAAGATCTCCCCGATCATGCCGTAGACGTCGATGTGGAACCGGGGCTCGTAGCCATCCGGTCCGAGTTCCTGCGAGCGCTCGACGAGCCACTCCACGTACTCGAGGAGGACCTCCCCGTTCTCGCCGATCTTCTCGACGCTGTTGATGAGCGCGTGGGGGAGAACGGGGACGCCCTTGACGAACATCTTCTCCGTGTTGTTGTAGCGGTCGTCGCCGGACTGGCCGAAGACGGGCACCGGCTCGGTCGCGGGTTCGGTGCCGAGTGCATCGGCGATGACGTCCGTCTGGGTCGTGTTCTCGGCTTCGGCGGCCGCGGCGAGCAACGCCTGGGAGACGCCGTATCGGATTGCCGTGTGGAGTCGGTCACCCTCGACCTGTAGCTCCTCGAGTAACTCCGCGTTTGCGAGGAACTCGGTGGCGTCGCGGCCGACGAGTTCGTCAGCGACGGGGCCCTCGACGACGGGGGCGTACTCCTCGGCCTGGAAGAGCGGGTCGCGCCCGCCGGCACCGGAGTACTGGACCGCGGCGCAGTCGCCCCGCACCACGGTGCCGTCGGCGAGTTCGATGTCGACGATGATCGTCTCGCCGGCCTGGCGAATCTCGTCGAAGCCGTCGGTGACCGGTTCGCCCTCGTAGGTGAAGCCGTCCTGCTGTGCTCCCTGCTTGATCGCGCGCTGGTCGTCGAAGAAGAACCCGGAGTAGCCGGGCGTCGCGTGTATTCCTGTGATCTCCATCTCAGACGTCACCCTGTGACTGTGGTCGGCCGATGAGTTTGCCGTCGCTGATCGCGTCGACGTCGTCCGCGACCATGCGGAACGACTGTTCTCGGCCCTCGGTGGTGGCGCGCTGTGAGAGCCGAGCCTTGTGAATTTCCTTGATGTCGTCGTCCATGTCGAGGTCGGCCCACTCGAAGATGCGGACCCGGCCGTCGTCGTCCCGCGCCGGGAGGACGGCCCCCTTCGCGCTGTCGCTGGGTGCGAAGGGCACGTCGAGCGCCCCGGAGTCGAAGGCCTTGAGCGTCCCCTGAACGACGTCGCCGTCGCCGTGCTCGAAGATGGTGTCCATCAGACACCGGGTCTCGCGTTCGATCAGGTCCTGCTCCTCGTCGATGCCGTCGATCCGAATATCCTGCTCGATGGCCATGTCGATGACCTGTCGCGTCGTACGCAGGCCGGCGGAGTTCGCCTCCATGGTCGGAACCCCCTGGAACTCCTGTGGGGACTTGGTGATGACCTTGTCCGGCTGGGCGATCGCGGCGGTCATGCCGCCGAGGCTGATGACGCCGTTGGCGCGGGCCTCGTCCGGCGGGAACCCGCCCATCCACTCGTGGAAGACCGTCGTGACGACGACCTCGTCGGGCAGGTACTCGTTGCCCAGTTCCTTGAGGGCGTTCAGGGCGGCGACGTCCTGTACGACGTTGCCGACCTGGCCGTAGCCGAGGGTGATCGAGCGCACGCCCTGCGTGGCGGCGAGCTTGCCCTCGACCAGCATGACTGCGATCGCGATCGACGGCGGGACCAAGGTCCCCGTGAGGGGGCCGAACGGCTCGCGGTTGATCCGCACGCCCCGTTCGGTGTAGGCCCCCGCGAGGCGGTCGACGAACTGCCACTTCTCGATGGTCTCCTCGAGGCCGTGGCGCTTCGTGTACGGAATGTTGTAGGAAATCGGACCGCCCTCGAAGCTCTGGAAGCCGCCGGCGAAGGTGATCGCCGCGAGCAGCCGGGCGTCCGGCGTGCCGTGGCGCACCTCGATCGGGGCGTCGACCGCGTCGATTAGCTTCCGGCAGCCGTCGACGCCGTGGTTGACGGCCGGAAAGCCGTTGAGCGTGTCGTCGCCCGTTTCGCGAGCCTTGTCGAGGCCCTGCTGGGCCTTCTCGTACTCGTTGTCGCGCGTGTACGAGTCGATGGTCGTCGGCAGGAGGTCCGCTTTCCCCTCCTCGAGGAGGTATTGCAGGAGTTCGATCTGGTCGTCGAGTCGGGGGACGCCGGCTCGCGGCTGGAGCAGCGGTTTGTCGGCCGACTCGAGGACGTCTGCGAATCGCTTGTGGTCGGGCAGCGACTCGTGGTACTCGATCGCGTCTTCGAAGTCGACGCCTTCACCCGTCGGCCAGTTAGATCGAATTTCCTCGTCGATACGCCGTAGCTCGTCGGAGGGAATACGTTCGTCTCGTATCATCTAGGAACTGATAGTAGCACGTTCCGACTCGGTCGGTTTGATCTGCAGGTCCTCTCGAAGCGCCTCGATGGCGTCTTCGGGGTCGGTCTCCGAGTCGAAGACGCGGTCGAAGCCGAGCTCCCGGAACGTCCGCCGGGTCTGCTCGAACTCGTCCTGACCGACGGCGAGGTTGCCACCGATGTAGGAGACGGCGTCGACGCCGGCCTCCTCGAGGACCTCGTGGAATCCCTGGCAGTCCTGCTCGGCGTGGCCGTAGAGCGACGAGACCAGTACGGCCTCGGCGTCGTGGTCTACGGCGGCCTCGGCGAACTCCTCCTGGGAGGTCTGGACACCGAGGTTGATGACGTCGAAGCCGGCTGCACTGAAGGCTTGCTCTAGGATTGTGATTCCAACGACGTGAGCGTCGGAACCGATCACGCCGAGGACGACCGTGTGGGACATCGTGTTGAAAACCATGAGGAACCCCACTATAAACCTAATGATCTTCCATGATAATACTCCTTAAACATCCTAACAGCGTCCCTATGGGACGCGTTCACAAGTACATGATCAATGGTAAGGGTTTTGGTACTGGTTTGGGAAGAGAGTCGTACATATGGGAGCGCTTTCGAATTTGCGCGTGCTGGATCTGACCCAGGTGCTGGCCGGGCCGTACTGCACGATGTTGCTCGCCGATATGGGCGCGGACGTCGTCAAAATCGAGCGGCCGGGCGGGGACATGATCCGGTCCAACCCGCCGTTCGTCGACGATCCGGAGGGAGAGGCCTACGGCGGCTACTTCCAGAGCGTCAACCGCGGCAAGAGGAGCATCGAGCTGAATCTCGGCGACGAGGAGGACCGCGCGGACTTCCTCTCGCTGGTCGAGGAAGCCGACGTCGTCGTCGAGAACTACCGCTCGGGGACGATGGAGAAGTACGATCTGGGCTACGAGACCCTCAAAGAATACAACGAAGACATCATCTACTCCTCGATTCGCGGCTTCGGCGACCCGCGGACGGGCGAAACCCACCGGCAAGGGCAGCCCTCCTTCGACCTCATCGCGCAGGCGCTGGGCGGCGTCATGGAGACCACCGGCCAGCCCGACGGCCCGCCGACGAAGACCGGCCCCGGCGTCGGCGACCTCTTCACCGCGACGCTGAACTGCATCGGCATCCTCGCCGCCGTGAACCACCGCGAACAGACCGGCGAGGGCCAGTACGTCGATACCGCCATGTACGATTCGATGATCAGCTTCACCGAGCGCGCCATCTACCAGCAGTCCTACACCGGCGAGGCGCCGACCCGACGGGGCAACTCCCATCCCACGCTGTTCCCCTACAACGCCTTCGAAACCGACGACGGCTACGCCGTCATCGCCGCGTTCAACAACAACCACTGGGCCGAACTCTGTGATATCATGGGCCGCGAGGAACTCGCCGAGGAGTATCCCACGACCGCCGAGCGCCTCGAGAACCGCGACCTCCTCCGGGACGAAATCGCCGACTGGACGCTCGAACAGACGAACGAGGAACTCGTCGGGAAACTCGAGGGCCGCGTCCCGGCCGCCAAGGTCCAGACGACCGAGGAGATCTTCGACGATCCACACATCCACGCGCGCGACATGCTCGTGCCGGTCGAACAGCCCGGCGCCGACCGCGACGTCGAGATCGCGGGCAACCCGATCAAGATGAGCGAGACGACGCCCCAGCCCCGCGGTCGCGCACCCTTGCTGGACGAACACCGCGAGGAGATTTTGGGCGAGGAAGCGGAGACGACGGCGGACGACTGAGCGACCGATTACCGCTCGATTCGGTAGCTGGATTGCTCCGTTCGAAAACGGATTCTGACTTCGGGCGGCGAGCTAACAGTTGCACACACCACCCTCTCGAATCTGGTCTCTGACGTGGTCGTGTATCTCGCGAGTCAGCGATTGCATGGCGTCAGCCTGCTCTTTCGTCGGCTGTTTCCCACCGTAGTAGCTGTCCGTCCGGTTCTCGGTGTACAGCCCCCTGAGTTCATCCGTCGTCGACCGCGAGAGAAGCGCGAGTTCCGATGCACGATCGTAACAGTACGTATGATCGTGGAAGTCTTGCAATTCGTCTCCACCTTCTGCAAGTGCGTACGCCTCTATCGACCGTTCGATAGCCCCGAAACAGAGTTCGATGGTTGCAGTATAATAACCGTCGCCGCCGATTCGTTCGACGGCACGAAGCAGCGTACACCCTTTCGTGAGTTGGGCCTTCCAGGCGTCGTCCGTATCGATCGTCTCCTCGTACGTCGGGATGCCGTGTCCTTCCTCGTTGAACGCGTCGACGGCGGTCTCGAGTGCGTCTTTGATCGCGTTCGGATCGGACCCGTCACTCATCTGCATCACCGCCCTGACGGATCACGTTCCGAACCGTTCCGAAGTCCTCGGTTTCGTAGAGCGTGATCCCGTCTCGCAGGATTTCTCGGAGTTCGGAGAGGTAGTTCGGAACCGCCTGCAGCGCTTCGACGTCGATCTCGTACGCGTACCGGCTACCGTCGAACGATTCCTCCTCGAGGTGGTGGCGGATTCGATTCGCTTCCCGCTGGGCTTCCATTCGACCGTCCTCGACCAGCACCCAGAGATCGATATCGCTTCGTCGATCGGCCTCGCCTCGAGCCACGCTCCCGTACAGGACGATTCCGATCACGTCGTCCAGTTCGTCCGCGAGCGTCTCTACAGCCGTCCGTACGGGCGCGTGGAACTCCGATTGGGGGATCTGGAAATACGGATCGTCGGGGACGTAGAGCCGGTCTCGGTTGATCCGTACCAACCGTTTCCGGCCTTTCCGTTCCGCGGTGACGAGATCGTTACTCGAGAGCACATCGACCGCGGTAGAAACGCTCGGTCTCGAGTGATCGACCGCGTTCGCGAGCTCCGTCATCGAGAACTCGGTGTCCGGATTCCGACTTAAAAGTGAGAGAATGTCGTCGATAACCTCACTTCGGAACAGCCTGCCGTCCTCGACCGGGATATCGAGGGTTATGGTCGTCTGATCCGTCGACGACGTGTTCGGTTTCGTTTTCATTGTAAGGGATATCCTACGCTATCTACTTATAGTTTATACCATACTCGGGAGTAGCTTATATACTACTGTCCGTTCTCGATCGAGTTCGGCCGGACATCTCGAGACGGTTTCAACGGCAAGTCATCCGAGCGCGGCAGCCGTCCCGCGAGGTCGGACTGGATACTGTCGGTATCCACGGACACTGCCAGTATCCAGTCGGTGACGTGTGATCGAACGGCTACCGTCTCGAGCCACCCTCCCCTACCAATTGATCCTCGATGTGACAGGCACAAGTCAGGCGACACTGTCGAAGCAGCTACATTCGAACTTCAATCTCTTCTCCGACCGATAACTCGACGAACGGTTCAAAGCAGTAGGTTACAGGATCTCTCGAAGTATATGCTCGAGATTGCGCTCCAACTCCGAGGCCTGCAGAATCGTCACCGGGTTCTCGGCCTGTTCCTCGAGCGAGGGTGACTCGTCGTCGCGGTCCTGCACGACGAGAAGCCCGTTCCACCCCGAGCCGAAGTAGTCCTCCTCGTCGGGACCGAAGACGTGCTCCTCGTTGACTCGGAGGAATGCGAGGTACTCCAGCGTCTCCTTGATCCCCCGACGGATCGTGTCGACGTTGGTGCTATTTTTGACCTCGACGATCAGGTACTCGTGCTGATCGTCGTTCTCGGAGATGATCTCGAGGACGATCACGTCCGGGCGGCCGGTATGATTTCTGAACTCCCGATCGAAGTAGTCGTTCGCGATCTCCTGGGCCTCGAGTTGGACCTTGTCCGTCCGCGAGAGATGTTCCTCTTCTTCGTCGGGTTCCGCGACGAACGACAGGTTTCGATCGCCCGCGGAGTTGTCGTGATAGAGGACGATTTCCTTCTCGTCTTCGAACCGCGCAACTTCTTGCCGTCCCGTCGCGATCGTCTTGTACGTCGGCTGGCTCCCCCGCAGTCGCTCGAGTGTCGCGACGAACCGGAAGAGGACGAACAGTTCGAACAGCGAGTCCTGATCGTCGGGCGCGATCGCCGTCTCCTCGAGTAGCTCACGGATCGCGTCGGCGTCTCCGTTGAACAGTCGCTCTCGAACTCTGAGGAGCGACGCGGCCTCGCGATACACGGCGTGGCGCGAATTCGCGGCGGTCGTGAGCATTCGTTCCGTCGGTTCGTAGGTGTCCGGGTCGCGAATTCGTCGGATGTGGACGTTTCGCTCGACGATGCGCTGGAGTTCGTCGATCAGATCCTCGCTTCCTTTCCACGTCTCCCGTACCCAGTCGTAGTCGCCGCGGAGGTACTCCTCGGCCTCGCGAATCGTCGTGTGGACGATCGAGATCAGTCGTTTGAGAACGATGTTCTCGGGGATGTCGTAATCGATCGTCCGATCGTCGCAGACGAAGACCGACCGGTCTCGGGGGTGTTCGGAATACCGCTTTTTGATCGTCTCGTTCCAGTTGATTCGGCCGTCGACCGTCCCGCGCCGGGTCCGTGACGTCGTCCGCGTTTCGGTTCGGATGCTCCGCAAGTGGGTGGAGAGGTCCCGCACGAAATCGACGACGTCGGATTTGAGGACGAAGTGCAGATCGAGAAGAAGTTCGTACTCCTCGAACCGCTCGTCCAACTGCTCGGGTTTGATCGACTCCGCCAGTTCGCGCTCGGGAAACGAGCCTCGCATCACGTGCGCGAGGATGTCCTCGGTCAGTTGATCGAGGAGTTCCTCCCTATTCATTCTCGGCCAGCGTGACCTGCAGCATCTCTCGAGCAGCCTGCTCGAGTAGCGAGTCGTCGATTTCCCTGACGGCCGCGATATCGCGGACGATCTGTCGTCGCTTCGGAACGCCCTCGAGTTGCGGGAAGATATAGCTGATAACGGCCTGCGTGAGGTGGTACTCGAGGGCCGATTCGGGGTGCTGGTCCACGTACCGGAGGACGTCCTCCACGATCGCCGGTCCGATCGATCGCTCCTCGACGGCGTTGTTCGTCTCTCGCCAGACGCGGCCGACCGTCATCGCCACGTTTCGATCGGGGTCGAGTTCCCACGCGCTCGCGTACTCGTAGACGAGGTCCTCCAACTGACCGTCGTCCGCGGGGAGTTCGGGGGCTGGAACGCGAATAAACGCGAACCGTCGCATGAACGCGTAGCTCATCTCGTAGAGCGACGTCTTGTCGTAGGTGTTCATCGTCGCGAAGATCCGCCACGAGTCCGGCACGAGATACTGGTGGTCCGCCGGTGGTCCCGATAGGTCGTCCGTCGTCGTGAGTTCGATCTCGCGACCGTTCCTGGTGTAGGGAAGTTGGACCGACTGCCCGGAGAGGAGCGTGAAGAGCTGTCCGAACGCCTTGTCGATGTCGGCGCGGTTGAGTTCGTCGATGACGATCAACTCGTTCGACTGGGTCTCCGTCCGAGTGTCCTTGAGTCGGTTGAGGACGATTCCGGGCGTGAACGCGAGGTCGTCACCGTCGGTCTCGCTCGATTCGGTCGGCATGTAGCCGCCGACGGTGTCGAACGTCGACCAGTCGGCGGTCGCCGTCGTCACCTCGTATCCCGAGTACAGATACGGGTAGTCGTCCGCGAGCGCCGAACTGACCCGGCGAGCGATCTCCGTCTTGCCGGTCCCCGGCGGTCCCGTCAGGAGGATGTGCTTGCCCGACCGAAGAGCCGTCGCGATCCCTTCGAGAATCCGCTCGCCCTGGTCGTCAGGGAAGTACAGTCCCTCGAGCGTTTCGCCGGAGATCGCCCCTCGGTATGACTCGTGGACGTGAATCGTCGAGACCTCGGTCAGCGCCTCGGCCATCGCCGAGACGAGCGCGATCGGTCGGTCGCGCTCGTCGGTTCCGTCGTCGGCCCGGAACGTCGCGTGCATCGACTGGACCGGGAACTCGGTTCCGGTAGCCTCGGCACAGATGTCGTTCGCCCGGTCGGTCGGGAGGCGATCGGTCGTCAGCGCGTCGGTTTCCCGATCGATCGTCGCAGTCGACTTTTCGGCGACCGATCGAGACGTATCGATCCGGTCGATCGAGCCCGCGAGGAAGAGTCGATCGAACGCCGCGACCAGCGGGAACGACTCGCCGTACTCGTGTTCGTCGCGCCACCACGGTTCGTCCTTCTCGAATCGACGCCCGAGGATTCCAACGCCGACGATACCGCCCGGTCGGGGACTGAGTTCCTCGTCCGACGGCTCCGCTCGAGCGTGGAGGACGGCAACGTCGCCTTCCGAGAGTTCGGCCCACCGGTCCCGGTGTTCTTCCGCGAACGAGACCGACCCGTATTCGACGGTCGTGAGCCAGTATTCCGGCGGGGCAGTGAACGCGTACACGGTTGGCGAGGCCGATCGAATGTGCGAGATCACCGGATGGTCGACGTTCGTTGGACGCGAATCTGGACCTGGTGTCTCCTCGTCCTCGTCGGCTGATTCGGTCGGGTAGAGCTTCTCACCGCGGATCTCCTCGATGAACGTTGGGATCGAATCGTACTCCGAGAAGAACGTCGACCCGGTACGGTCGAATTTGATCCGAGCGAAGGTGTTGTTCGGCCAGCCGTTGTATCCAACCGTCTCCCAGAACTCCTCCCTGTCGAGCGTTGTCTCGTACACCGGATCGAGGAACATGACGTGCTGATACGAGTCGTCGGATACCTCGCCCCAGCCGATCGCTTCCGTAAACGCTGCGGCCGTCTCCTCGTCGAGAATCGTCGCGTGTTCGATCCGGGCGAGGAGGGTGTACTCGCCCCCGTAGTGACCGTCGCGATCCGCGAACAGGAGATAGTCACCGGTGTCAGCGGCCTTCGACGCCGTATTTCCCCACACCCGAACCGTCTCGTGATCGAGCGGAATTTCACAGATATCCTCGAGACGGTCCCGCTGGACACTCGTGACGACGGTCCGGTCGAAATTGATCCGAATCGGTCCCTCGTCGTCCGTCGTTATCGGCACCTGATAGACGGCCGGATCAGGAGCAGTAGAATCGCCAGACTGTTCACGTTCCCCAGACGTCATTGCTTGCTAAATCGAGACAGTGCCGTCCCATAAATCCTGTTGCACCGTCGAAAGAGGAGTGCCGTCCAGCGCCTGACACGCGTGCAGGTCAGTTCTCGGAACGCCGTAGCGAACTGGACGACGATATCGAAAACTCGAGGTGTCGTTTAAAGTACAAATAACCACCTACTGACGCAAAAGTAACCAGAACACTCATTGTGGCGCATGTTGTCCATTGACACAGCCGCTCGAAGAGCGGCTACCGGACGGATTCGAGCCCGTCCGGAATCACTGAGTTACTCGATCCCACAGGGCCCTTCGGCCCTGTTAAACCGAGTTCAGAATCTGGTGTGAGAAATTATCTGCGCACGGTCAGAGACGGCTGCCGACCCGCTGTTGCATCCAATCGACCCGATCGCGGTAGAGAGTAACCCTTTTGCGGGACCCCCGCACACGTCGGAGTATGAGCAGCAACTGGCCGGTCGATCCGGACGGCGAGGAGGGCAGCGAGGGGATGCGCAAGTACGACATGCGGATCATCGCGGACAAGGTCGACGAGGGAGAGGACTTTCCGATGAACCGCGACGAGTTCGTCGCGGAGTATGGCGACTACCCGATCCGGATCAACCACGAGAAGGTCGTCGCGCTCAGCGAAATCTTCGAGTACGTCGAACCCGAGGAGTTCGAGACGATGGTCGACATGCACAAGGCCGTCGGCGCGGCGATGCGCGCCGGCGACTTCTGGGAGTACCACCCGCAGGGTGCCGATCCCGAGAACAAACACGCCTGAGACACGGACCCACGCTCGAGACACGGACCCACGCTCGAGACACGGACCCACGCTCGAGGCGCGACTCGAGTCCCGCAACCCGTTTCTCGCAGTGCATCACGAATCTGGATTACGTATCACTTATACGATGGCGTTCGAAAGGGTCACTCACCGTGACTAATACGCAGGTTACGCTCGTTCAGATCGACAACTACGGGCCGTGGACGGTGACGCCCGAGCCTCGTCGGGAAGCCGACCTCCAGACCATGCAGTCCCGGCTCTACGCCGACATCTCGCAGTTCGTCGGGAACCGCGACGGCTACACGTTCTTCACGCGATTCGACAACATGATCGCCGTCACGAACGGCGTCTCGATGGACGACCACGCGCTCCTCCAGGAGTCCGTCGGTAACCGGTATCCCGTGACGCTCAGCCTCGGCGTCGCGACCGGCACCTCGCCGGTGCAGGCGCTGGCCGACGCGACCACCCGCGTCCAGGAAGCCGGCAGCGCACAGGACAAGGATCGGCGGGAGTGTCTCGAGGGTCGGGTCGTCGAGGACCCGCACCGGAGCGACGACGACGTCCAGATCGCCCACTTCGACGTCATCGACGCGACCGGCAACTACACCGACGAACTGAACGCCTTCGACACGTTCATCGAGATCGAGCAGGGGTACGCCGAACTGATGCGCCACATGCGCTACGCCCACGACAGCCTCTCCTTCTTCGTCGGCGGCGACAACGTCATCGTCGTCTGTCCCGACCTCGAGGAGGCGGCCTACGAGGAGGCCATCCGCCACGTCGAGGAGGCCGTCGACGTCGAACTGCAGGTCGGCGTCGGCCGCGGGAAGAGCGCCCACGAGGCCGGCTTCGCCGCGAAACACGCCCTCGAGACCTGTCGCGCCGACGGGACCCGCGTCGAACTCGACTGGTAGCCGAGCCACGACCCGGCGGTACGGGCCTCGAGAACGCGAATCTCGAAACTTCGAGACGAACTCGCTTAAACGTAGCGGGGGTAGCTTTTAGCACGTGAGCGGCCATTGGTCGCACATGGAATCGGAACTGTCGGTCAGGGACGTCCTGACGACCGAATACGTCGGCGTCAGCGAGTCAGACACCGTTCGCGGCGCCGTCCAACTCATGCGCGAGGAGCGCGCGAGTTGCGTCCTCGTCGTCCGCGGGACGGAGCCGGTCGGGATCATGACCGAGTGGGACGTACTCGGCGTCGTCGCCGACGACCGAACGCCGGGCGAGACGACCGTCGGCGACGTGATGACCTCGCCCGTCATCTCGTTCGGGCCGGACCGGTCGCTCACCGACGCCGCCACCACGATGGCCCGCGAGAACATCCGCAACGTCGTGGTCGAGGACGAAGACGGCGTGCTGGGGCTCGTGACCCAGCGGGACGTCATCGCCGCCGCGGGCTCGTTCCAGGCGACCATGACCCCGACGCGCTCGAGCGACGTCGCCCTCGAGGGAAACCGACCGAACGACGATCGCGCCCCGCAGCCGACGAGCGCGTCTGACGAGGACGAATCGCGAATGATGGCCAACGGCGGCGACGAGTACACGACCCAGGGCGTTTGCGAGGCCTGTGGTTCGCTCGCGGACGCGCTGTGGGACGCCAACGGCCAGCTGGTCTGTGCTGACTGCCGAACGGTGTGACCGCCCCGCCCAGTTGTCGAACACTCTCTCCGCTCGCCGTCGGAAGTTCGAAACCGGATCAACACCAGTGCGCCGTGTCAACAGTCACCGACAGAGATCTCTCCGATAGAAAGACCTTTCGGGTGCCGCGGTGCACGCTTCGATAATGATCGAGACCCTCGACGACTTGGACGTCGAAGGGACCACCGTCGGCGTCCGCGTCGACGTCAACAGCCCCATCGGCGACGACGGTACCCTCGCCGACGACGCCCGACTGCGCGCCCACGTCGACACGCTCTCGGAACTGCTCGAGCGTGGCGGCCGGGTCGCCGTCCTCGCCCATCAGGGTCGCCCCGGCGGTGACGACTTCGTCTCCCTCGAGTCCCACGCCGAGCGCCTCTCGGAACTGCTCGGACACCCCGTCGACTACGTGGACGCGACGTTCGGCGCCACCGCCCGCGAATCCGTCAGGACCCTCGGGAACGGCGACTGCGTCGTTCTCGAGAACACGCGCTTCTACAGCGAGGAGTACATGGAGTTCGAACCCGATCGCGCCGCCGAGACCCACCTCGTGGAAGGGCTGGCGCCGGTGCTCGACGCTTACGTCAACGACGCCTTCGCCGCGGCCCACCGCTCTCAGCCCTCGCTGGTCGGCTTCCCCACCGTTCTACCCGGCTACGCCGGCCGCGTGATGGAGGCCGAACTCGACGTACTGGGGTCGATCGAGGAGACCCCCGAACCGCGCGTCTACGTCCTCGGCGGCGCGAAGGTTTCCGATTCGATCGACGTCGCCTGGTCGGTCCTCGAGAAGGGGCTGGCCGACCACGTTCTGACCGCCGGCGTCGTCGGCAACGTTTTCCTCATCGCCGACGGCGTCGATCTGGGCGACGCCAGTTCCGACTTCATCTACGATCAGGGCTACTGGGACGAGATCGACCGCGCGGCCGATCTGCTCGACGCCCACGGCGAGCACATCGCGCTCCCGCGGGACGTCGCGGTCGAGCGCGACGGCGACCGCCACGAACTCGGCGTCAACGCCCTCCCCCCCGAGAACGAGGAGGCCGCCATGGACATCGGCGAGTCGACGCTCGCCTACTACGAGCGCATTCTCGAGGACGCGGGCACGGTCATCCTCAACGGGCCGGCCGGCGTCTTCGAGGACGAGAACTTCGAGACGGGAACCCGCCGACTCTACGGGGCCGCGACCGACGTCGACACGAGCATCGTCGGCGGCGGCGACACCGCCTCCGCGCTCCGCCGACTCGGCGTCGAGGGCTTCTCCCACGTCAGCACCGGCGGCGGCGCCGCCCTCCGGATGCTCACCGCGGAACCGCTGCCCGCCGTGACGGCACTCGAGGATGGTCCAAAGCAACAACAGCCAGCCGACGATTGAACACGCCTCCTCGAGCGACATCGAGGCGGTCGCGGACCTGTGGGTCCAGTTGGCCCGCGATCAGCGCGCCTACGACTCCTACGTCCGGGCCGACGCCAACCGCGAGACGATGCGGGATACCCTCACGGCCCATCAGATCAACGAGAGTCTCCTCGTCGCCCGCGTCGACGGCGAGATCGTCGGCTTCGCGTCGTACTCCATCGAGCGCGGATCGCTCGAACTCGAGGCCACCCGGGGTCTCCTCTCGAACATCTACGTCGAACCCGCCTACCGCGACCGGGGCATCGGCGAGGCGCTGCTCGAGACCGTCGAGGAGGAACTGGCCGCCAACGGGGCGGAGGCCGCCGTCCTCGAGGTGATGGCCGAGAACGGAGCCGCGCGCCGATTCTACGAGCGACAGGGGTACGAGACCTACCGGATCGCGATGGAGCGGGACCTCGAGGACGAGCGATCAGAAAGCGATACACACTCAAAGGAGGACGGCTAACACGGACTCGCGCCAGGGGAGCATGGGTGGTTCATGCACTCGACTTGTAATCGAGACTCCCGGGGTTCAAATCCCCGCCCTGGCTTCCTTGTTGTGATTGAATCCGTGAGCGACGCCGAACAGCCGAGTTCTCGAGAGTGAACGAAGCGAACGATCGAGCGGGTGAGTGGGAAACCCGCTTCAGACGATTCGAATTGCCCGTTCCGGTTGCTTATTGAAGTCCGAACATATCAACCACGAATCCGGAGGGAGCGACACCTGATAGCCGTTTTGACCGGTTCGCTAACACGTGGCCATGAAGACTAATGAGCGATCATCGAAATCGGTGGTATGAAGAATCTCTATATCGCGATCTTTGCGGCGGAAGGGGTCGCCGCGGGAGTGCTCCTCTATTTAGGACTTCGAGAGGTGGTCCGCCATTATTTCGACGTCGCCGATCTGATACCGCAGTTTCCCTACGTGGGCGTCGTGGCGAATCTCGTCGGCCTCTGTGTCGTCCTCCCGGTGATCGTCTTCGTGACGGTCACGGCCGTGAAGGGCCTCGGACTGGACAAAGCGTGACGGCTGTCCCGATCTGCCGATGAACTGTTCTCCTCGCACGGATGATGGGATCGGAGTGTCATCGTTCGACTCGCCACTCGAGCCACGTTTCCCGGTAGACGGAGAGCGACGACTACGGGTGGAGTACGGACGGCTACGAAAATGCCAGCCGGTACCGGCTGACGGTGGAACGATTGATGATCGTCTGACGAGGGACTGTCTCAGAGTCTGAACCCCCTTCGTGGCAACGACTGGCGTTCGACCCCCGTCGTTCGAATGAACGTGCCTATGATTGATAGTTCTACTTCCAATGTGTGTTGGTAATCGACCACCGGGCCGGCTTCGAGTCGCCGTCACGCCTCGCGTCGCGCGATCCGCGCCTCTCCCGAGAGCGCGTCGACGTGGACGTGGACCGTTCCGCGGTCGCTCTCGAAGGGCACGATCCAGGAGGCGCTGGTCCGGTGGGGGTCCTCGAGGGCGGTGATCTCGTCGGGGTCGACGCCGTCCTCGCCGGCGAGCGCCTTTCGGGCGATCCGCTCGGCCTCGGCTGAGTCTTCGATCCTGATGTCGTCGGTCAGGCGGACCGTCACGACCGGCACGTCGGCCATGCGGACGATCCGCTCGGTGACGCTGCCGACCAGCACGCGATCGAGACCGGTCCGGCCCTGCGTTCCCATGACAATCATATCGACGCCGTGTTCCGCGGCGTACTCGAGGATTTTCTCGTGGGGAACGCCCTGTTCGACCGCCGTCTCGACGGGAACCCCCGCGCGTTCGGCCTCGGTCTCGATCCGCTCGACCGCGCGGTAGGCCGCCGGCGTCGCCGCGTCGTTCTGGAGCGTTCCGAAGGGGCCCTCCGGGACGACCGATAGGGCGTGGATCGTCGCGTCGAACCGCTCCGCGATCGTCACCCCGTGCGTGATCGACTGCCGGGTCCCGTCGCTCCCGTCCGTCGGAATGAGCACGTCCTGATACATGGATATCGGACGTAAGGAACACGAACGTATATAGCCTCGAGTCGCGGTTCGGGTGTCTCGAGTCGGCTACTGCGGACTCCATAGCGCTACTCCGTCTCGAAGCGAACTGGAACTCAAAGCGAATCGGGACTCGAAGCGAATTGGCGGGGCGATCGATGAAACCGCTTATGCCGCCAGTCCGGGATGCGAGCGTATGGACATCCAGCACGCCGCGATCCGAGTCTCGGACCTCGAGGCGACCAGGGAGTTCTACGAGGAGGGACTCGGCCTCGAGTACAGTCAGGATTTCCACACCGACGAAGGCGTCCACAACTACTACGTTACCGGCGACGAACTCGACACCGAACTGCAGTTCGTCCACGACCCCGATTCGGACGCTGGCGCGCCCGAGCCGACCGGGATCGTCCACCTCGCGCTCCGCGTCGACGACGTCGATGCGGCGGTAGAGCGGGTCGTCGATCGGACGGACTGTCCCGTCGTGCAGGAACCGACGACGATCGAACCGGCCGACGCTCGGGCAGCCTTCGTCGCGGATCCCGACGGGTACGAAATCGAACTCTTCCGGCCGCTCGAGTAGCGAAGCGCTCGTTCGAGCGGCTCGATCCCGCCACGAATCACAGCCGAAAACTGGCAGCCGTCGCCGTCTTTGATAATCTTTTTGAGGGTACGCGGCAAGGTATCGCACGGACTATGACAAATCTTGTCACTAACGTCGCGGAAGCCGTCGAGGAATACGGCGATAACACCGCGATCGGATATCAGGGCTCGGAGACGAGCTACGAGGAGTTCTGGGGGCAGACGGGTGCGTTCGCGGCCGCGCTCGAGGAGCGCGGACTGGGTACCGACGACCGGGTCGCCATCTATCTGCCGAACGTCCCGCCGTTCGTGATCGCCTTCCACGGGACGCTTCGCGCCGGTGGGGTCGTCGTGCCGATGAACCCGCAGTACAAGGCCCGCGAGATCGGGCACCTGCTCGGAGACAGCGAGGCCAAGGTCGTCGTCGCGCTGGCCGACCTCGTTCCCTTCGTCCGGGAGGTACAGGACGAGACGGACGTCGAGCACATCGTCAGCGTCGGCGGCGACGCCGAGGGCGCCACCGAGTTCGAGGAATTCCTCGAGCCGGGCGATCCCGACATCGTCGACCGCGAGGACGACGACGACGCCGTCCAGCCGTACACGTCCGGAACGACGGGACAGCCCAAGGGAGTTCAGCTCACCCACGGCAACCTCGCGTCGAACGCGAACGCGGCGTCGAAACTCATCCCCGACGGCATCCGGCCGGACGACAAGTCGCTGGGCGTCCTCCCGCTGTTCCACATCTACGGGATGACCGTCGTGATGAACGCGTCGCTGTTCCACGGCGGCGCCTACTACCCGATGGCCTCGTGGGACGCACAGGATGCCGTCTCGCTCATCGAGGACGAGGAGCTGACGATCATGCACGGCGTGCCGGCGATGTACAACGACGTCATCAACCAGCCGAACGCCGAGGAGTTCGACATGTCCTCGCTGCGCCTCTGTGGCGTCGGCGGTTCGGGCATCCCCGTCGAGGTCTTGCGCCAGTTCGAGGAGCTCTACGAGCCGAAGATCTACGAGGGGTACGGCCTGACCGAGACCAGCCCGATCACCCACTTCAACAGCCCGATCGAGGGCCGTCGCGTCGGCAGCGTGGGCAAGACCGTCCCCGGCGTCGACTCGAAGGTCGTCGACGAGGAGTTCAACGAGGTTTCCCCGGTCGAGGAGGGGCCGATCGACGAAGAGGAGGCCGACCTCCGGGAGATCACCGGCGAGATCGTCATCGCCGGGCCGAACGTGATGAAGGGCTACTACGGCCTGCCCGAGGCCAACGAGGAGGCCTTCACCGAGGAGGGCGGCCGGCGCTGGTTCCACACCGGCGACATCGGCTACCAGGACGAGGACGGCTTCTTCTACGTCGTCGACCGCGAGAAGCACATGATCGTCACCGGCGGCTACAACGTTTACCCGCGGGAGGTCGAGGAGTTGCTCTTCGAGCACGAGGACGTCGCCGACGCCGCCGTCGCCGGCATCCCCGACGAACGCCGCGGAGAGACCGTCAAGGCGTTCATCGTCCGGACGCCCGACGGCGACGTGACCGAGGAGGAGATCAAAGAGTACTGTCTGACCAACATGGCGGAGTACAAGCACCCGCGTGAGGTCGAGTTCGTCGAGGAACTCCCCCGCACGACGACCGGGAAGGTCCAGAAGTTCAAACTCCGAGAGGAAGAAGGGGGTGCCCAATAATGGCGCTCGGTGACGCGGTCCTCCTCGAGATCGAGGACGACGGCCCCGCGACCATCACGCTCAACCAGCCCGATCGCCGCAACGCCCTCTCCGCGGAGATCAGCGACGGCCTCCTCGAGGCCCTCGAGGAGATCAAAGACAGCGACGCCCGCTGCGTCGTCATCGAGGGCGCGGGCGGGTCGTTCTCCGCCGGCGGCGACATCCAGCGGATGACCGACGCCCTCGAGGAGGACGTTCCGGCCGACGAGCGGGTGCGCAGCCTCGAGCGCTCGACGAACGACATGATGACCACGCTGGTCGACTACCCGATCCCGACGATCGCGGCGATCGACGGGGCCGCCGTCGGGGCGGGCGCGAACCTCGCGATCGCCTGCGACGTGCAACTGGCCAGCGACCGGGCCGCCTTCGGCTTCGTCTTCCGGCAGGTCGGCCTGAGCGTCGACGCGGGGACCTCCTACCTGCTGCCCCGGATCGTCGGCGAGAACGTCGCCAAGGAACTCGTTCTGACCGGCGACATCTTCGGCGCCGACCGCGCGAAGGACCTCGGCCTGGTCAACCACGTCTACGGCGCCGAGGAGTTCGACGACCAGGTCGACGCGTTCGTCGAGAAGGTCGTCTCCGGACCGCCGATCGCTCTGCGACACGCCAACCGACTGGTCGGCGAAGGCCTCGAGAAGTCCCTCGACCAAGCCCTGACCGACGAGGCGGTCGCCCAGGGCATCGTCTTCGACACGGAAGATCACGCGGAGGGCGTCAACGCCTTCCTCGAGGACCGCGATCCCGAGTTCGAAGGGCGATAACGGCGTTCCTCGTTTTCGGTTTGTTCGTGCGTCCGGGACCGGTTTTCGTCGCGATCGATTCTGGGCTCGAGTGTTCTGCTCAACGTGGCAACGGGGAGTGGCCACGCCCTCCCCAGCCGATTCGCTCAGTCGCTCCGCTCCTTCGCTCATCCCTCGCGCGATTTCGTGCCGCGGCTCACCGCGGCACAGCACGCGCCACCGATCGATGGTTGGTCAGCCGGAGATAACCCGAGGATCGTCCGTCCACTCCACTTCGAACCGTGGGCCTGTCGTGGGGTGGCGCGCGCTGTCGATCGGGCGAGCGGAAGCGAAGACCGATCGACAATACTGCTCGAGGGACGAGTGAGCGACTGCAAGGAGCGAACGAGTCGGTTGGGGAGGGCGTGGCTTCTCCCAGCCGCCAGTATACGCAGAGCACGTCGGTGTTCGACTTCCCTACAACTCCCCTTCTCCTCCTCTCCGGATTTCCATTGAGCCATCCTCTCGAGAGTACGAACGTCCCGAGTCAGTATCGGATCCAGAGCCAACGCCGCTTCGAACCGACCGCCACGGCCGATCACTCGAGCGTTCTTTAGAACAACTCGACGCGGATCCCGTCGGCCTCGAGGTCCGTGGCGAACGCCTCGGCGTCGGTCTCGATCGGGTCGAAGGTGTCGTAGTGTTCGGGCAGCACGAGGTCCGCCTCGACGCTGCGGGCGAAGTCGGCGGCTTCGCGGCGATCCATCGTGAAGTGGCCGCCGATCGGCGGCACGAAGACGTCCGCGGTGATCGACTCGTGGTGCTCGAGGAAGTCCGTATCCGAGGCCATGAAGACGGTGGTCCCGTCGAGCGTCAGCAGGAGGCCGATCACCTCGCCCTCGGCGTGGAACGGCTCGCCGTCCTCGTCGACGTGCTCGCCGTCGGGGTCGTTGTAGGCGGGCACCGACCGGACGTCGATCCCCTCGACGGTCGTCTCGCCCTTGTGGGGAAGATCGATCACGTCGGACGCGAGGTCGCTCGTGTCGATGTCCTCGTAGGCGGCGACGGTGACGTCCGGCCCCGCGACCGCCTCGATCGCCTCCGGATCGTAGTGATCGAAGTCGTCGTGCGTGACGAGGACGACGTCGCCGTCGCCCGGTTCCCCCTCGAGTTGCTCGCCCCACGGGTCGACGTAGATAACGAGGCCCTCGGGGGTCTCGATACGCTTGCTCGCGTGGCCGAGTCGCTCGAACGTGATCCCCTCGTAGGTGGCGGACATGGTCGTCTCGAGCGTACGTCGCGTTCGGTCTTATAGGTCGGCGGCTCCTTCGCCCTCGAGTCAGCCGTCCTCGAGCGCGTCGGCGAGATCGCCGGCGACGGTCGCGATCGCGTCGTGGGCGCGGTCGACGTCGCGGAGCGTCAGGAAGCCGTGAGGCATGGCCTCGTAGTTCTCGTAGCGCGTGGGGACGCCGTCGCGGACGAGCTGTTCGGCGTAGGCCTTCCCGCCGTCCCGTAGCGGGTCGAAACCGGCGGTGACGACCGTCGCCGGAGCGACGCCGGAGACGTCGCAGGCGTTCGTCGGGTCGGCGTAGGGGTTGCGCTCGTCGATCTCGCTCTCGTAGTAGCACTCCCGGAACCACGCCATATCGTCCTCCGCGAGGACGATGCCGGCGTGCTCTCTGACCGACGGCTGGTCGGCTTCGATGCCGACGCTCGGATAGACGAGCGCCTGATAGTCGATCTCCGGACCGCCGTGCTCGGCGGCCATGAGCGCGACGACGGCGGCAAGCGCCCCGCCGGCGGAGTCGCCCGCGACCGCGATCGTCCCGTTCCCGGCGATCGCTTCGGGGTTCGCGGCCGCCCACTCGACGGCCGCGGAGGCGTCCTCGACCGCCGCGGGGAAGGGGTCTTCAGGGGCGAGTCGGTAGTCGACGGACAGGACCGCGCAGCCGCTCTCTCGAGTCAGGTGCCGGCAGAGCCAGTCGTGGGTCTCGATACTCCCCAGGACGTACCCGCCCCCGTGGAAGAAGACGACCGTGGGGTACGGCCCCTTCGCGTCGGGGAGGTAGAGCCGAACGTCGAGGTCGCCCGCCGGACCGGGGATCGTCCGGTCGATCGTCCGCCCGACGCTCGGGCCGTTTCGGTTCCGCAGTCGCATCACCGGGCGAGTGAGGAGCCGGAAGAGCTTCAGCCCGTAGCGGTTGTGCGGCATCGGAATCCGCTGCTGGCGCTCGAGCGCGTCCTTGGCCTGCGGATCGATCCTGTCAGCCTCCATAGCGGACCGTCCGGCGAACTGAACTAAGCTGTTCCGGTCCGGTATCGGCTCCGACGAGGCTGTCTCGAGGCGGGCCCGGTAGCGTGGCCGCCTGTGAGACGCTACCAATGACTCAGCGTAACTTTCTCACCATATGAAATGACACGTAGTACCTATATTTGAACCAATAGTTCGGACAGACATGCTTGGTGGAACCAACGCATCGCTCGAGGCGCTGGGTGCACAGGCAGCGATCCTGGGGGCGTCGCTCGTCCAACTCGTCGTCGGCTGCGCAGTCCTCGTCGGTTCGGTCTACACGCTCACGCGCGTCGTCGAGAGCGGCGACGAGACGCCCGACGATACCGATGCTCGTGAGGGGGATATCGACCTCGAGGCGCTGGATCCGTCCGCGCTGTAGACGCAGTAACCGGCCCTCCAAGCAGTCTGTTCGTGAGTGTGGCTCAGCGTCGTGGCGGAGAACGCGGGCCGGGCGCGATTTGAACTACGCCCAGAAATGCTCGCTTCGCTGCGCCTTTCTGGTCTACTTCAAATCCCGCCGGTTCCGATGCTCGCCGCTCGCGGAGTTGCTCGCGGCGAGAAGCGGGCCGGGCGCGATTTGAACACACGGTCGATCGCTTCCTCGCTCACTCCGTTCGCGAGACTGCGCTCTCCCTGCGTTCAAATCCCGCTAGCCGCTTCGCTCCTCGCGTAATTGCTCGGAGCAGAAGCGGGCCGGGCGCGATTTGAACACGCGACCGTCTGATTAAGAGTCAGACGCTCTGCCGGACTGAGCTACCGGCCCTGTACCTGCGAGTTTTCGTCGGTTGGTGAAATACGTTTCCCTTGGCACCCGTTGTGGCAACGCCGGGCACACGTCCGCCAACGAACACCACACGATCCCGCCAGACGGCGGCGTCTTCGCCCAATAACAATCTTCGGGAGCGTTAAGTGTGGCCGCTCCGACCACACGTGTAATGAGCACGGGGGTTACGATCTCGTCGATCTCTGACTACGCGATCCTCGGCTGTGGGAGCGTCGGCTACGCCGTCGCGGAGGAACTCGTCGAACAGGGGAAGGACGTCCTCATCATCGACCGCGACGAGAGCCGCGTCGAGTCGCTCCGGGATCAGGACTTGGACGCCCGGACCGCCGACATCCGCGAACCCGAGGCCGCGGACCTCGTCGCCGACCGCGACGTCGTCCTCATCCTCGCCTCGGACGTCGAGTCGAACAAGCGCGCGGTCGAGCACATCCGCGAGATCGACGACACCCAGTTCGTCGTGGCCCGCGCGAGCGACCCCGTCTCCGGGGACGAACTCGAGGAACTGGGCGCCGATATCGTCATCAACCCCTCCTCGGTGATCGCCGAGTCCGCGCTCCGAGCGCTCGAGTCGGGCGAACTCGAGTACAACGCGGGCAAACTCGCCCGACTCCTCGAGGAGACCCAGGAGCGGTTGGCGATCATCACGCAGGACAGCCCGGATCCGGACTCGATCGCCAGCGCGGCGGCGCTGCAGGCGATCGCCGAGCACCTCGGCATCGAGTCCGACATCATCTATCTGGGCGACGTCGGCCACCAGGAGAACCGCGCGTTCGTCAACCTGCTGGGGATCGATCTGGTCCAGTGGGACGAGATCGAGGACTACTCCGTCTACGACACCGTCACGTTGGTCGATCACGCGACGAGGGGGGAGATGGACCTGCCCGTCGACATCATCATCGACCATCACGAACCCGAGGAGGAGGTCGAACCCGAGTTCGTCGACATCCGGCCCAACATGTCCTCGACGTCGACGATCATGACCAAGTACATCCAGGAGTTCGACATGAACGTCTCCGAGGAGGTCGCCACCGCCCTTCTCTACGGGATCCGCGCCGAGACCCTGGATTTCAAACGCGACACCACCCCCGCCGACCTCACCGCCGCGGCCTACCTCTACCCGTTCGCGAACCACGACACCTTGGAGCAGGTCGAGTCGCCGTCGATGTCCCCCGAGACCTTAGACGTCCTCGCGGAGGCCATCACCAACCGCGACGTCCAGGGGAGCCACCTCGTCTCCAACGCGGGCTTCGTCCGCGACCGCGAGGCACTCACGCAGGCCGCCAGCCACCTGCTGAACCTCGAGGGCGTCACCACGACCGCCGTCTTCGGCATCGCCGACGAGACCATCTTCCTCGCCGGCCGCTCGAAGGACATCCGGATCAACATCGGCAAGGTGCTCGAGGACGCCTACGGCGAGATGGGCGAGACGGCGGGCCACTCGACGCAGGCCAGCGCGGAGATCCCGCTGGGCATCTTCACCGGGATCGAAATCTCCGACGACACCCGCGACACCTTGCTCGATCTCACCGAGGAGGCGGTCAAGCGCACGCTGTTCGACGCGATGGGCGTCGAGGGCAGCAACGAAGGGTCGAACGGAAACTGAACCCGTCGCGTCGCTCCGGGCGTATTCTGGACGGAAAGAGTCTGAGAGTGAGAGTACGGAACTGCAGTTGCGAGCCACTCGACGAGTAACCGCCGGCCGAGAACCGCAGCGACGGACTCGGAGACTCGAGAGTTACGCGACGAGCTGTTCTTCTTCCTCGTCGGGCTGGCGGACCCGCTCAACGACGTCGTTGATCAGGATTACGTCGCCGACCGCGCGGACCCAGCGGTAGGGAACGATGACGCCCTGCCCGCTGCGGGCGGCGTCGGCGAGCAGTTCGGTGTTCAGGTCGCCGAGTGCGAGTCCGGTGACGGCCTGGCCGTCGACGTCCAGTCGCAGGTCTTCGACTTCGCCGACGAAGACGCCGTTGTTCGAGTAGACCTCACGTCCGACGAGGGAGGTAATTTCTTGCGGAGTGTCGTCCATGTCCGACCTCATGTGCGGTGGACTCTTAACTTTTGGTCAGACGTCACAGTCGGCGGGAGTGATACCAGTGGAACCGGTACCCGGCCCCACCGTTCGCGGGCGCCGGCGACCTGACAGCAGCGGGCCCGACACCAGTCCGCAGATCCGAAACGACCCCGTCGCTCACCCGCTCGAGCCCAGAATCGAATCGACGGCGGCGTGATCGGTCAGCAGTTCCGCCATGCGCTCGACCGTCTCGGCGTCGCGCGTTCGGCCGCTCCGGACGATGTCCTCGGCGCGTTCGACGGTCGTCAGCGTGTCCGTCTGCACCGAGAGGATCGGCATCCCCCGCTTCGCCGCCTGTCCGGTGACCGCCCCCGACGGTCGGTGGCCGCCGGTCAGGATGAGACAGCGCACGCCGGGCGCCTCGAGCGCGGCGGTGTGGATCTCGGCGCGGTCGCCGCCGGTGATCACGGCGGCGTCTTTCGTCCGCCGGAAGTGCCGCAGGGCGCTGTCGGCGCCCATCGCGCCGACGGAGAACCGCTCGACGTACTCGTCGGCGCCGTCCTCGACGAGCATCGACGCGCCGAGTTCGTCGGCGAGTTCGCGAACCGTCACGCCCGAGAGCGTCCGCTCGCTGGGGAGCACGCCGAAGACCGGGATCCCCCGTCCTTCGAGGAACGGAACGACGTCGGTCTCGAGGGGATCGTAGGCCGCGTCGGCGACGTCGTTGAAAACGACGCCGGCGAGGCGGTCGCCGAACGCGTCGGCCGCGGCGAGCACCGCGTCGACGTCGGCCGGGATCTCGTAGGGGGCGACGAGGACGACGCGCGCGTCGAACAGGTCGGCGACGTCGACGTCGGTCAGGTCGACGATGCCGCCGACGTCGTAGCGGCCGCCGCCCTCGACGAACAGGCGGTCGCGGCCCTCGGCGAGCGTCTCGGCGGCCTCGACCACCCGCTCGCGCACCTCCGCGGGGTCCTCGCGGCCGCGGATCGCCTGTTCGACGAACGTCGGCGAGTAGACCACCGGCTCGAGGTCGTGCATCTCGGCCTCGAGGTCGAGCAGTTCGCGGGCCAGCAGCGGGTCCTCGTCGAGGGTCTTCCCGACGTTGCTCTGCAGGCGGGTCCCTTTCGGTTTCATGTAGCCGACTCTGTCGCCCTCTTCGGCCGCGAGGCTGGCCAGCGCCATCGCGATCGCCGTCTTGCCGGTGCTCTCCTCGAGGGAACTGACGAGAACGACGTCGGCGTCGATCTCAGCGGTGGTGGTTCCGTCGGTTGGTTGGTCGTCAGTCGGCCGGTCGTCAGTCGACTGGCTGTCGACCGGCTGGCTGTCTGCGTCGGTGTCGGTATCGGTGTCCGTGGGATCAGTGTCGCTCATAGTTCCTCCGTGTCGTCCGTCGGCTCGAGTGCGTCCGTATCGACGGTGAGCCTGAGGTCGATCGCCTGTACGCCGTCGGGGCCGGCCACGAGCGGGTTGACGTCGAGTTCGAGAATCGCCGGGAACTCCGTCACGAGCTGGGAGAGCCGCTGGATCGTCTCGACGACGCCCTCGACGTCAGCCGGCTCGCGCCCGCGGGCGCCGCGCAACAGCGGCGCCGCCTGGATCTCGTCGACCATCTCGCGGGCCTCTCCCTCGCCGATCGGGGCGACGCGGACCGACGTGTCCTCAAGAATTTCGACGAAGATGCCGCCGAGGCCGAACAGGAGCAGCGGGCCGAACTGCGGATCGCGGTTCATCCCGACGATCGTCTCGGTTGCGCGCTCGAGGTCGAGCAGTTCCTGGACCTGCACGCCGAGGATCGTCGCGTCCGGCTGGTAGTTGCGCGCGCGAGCGACGAGGTCCTCGTAGGCGTCGTAGACCTCCTCGTCGGGGACGCCGACCTTGACGCCGCCGATGTCCGATTTATGCGAGATGTCGGGGCTGACGATCTTCATCACGACGTCACCCGCGATCGATTCGGCGACCTCTCGTGCTCGGCCCGGATCGTCGACGATCTCGCCCTGCGGCGTCGGGATTCCGTAGGCATCGAGCAGGTCCATGGACTCGACGCCGAGCCGGTTGTCGTCGCTGCGGTCTGCCCGGGCCAGGATCTCGCGGGCGCGCTCGCGGTCGACGTCGAACCGCTCGGGTTCGTCGATCGTGCGCTCGCGGATGTCGCGGAACCGCGCCAGCGCGTCCAGTCCCGAAACCGCTCTGGAGGGATCGAAGTAGTTCGGAATCCCCGACTCGCGCAGCGTCTCCTCGGCGTCGCGGGCCCGCTTGCCGCCCATGAGACAGGTGACGACCGGGGTGTCGTGGGCCTCGAGTTCGTCGATCACCCGCTCGGCCAGTTCGTCGTAGGAGAGGACGGCCGTCGGCGCCGCGACGACGACCGCGCTGCCCACGTTGGGGTCCTCGAGCGCGATCTCGAGGGCCTCGCCGAATCGATCCACGTCCGCGTCGCCGATCGCGTCGATCGGGTTGTAGACGTTGGCCTCGTCGGGCATCGCTTCAGCGAGTCGGGCGATCGTCTCGTCGGTAAAATTCGCCATCTCGAGGGTCGAATCGCCGACGGCGTCGGTCGTCAGCACGCCGGGGCCACCGGCGTTGGTCACGACGGCGACGCCGTCCGATTCCGGCTCCGGCAGGCCGGCGAGGGCCCGCGCGTAGTCGAACAGTTCCTGCACCGAGCGAGCGCGGAGAACGCCGGCCTGCTCGAGGCCCGCCTCGTAGGCGCGCTCGCTGCCGGCGATGGCGCCGGTGTGCGAGGAGGCCGCCTGCGCGCCCGCGTCGGTCCGCCCGGACTTGACGAGGACGATCGGCGTGTCGTCGGTCACCTCGCGGGCGGCCTCGAGGAAGCCCTGGCCGTCGGCGACGTCCTCGAGATAGCCGATGACGACGTCGGTGTTCGGATCGTCGCCCCACTCGCGGACGAAGTCGGTCTCGTCGAGGACGGTCTTGTTCCCCAGCGAGACGACGTCCTGAAAGCCGATCCCCTGCTCGTTGGCCCAGTCGAGGACGGCCGTGATGAACGCGCCCGACTGGCTCATGAAGGAGATCGAGCCCTCGAGTGCGTTCTCGGGGCCGAACGTGGCGTTCATGCCCGTCGGCGTGGACATGACCCCGAGGCTGTTCGGGCCGACGACGTTGAGGTCGTACTCGTCGGCGACCTCGCGCAACTGCCGCTCGCGCTCGGCGCCCTCGCCGCCGGTCTCGGAGAAGCCGGCGGTGATGACGACGACGTCTCGCGTCCCGGCCTCGCCGAGTTCGCGCAGCGAGTCGATGACGATATCGGGCGGTACGACGAGCACCGCCAGATCGATCGGCGGCGCACTCGACACGTCGGGATAGCACTCGAGCCCGAGCACCTCGTCGCGGCCGGGGTTGATCGGCACGACCTCGCCGTCGAACCCGTCCAGGAGGTTCTCCGTGATCGCGCGGCCGACGGCGCCCTCGCGGTCGGTCGCCCCGACCACGGCGACGGTCTCGGGATCGAAGAGTTCGGCTAACCGTCCCATCGCTCGAGGGTTTGCCGAGGGGCGTGTTAAGGGTGTGGCATGTTCCCGCTGCGTGGCGAGTCCGATCGGCCAGCGGCGGGACTACAGTCAGTGCGTCGAAATCGCCGCCGTCGACCGACTCGAGGCGAGGATCGCGAGCAGGTAACAGGCGATCGCCACGACGACGATCGAGCCGCCGGTGGGAAGCCCGCCGGAGATCGACAGCGCGAAGCCGCCGAGGATCGAGAGCTGGCCGAAGAGGATCGAGCAGAACAGCGTCTCGCGGAAGCTGTGGGCGATCTGGGTGGCGGCCGCGACCGGGACGACGAGCATCGCGGCGACGAGGATGACGCCGAGGATCTGCATCGCACCGACGACGACGACGGCCGTCATGACGATCAACAGGGTGTTGTACCAGGTGACGTTGAGCCGCGCGACGCGGGCGGCCTGCTCGTCGAACGTGATGAACAGGAGCTGTTTGTACGTCGCGACGACGACGGCGACGACGAGGACGCTGAGCACGGCCACCAGCCGCGCGCCGCCGGGGGTGACCACGGAGATGCTCCCGAAGAGGTAGTCCTCGACGTTGATCCCGGTCATGCCGCGGCCGTAGCTGATGATGAGCGTCCCGACGGCGAAGCTGCCGGTCAGCATGATCGCGATCGGCACGTCGCCGTAGGTGTCCGTGTGTTCGGCGAGCCACTGGACGCCCAGCGCGCCGCAGATGCCGACGACCAGCGCCGCGAGCAGCAGCGAGACGCCCAGATCCGTCGTGGCGCTGAACAGCAGGCCGATCGCGACGCCGGCGAACGCGGTGTGGGCCAGCGTCTCGCCGATCAGCGCCATCTCGCGGTGGACGAGGTAGGTCCCGACCAGCGGCGCGACGATCCCGATCAGGACCCCCGTCGCGAGCGAGCGCCACATGAACGGATGTCTGAAGACGTTCGTCCCGAAGACGCGGTCCGCGATTCGACCGGCGATACGGAACTGCTCGTACAGCGCGCCCGCGACGGGATACGCCTGCAGGTAGTCGAGGGCGAGAAACGCGATCATCACGACCGCGAGCAGTCCCGTCGCGGTGATGCCCCCGAGTTCCAGGCGGCGTCTCGTCTCGCGGTGCATCAGTGGTGGTGGTGGACGACCTGTCCCGTCGCCCCGTAGGCCTCGGTGAGCGCGTCGCTCTCGACGAACGACTCCGTGTCACCGTGGTGGTACAGTTCCGTGTTGATACAGGCGATCCGGTTCGCGCGATCCGTGACGACGCCGATGTCGTGCTCGATCAGGATGATCGTGATCTCGTCGTCGTTGAGCGACTCGAGCAACTGGTAGAAGGCGTCTCGCGATTCGGCGTCGACGCCGACGGTCGGTTCGTCGAGCGCGAGCAGGTCGGCCTCGGAGGCCAGCGCCCGCGCGATGTAGGCGCGCTGTCGCTGGCCGCCCGAGAGCTGGTTGACCTGCCGATCGGCCAGTTCGTCGATGCCGACCGTCTCGAGGGCGTCGGCGACGATCTCGCGGTCGTCCTCGCGGATCCGCCCGTGGCCGACGTGGGCGAATCGACCCATGGTCACGGCCTCGCGGACGGTGACCGGCATCGTCCCCCCGCGGCTGGTCGCCTGCTGGGAGACGTAGCCGATCCGCTCGCCGTCGTCGAAGGCGTCGACCGGTTCGTCGAAGAGTTCGATCCGGCCGCTGTCGGGCTCGAGCAGGCCGAGCATGAGGTGTAGCAGCGTCGTCTTGCCCGAGCCGTTGGGACCGATCAGCCCCAGAAAGTCGCCCTCCTCGACGGTCAGCGAGACGTCGCGGACCGCGGGTTGGTCGTCGTAGGCGAAAGTCACGTGGTCGAGATCGACGACGGTCACTGTGCGTCTAGTGCATTTCTGAACGCGGGGATGTTTATTGCTTCCATTTGCTCCCGGTAGCCCCAGTCCTTCTCCGCCCACGAGGCGAGGGTGCCCGACGCGGTCGCGAGGGGCATCGCGTTCGTCGCGTCGCTTCCGTCGAGGATCGTCGCGACCTCGTCCGGGTACTCCCCTCCGGGGGCGTCGAAGGCGTCGTAGAGGATCGTATCGATCCCCTCGTCGTCGATGTACGTGATCGTCTCCGAGATGGCGTTCTGGCTCATGCCCTCGTTGGGTGAGACGCCGACCGGCGTGTGGAGTTCGAACCCGTAGCGCTCCTCGAGGTAGGTGAAGGAGTCGTGGCTGACGAGGACGGCGGTGTCGCGGTCGGCCTCGTCGACCAGTTGCTCGAACTGGGCGTCGATTTCCTCGAGGACGCCCGCGTACTCGTCGGCGCGGTCCCGGAACGTCGACTCCTCGTCGGGATGGGCCTCGGCGAGTCCGTCGACGATATTCGCGACGATGTCCTGGGCGAGGACGGGATCGAGCCAGGCGTGGGGGTCGACCCCGGTGCGGTCGTGATCGTGGCCCTGTTCGTCCTCGTGGTTGTGGTCCTCCTGACCGTCCTCGTGATCGTGATCGCCGCCCTCGTCGCCGTGATCATGACCACCGCTCTCGTCCTCGCCCCCGTGGTCGTGACCGCCGCCCTCGTGATCCCACTCGAGCAACTGATCGTCGAGGCCCGCGAAGCCGTCGACGACGACCACGTCGTTGTAATCCGCCTCGAGGGTCGTCGCGATGTCCTGTGCCCAGCCGAACTCGGGCGTGTCGAGGTAGACGAAGAGGCCGGCGTCGGCGACGTCGCGAGTGAGGTCGCCGCGGGGGTTCCAGCCGTGGCCGGATTCCCCCGTGCCCACCGGGTTTTCGACGTCGATGACGTCGCCGCTGATCTGGTCCGCCCAGTCGTACAGAGCGAAGAGCGCGGCGTACCCCGAGTCGTACTCGCGCTCGGCGAGGCCGACGTCGTCGAGGCAGCCGGCGAAGGTCGTCGCCGCGAGGAGGCCCGCCCCGCTTCCCAGCAGGGACCGTCGTGTCCGGTTCATATCCGAACGTACGCCCACTCGGATAAAAGAGTTGTTATCTGACTCCACCTAGTTAATAACTCGTGGCAGCTATAGGGCGGGTCGCTAGTAACTCCGGCCGAACTGAGCCCCGTGGCGGCCCCAAGCGACGTGCGAAGCGGCTCACTCGGCGACGGCCGCCGGCTCACCGTCGGCGTACCGTCGCAGTTCGTCCGGGTCGATCGGGAAGACCGCTTCCGGGGTTCCCGCGGCCGCCCAGACGGTCCCGAACTCGAGGAGCGTCTCGTCGACGATGACCGGGACGGGCCGGTCGTGACAGAACGGTGGGACGCCACCGATCGACCAGCCGAGTTCGTCCGTGATCCGGCCCGCGTCGGCCATCGACACGGCGTCGGCCGGCGCCTCGAAGGCCCGTCCGAGCGCGCCCTCGTCGACCCGATTGGCGCCGCTGGTTACCGAGACGGCGAGCGAGCCGTCGACGTCGAAGACGAGCGAACTGGCGATCTGTGCGACGTCGCAGCCGACCGCGTCGGCCGCGTCCGCCGCCGTCTTCGTTCCCTCCGGGAACTCCTCGACGGCGGGATCGAATCCGTACGCCTCACGGTTCGCTCCGCTCACCGTTCGGTTTCCGCGGTTCTCACTCGCTTCGCTCGCTCGCGGCGCTGCCGCTCCCAGTTCGCGGTTCTCGGCCCGTCGGGCCTCCGAACCGCGCTCGTTCCGAACCGCGCTACTCGCGAGCGCGTTCTGCGAACGCCGTTGCGCGCGGATGCATCGCTCGACCGTTGCCGCGGCAGCGACAAAAGGATTCACTGAGCGAGATCCCGAGCGCTCACTCGAGCGAGATTCCGAGTTCGACGCCGTTACCACGCCGGTAGGCCGGCGGCTTACCGGGTTCCGCGTCTCGGACGATATCGAACACGTCGAACCGAAGGACGAGCCGTCCGGGATCGATCGTCGCCCGCAGGACGGGGCCGCGGCTCGTGACGACCACGTACGGCGGGGCGGCCACCGGTTCGACCGGCAACTCGTGGCCCGTCGCGGCGACGACGTCGGACAGCACAAGCGGCAATCGCTCGAGGAGCCCGGTCTCCGCGAACGTCGCGCGAAGGCCGTCGGCGACCGCGTCGGGATCGGTGGTCCGGGCGGTGTCCCAGGGCTCGGCGACCCGATCGGCACAGCGATCGATTTCCTCGAGGACCCCGACGTGTTCGGCCCGGATCCGACGACGCGCGTCTCGTACCGGATACGACACGAGTGTGAGTGGCGGCGGGAATCACTAAGTTGTCTCGACTCTCCTTTCGAACGGAGTATGCCGCCGGCTCGGTCGACGGCTGTCAGGCGCTACTTCCGGCGCTCGACGGTGCCGACGTTCAGGGTCTCGACGTGACGCAGCCCCGTTCGGATCGCGCGTCGCCACGCCGGATCGTGCGCTCGCCGCTCGTCGAGTTCGCGTCGCAGGCGTTCGTTCTCCGCCTCGAGTTCGTCGACGGTCGCCTCGAGGCTCGTCGCGGTCGCCTCGAGATCGTCGACCCGATCCTCGAGTCGGTAGCGGCGCTCGCGCTGCGCCGTCAGGTCGTTTCGCAACTGGTCGCGTTCCCGCTCGAGGGTCTCGGCGCGGTCGGCGAGGCGCTCGTGCTCGCGTGCCGCGTCGTCGACGAACTGGTCGCGGTCCGTCGCCGCGATGGAATCGTCTGCGAGGGCGCTTTCGTCGTCCGCCGCCTCGTCCGCACCGGGCTCGAGGTAGCCCGTCCCGATCGCGTTGACGACGGCGCCGAACAGCAGGATCATCCCGCCGAAGTAGAGCCACGTCAACAGGAGAAGGATGGCTCCGAGGGGACCCGCCGACTCCGAACTCGAGGCGAAGGAGACGTACACCCGGAACAGCGTCTGGAGCAGCGTCCAGCCGACGGCCGCGACGACGACGCCGGGGATCACCTGTCGCTTCGAGGAGTCGACGTCGGGGAAGTAGTAGTACATCGGGAAGAACGCGATCGCGAGGACGACGAACAGCAGGATCGATTGCGCGACGCCGAGGAACGGAATGTCGGGCAGGAACGCGACGATCGCGGTCGCGGCGGCTGCGAAGATCAGGGCGGCGCCGATGACGCCGAAGACGATCAGCGCGTCGTGAATCTGGTCGAGAAACGAGTTCTCGTCGGACGTGCCGTAGATCTCCGAAAACGCCGTGTCCAGTCCCCGGAAGATCTTCAGCGACCCCCACAGGAGCACGACGAGTCCGACGATCGTCGATCCGGCCGACGCCGGCGAGTCCGTGATCGCGTTCTCGACCAGTAGCTGGCCGCTATCGGGGAGGAACCCTTCCGTCGTGGTCGAGACCTGTTCGGCGAACGCCTCGTCACCCACGAACGTGACGAGGAAGAATACGAGGACGAGCAACGGCAACAGCGAGATGAACGCCTGGTAGGCGATGCTCGCCGCCATGAACGGCACGTTCTTCTCCTTGATACCGGCGACGACCGCCTTTCCAAAAGAGAGGCCGTCGCGAAGGTCGCTAGACATAGGAGAGGAAGCGTTCTGGAGGCCGTTAGGCCGTCGGCTTGCAGCAACCGTGTCGGTTTCCGTTCGGCGTCGCCGTCGGTTTACCCCCGTCCAAGGCGCCGCCTCCGTCGCCGTCGCCCCGCGACTCTATCATCACCTTCACGACGCGTCCTCGAGGATCGATTCGACCATGTCTCGAGTCGGCAACGTCGCCATCGCTCCCGCGCCGGTCGTCGCCGACGCGGCGACCGCGTTCGCGAACCCGAGCGTCGCCTGCAGCGACCGACCGTCCCGCATCCCTGCGATCAGACCAGCCACGAACGCGTCGCCGGCGCCGGTCGTGTCGACGACGTCGACGTCGAACCCCGGCTGGCTCGCGACGCGCGGCCCCTCGTCGCGCGAATCGCCCGCGGTCCACGGTCCACGCGCCGACGTGGCCGCGACGGCCCCATCGCTCCCGCGCGTCACGAAGACCGTGTGCGGACCGCCGGCGTCGGTGCCGGTCTCGAGAACCGCTCGAGCGACCGCCGCCGGCGTCGATTCGGTGTCGGCGGCCGCCTCGACCCCGAATCCGAGCCGTCGAAGCTCCGCGACGGTCGCCTTGCAGACGTCGACGTGCGCCAGCGCCTCCCGACCGACGTGCTCGAACGCCCCGTCGTCGGACCACAGTTCGGGTCGGAAGTTCGGATCGAACGAGGTCGTACAGTCCGCCTCGGCGGCCCGCTCGAGCAGGTCGAGCGTCGCCGTCCGCGCCGGCTCGCTGGCGAGGGTGACGCCCCCGACGTGGACCCACTCGCAGTCGGCGAGGGTCTCGTCGTCGATCCGGCCCTGCTCGAGGCGGGTATCGGCGGTGTCCTCGCGGTAGAAGGTGAATTCGCGGTCGCCCGCCTCGTCGTGGGTGACGAACGCGAGCGTCGTCTTCGCGACGGGGTCGCGCTCGACGAACCGATCCGGGATGCCCGCGTCCTCGAGGACGGTCTCGAGGTACCGGCCGAACGGATCGGCGCCGACGCGGGTCCAGAACAGCGGCGGCTCCTCGAGGCGGGCGAGGCCGACGGCGACGTTCGCCGGCGCGCCGCCGGGTCGGCGGTCGAAGCCGGCGACGTCCTCGAGCGGGCCGGGGCGGTCGGGGATGAAGTCGATCAGCGTTTCGCCGGCGACGAGGACGGAGGACGCCATCGGCTCGTCGTTCGAGCGACGACGAGTTAATAGTTGGTCGGGACGACCGGGCCTCGAGCGCCGGCGGCTGTGGGAGCCGCGCAGTCGACTACGAGCGGACGCGAACCGCTGTCCCCCCCGTTCAGGGGCCACAACATCCAAGATACCGTGATCGGTTGGTATCAGTGACAATGGATTCGCGACGAACGCGACGCGACGTGATGAGTGTGGCGGCGGGACTCGGGCTGGTACTGGCGGGCTGCCTCGACGGGGGAGCGAACGAAGCCGGTGACGGCAACGGAGGCAACGATGGAGACGGCGGCCGACCGACGTATCAGGAGTGGGTCCTCGCCGCGTCCGCCTCGAGCGAGGTCGATCTCTCGGAGCTGACGTTCGTCGAGTTCGATCTGACCGCGGTCGACGCGGTCTCGGAGTCGCTTCCCGACGAGCAGGCACAGGGCCTGCGGGATGCGGCGTACGCGGACGCCGGCCAGTTGGCCGAGGAACTGGGAACCGACGGGATCGACGCGACGTTCTCGTTCCGCACTCGCGGTGCAACCGACGGAACCGAACCCGTGAACTGTCTGGGACTGGAGGGAACGTTCGACGTGGAACCGGTACGGGAAGCGATCGAGGCCGAGACCGACATGGCCCACCAGCGGATCGAGGAATTCGACGTGTACAGCGGCTCCGGGTCGTCGATCGCGCTCAGTTCGGCGTTCGTCGTCGACGTCAGCGGAGGGGTCAGCGCCGAGGAGATGGCCTCGCTACTCGAGCGCGTCGAATCTGGCGACTTCGAGAGCGACGACGGCGGTGACGGCGACGGCAATAGCGTCGATTTCGAGACCCTCGTGAGCCATCTCGACGACGGCGCGACCGCCATCGGCGACTTCCGATCGTCGATGAACACGGCCGACGTGAGCGGGTGGGGCGGGTCAGTCGCGTTCGACGATGGCGAGGCGACGATTCGACTGGTGGAACTCTACGAGGACGCTCCGGACGACGAGACCGTCGCCGACGCCGAGAGCGACGCGGCCGAGGGATACGGGTTGGGCGCCTACGAAGACGCGTCCGTCGACGCGGACGGACGGGCGATCGTCACCACTGCACGGGTCGACACCGAGGAATACCGCGGGATTCCCTGGTAACGGGTCGGTCACCGATCGCGGCGAGGGCGATCGACGGCTCGGTGGCGTGGGATACTCGGGGGAAAGACGATCGACACTCGAAACGCGCTCGAGCCTACAGGATGATGCTCTTCTCGCGCATCATCGAGTGGATCGAGGCGTCGAGGCCCTCGCGGCCGATGCCCGAATCCTTGTTGCCGCCGAAGGGGATGTCGCCCAGCCCGTGGCTGGGAGCGCCGTTGATCCGGACGGCGCCGGCGTCGACGCGGTTGGCGACGTTCATCGCTCGTTTGTGATCGTTGGTGAAGACGGCGGCGTCGAGCGCCAGATCGGAGCTGTTGGCGATCTCGATGGCCTCCTCCTCGTCGCTGAACGTGGTGACGACGGCGACGGGGCCGAACTGCTCCTCGTCGACGATCCGGGCGTCGTGGGGGACGTTCGCCAGCAGCGTCGGTTCGAAGAACTGGTCGCCGAGTTCGGAGGGGATACCTTCGGGCGCGCGGCGCTCCCCGCCGCGGACGAGATCGGCGCCCTTCTCGAGGGCGTCCTCGACGAGCGTCTCGACCCAGTCGGCCTGCTCGACGCTGATGAGCGGGCCGAAGGCGGTGTCCTCCTCGAAGAGGTCGCCGGCCGTCCAGGCGTCCATCTGGCCGTCGATCAGGTCCACGAGGTCGTCGTGGACCGACTCGTGGGCGAGTACGCGGGAGATGGCCGAACAGCGCTGACCGGCGTACTTGAACGAGCCCTTGGCGCAGTTGCCCGCGACGTCGGCGAGGTCGGCGTCCTCGAAGACGATCGCCGGAGCGTTGCCGCCCAGTTCCATGTGCAGGTTGACCATGCCGCTCTCGCGGGCGACGTGTTTGCCCGCGCCCGAGGAACCGGTCATGGCGATGGCGTTGATACGGTCGTCGCCCGCGAGGAGGTCGCCGATTTCGCTGGCCTCCCCCGGGACGAAGTTGAACGCGCCGTCCGGAATCCCGTCGACGTCGGCGATGACCTCGGACAGGATCGCCGCCGAGATGGGCGTCTTGCTCGCGGGTTTGAGCAGTACGCTGTTCCCCGCGGCGAGTGCAGGGGCAACCTGTAATGCCGTCGTGGCCAGGGGATAATTGTAGGGCGTGATACACAGCACCGCGCCGATCGGCTCGTGCTTGACGATCGCCTGCCAGCCTTCGTGGCCGGCCGTCGAGCCCTCGCGGAACTCGCCCTTGCTGACGATGTTGCGGGCCTCCTCCGCGGCGCGGTCGAACCGCTCGGCCGCCTGGCCCACCTCGCCGCGGGCCGAGGAGATCGGCTTGCCCGCCTCGCGGACGATGACCTCGGCGAGTTCCTCCTCGCGCTGGCGAAGCCCCTCGGCGATCGCCTCACACCACGCGGCGCGCTCGACGACCGTCGTCTCGCGCATCCGCGGCTTGATCTCGTGGGCGGCCTCGAGCGCGGCCTGGACGGCGGCCGGATCCGCGGCGCTGATCTGTGCGAAGGCGCCGCCGTCGGCGAGGTCCGAGACCGAGAGGACGGAATCGGTCTCGAGCCACTCGCCGTCGACGTACAGCCGCTCTCTCCGCTGTGCGGTGCTAGTTGCCATACCTACTCTTGGAGCCCCACACTGAAAATGTTTACTCACTCTTGAAAAAACAACACGCCAGTTGATGCTACCGTTCGGCGACGGGTTCACTGTCGGTACGGCAAAACTGAACGCCACCATTTGACAAGAAACATTTTCGATACCGGAATAAATCTTTCCGCATGGATAACCTTTAAGTGGGAAGCACGCGTACGTATAAAACACGATGAGCACCCAAAAGACCGTCCGTCAATCGGCAGACAGCGTCGAGGAGAACGAGCTTCGCCTCGAGCAGGAGAAGGCCGAGCAGATCGTCGACGCGCTGAACTCCGAACTCGCGAACTCGTACGTCCTCTACCACCAGCTCAAGAAACACCACTGGGTCGTCGAGGGCGCCGAGTTCCTGCCCCTCCACGAGTTCCTCGAGGAAGCCTACGAAAACGTCGAGGAGGGCGCCGACGTCATCGCCGAGCGCGCCCAGGCGCTGGGCGGCGTCCCCGTCTCCGGACCGACCAACCTCGAGGAGCGCGCGACCGTCGAGTTCGAGGGCGAGGACGTCTACGACGTCCGCACGATGTTCGAGAACGACCTCGAGATGTACGGCGACATCATCGAGTCGATGCGCGGCAGCATCGAACTCGCCGAGAACCTCGGCGATCCCGCCACGAGCGAGATCCTCCGCGAGATCCTCGTCCACCTCGAGGAAGACGGCCACCACTTCGAACACTACCTCGAGGACGACACGCTGGTCCTCGAAGAAGCCACGAAGTAATCGGACGCGTCGTCGCTCGAGTCACCACGCAGCGTCGTCGATCGAATTCCCGTTTTGTTGTCGCGTCGATTCGACAGCGACCGGTTTCGCCGCTGATACGCGTATCCGACGCGCGGTCAGTAGGGGCTGAGAACGTACTACGCTCGGCTGATGAACCGGCCCGCTGTGGCGCGCGCTGTCGGAGGACCGAGCGACAGCGAGGGGCGCCGACGTAATTGCGCGAGGGATGAGCGAACGAGCCTGCGAGTGAGCGAATCGGCTGGGGAGGGTGTGAGAATTCCCTGTTGCCACGATAGTAGAACACTGGTTTTCGATTACTTTCCATCTAAATACTCCGTTCAATAAGCACGTATACAAAACGGATGAAGACGAACCCACCGGTGAGACAATGGATCGAGGCGCCAGGTGAAAACGGAAGAGAGAGTGGCGTGAGTGCGTGTCGGCGTGGCGATTCGATCCGTCGGGACCAGTGACGGACGAGCGGTTCGCTCGAGTCGCGCGTCTCGGATCGGGAACCCGTCCCGACGCGTCAGCGCTCGAGGTCGACGGTGAGGTCGGTCGCGATCCAGCCGTCGCAGTTGTCGCGCTCGGTGAAGACGACCTTGCCGGGGCGGGTCTCGTGGCTAGTCACGACCGCCGCCGGCTCCTCGAGGTCCTCGTCGGTATCGGAATCCTGCCTGCGGGCGGGTACGTCCATCACGTGGACTTAGGTGCACCTAAATCTAAAAAGGTTTTGGTCGGCCTAAGTCTCTGCGAGGCGACCCGACCGCGGGGACACGTTCACAGTGCTGGACCTCGTTCGGGACACCATCGCCGTATTATCGCTTCGATCCCCTCGATCCGTCTTAAAGACACCAACTGTGTTCGGAAACGATCTTCCGCGATCGTGCGAATCCGAGCGTATGGAGCGACACGTACTGGTGGCGATGGATCGGACCGACGCGTCGGACGCGGCCCTCGAGTACGCGTTCGAGGAGTATCCCGCGGCGCGGGTCTCCGTCGTGCACGTCACCGTCCCGGCCGGCCCGCTCGCCCGGTTCGGCGGGCGGGATCCGTGCGAGTACGTGGTTCCCGAACTGACCGCCGACCGGAACGCGGAGCCGCTACCGACGCCGGACCGCTTCACGCGAGCCCAGTGTCGACGGGCCGAGGGCGCACTCGCTCGCGCCCACGAACTCGCCGAGCGCTACGACAGGGAGATCGAACCGGTCGTCCGCTCCGGCCGCGCGGCGACGGAGATCGCCGCCTACGCGGACGAACGCGCGGTCGACCGGATCGTCATCGCGGACCACCCGGCCACGACGTTCCGACCGATTTTCCGGTCGGTCCCCGATGCAGTCGCGAACACCACGGCCACACCGGTCACGTCCCTGTAACCCGCCGCGCTCAGGACAGCGAGAGTCCGCGAATTTCGACCGAATTCCCGTCCTCGACGCGGCCGATGACCCGTCCGTCGGTCTCGGCGACGAGGTCGTCGGCCCGGTCCGCGGGCAGCGCGACGACGAATCCGGTGCCCATGTTGAACGCCCGATGCATCTCCTCGTCGGTCACGTTTCCTTCCGCCTGGACGAACTCGAAGACCGACTGCACGGGGAAGGGATCGTCGACGACGTACTCGAACTCGCCCATTCGGAGCAGGTTCGTCCACCCGCCGCCAGTCACGTGGGCCGCCGCGCGCACGCCGTGCTCGCGCATCGGCTCGAGCAGGTCCGTGTAGATCCGGGTCGGTCGAAGCAGTTCCTCCCCGATCGTCCGCTCGGGGTTCGGCGGGAACGCGTCGGTGTAGTCGTGCTCCCGCGTGACGGCCTCGCGGGCCAGCGTCAGCCCGTTCGAGTGGATCCCGTTCGAGGGGAAGCCCACGAGGGCGTCGCCGACTTCGGCCTCGCCCTCGAGCACCTCGTCCTTGCCTGCGAGGCCGGCGCAGGTCCCCGCCAGATCGAACCCCTTCACGACCTCGGGCATGACGGCCGTCTCGCCCCCGAGCATCGTCAGGTCGGCCTTCTCGAGGCCCACCGCGAGCCCCTCGCCGATCTCGTTCGTGAGGGTCTCGTCGGGTTCGTCGATCGCGAGGTAGTCGACGAAGGCGACGGGTTCGACGCCCGCTGCGACGAGATCGTTGACGTTCATCGCGATGCAGTCGATGCCGATCGTCGAGTAGTCCTCGATCGCTTCGGCCACGAGCAGTTTGGTCCCGACGCCGTCGGTCGCCAGCGCGAGGTAGCGGTCGCCGATGTCGAGCAGGCCCGCGTACTCGGTCCGCAGATCGCTGCCGAACGCCTCGAGCAGGGCCGCGGTCGCGTCCTCGCTGGCCTCGATGTCGACGCCCGTCTCGGCGTAGGTGAGCCGTTCCTCGTCCGCGTCGTCCGCCGGATCCGCACGGTCGGTCATGTCTGAACGACCTCTCGGGGTGAGCAAAAGGTCACCGGTCCGTTCGAACGGGCGCGACCCCTCGAGCGGTCAGAACGGACCGACGAACACGATCACGTAGCCCGCGACGAGAGCGGTCGGCACGAAGACGGCGAGGAACACGCCCTTGTGCCAGTCGTAGACCGACTTCCCGTCGAGCGGGCCGAAGGGGATCATGTTGAACGCGGCCAGGAAGAGGTTGATCCAGACGCCCATCTGGCCGACGGTCCCGACGATGCCGGGGAAGATCATCAGCGGCAGGAACATGAGCGCCAGCAGGTGGTTGGTGATCGGCCCCGCGAGGGCGACCATCGCGTTCTCCCGCTGGGAGATTTGGCCCCGGTGGTAGACGGCTCCCGGCGCGGCGAAGAGGAAGCCGACGAGCGCGCCCATCAGCGCCAGGAACAGCATCTGGTAGTCCGCGCGGAACTCGGCGATCTGTCCGTGCTCGATCGCGACGACCTTGTGGGCGAGTTCGTGCAGGAGGAACGCGACGCCGACGGTGACGAAACTCAGCGCGACCATCGCCAGAAAGTAGCCGACGTCGATCCCGCCCCGATGGATCGGGGCGAACAGCAAGGCGAACGCGACCGACAGGGTCACCCACGCCAGCGCGAGATCGATCAGTTCCCTGTCGCTGAAGGTCAGTTCCGTCTCCGACCGGCGATTCGTTTCGACGCTCATGTCAGCAGCCCCCGGAGGAGCTCGAGCGTGTTCCGGGCCCCGTTGAAGAGTTCGCCGATGAGGGCGCCGACGCCGCCGATCTCGGGTGCCAGCCACGGCAACACGACGACCGGGAACAGGAACGAGGCGATCATGCTCCCCACGTTGGTCAGCGCGACGATCATGATGAGCCGGAACAGCGGCACGTCGAACATCTCGGTCAGCGCCTCGTCGATCGGCCGCTCGGTGTCGCCGATGATCTCGTTGAGCGTCTGGATGTCCCGCACGTTGACCGGCCGGTGTTTGAGTTCGACGTAGCCGGCGAACCAGCCGGGCGCCAGCAGCGGATTGATGCTGGTCAGCCAGGCGACGGCGCCGCCGACGCCGGCGCTGGTCCAGCGGGCGCCCGCGAGTCGGGCAAGCGTGAACGCGAAGATCCCGTTGAACAGGAACCAGGCCGCGAACAACTGGAGCAGGAACGCGTTCTGGACGCCCGCCATGACCAGCAGGAAGAAGAACGCGACGAACCCGAACATGAGCAGGTAGCCGACGATCTTCAGCGGCGAGAACCGACGGCCCGAGGCGACCCCGGTCAGCGACTCGCGCGGGGGGATCTCCGACGGGTTGGCCAGGTGGCGTTCGATACCCGCCTTGTGACCGGCGCCGACGACCGCGAGGACGTCGTACCCCTGCTCGCGGAGTTCGTGGAGGTGCTCGGCGATGTAGGCGTCGCGTTCGTCGATCAGCGCGTTCGCGCCGCGGGGGCTGAACTGGCGGAACTCCTCCATCATCGCGCCGACGACGTCGCCGTCGGTCATCTCCTCGAGGTCGACCTCGTCGATCTCCTCGACATCGCCGCTGTTCGCGTCGAGGAAGAGTCCGACGACGGCGCCGACGGCGACGCCGACGCCGAGGCCGGCGAGCACGCCGACGGTCCCGCGGATCGCGTAGGTTCCGGCGCCCGCGAACGTCGCCGCGGAGAACGGGCCGACGAAGGTTTCGGTCGCGACGAGCGCGAGACAGGCCGCGATTCCGAGGCCGACCCCGGCGAGGATTCGCAACGAGAGGCCACTGAGGAAGCCCCCGGTCGACTTGCTGGCCGACTCGATCGACGGGAGCACGAGCAGGCCGAGGAGCGCACCGCCGAGGGCGCCGACGGCGACGGCGCCGACGTACGGTACCGCCGCAGTGCCGGAGAGACCGAGCATCAGTAGCTCGCCGAGTCCGAACAGCGGGGCGAGGAACGCGGCGAAGACGAGCCCGAGTAAGATGCCGCCGACCGCGCCGAAGGTGAGGCCGATCGTGCGCGGATCGGTGACGCCGAGCGCGAGGCCGCCGACCATCTTCAGCTTCTCGGTGAACGACAGCCCGCGCCAGAACCGCTGGATCGTGATCTGGATGTCGCGGTCGACGAGCGCGACGCCGCTGCCGTTGCGTTCGGCGGCCTCGATGGCCGCGCGCATGTCCGCACCGGGCTCGATATCGAATCGCTCGCCGAGACGAGACTGGACGTAGGAGAGCATCCAGTAGGCCAGAAACTGGAAGACGGTGTTCCCCGAGAGGAGATCCTTCGCCTCGATGTCGTCCGGCGCGCCGCCCTGCATCTGCCGGTAGCGGTTCTCGTCGAGTTCGACGGCGACGACGTCCGGGTTCTCGCGATCGATCGTTTCGTGAACTTCGTCGACGCTCGCTTTCGAGACGTGGGCCGTCCCGAGGACGTGCACGGATCCCCGACCCTCCGCCGGTGGGGTCGGCGGTTCCGGCACGTCGGCGTCGCCTGCATCGCTCATTAGCGGGTCAACTCGGCGACGACTTTTACCAGTATCGGAGTGGCTAGAAAAATAAATGCGACGGGTTCCGCGGTGCATATATCGGCATACAGCGGTGGACCGACCGGCGTCGGACTCGAGTGAGTGGACGGGTTGGACTCGAGTCAGTAGCCGGACCTGACTCGAGTCGGTGGACGGATTTGCCTCCTCGCACAACGGCGACCGATGACCGATCTGCTGGAGACGCTGGTCGAGAACCGCGAGATGGTGCAACCCAACCACGCGAACATGCTCGAGACGGCCCACGGCGGGAACGTGATGAAGTGGATGGACGAAGTTGGGGCGATGTCGGCGATGTTGTTCTCCGGTGAAACCTGCGTCACCGCACGCGTCAATCAGATGAACTTCGAGCGGGCGATTCACGTGGGCGATACGGCGTTTATCACCGCTTACGTCTACGACGCCGGCACCTCGAGCGTGAAGGTCCGGCTGGTCACCGAGCGCGAGGACCTGCGGACGCGGGAACGCGAGCAGACGACCGAGTCCTACTTCGTCTACGTGGCGATCGACGAGCACAACGAGCCGACGACGGTCCCCGAGCTAACGGTGAACAGCGAGGAGGGCGAGTGTCTTCGTCGGGCCGCGCTCGAGGGCGACGACGATCACTGATTGCATCGCGCCCTTGGCTCGAACCGGGGCGAACTGACCGCGCCGGTCACCGCCACTCGGGTCGGAGCGCTTGCCATTACTCGAATCGGGTCGCTCGCCATTACTCGAGTCGGGACGGCCACCGTTACTCGAATCGGATCGTCTCGGTCCCCGGATCGATCTCGACGCGGCCGCCGATCGGGATCGGTGTCGTCGGCCACGTGTGCCCGAAGTCGAGATCGAAGACGACCGGCGCGTCGGGGTTGAAGCGCTCGAGGACGGTCCGGATGGCCTCCCGCTGGTCCGCCCGGTAGGCCTCGCGTTCCGCCGGCGGCCGGTCCTCGAGGTGCGAGCGCGCCGCCGGGCGGCCGACCAGCACGCCGTCGAAGCGCTCGAGGAGTCCGCGCTCGCCCAGGGCTGCGAGTACACGCGCGACCCAGGTGTGGGGCGGGACCTCCTCGGACGTCTCGATGGCGAGGATCGCCCCCTCGAGGGCGTCGGCGTCGGGCAGCTCCCGGTCGGCGAGCAGGCGCTGCTCGATGCTCTCGAGACAGCCGCCCCAGACGCGGCCCGAAACGGCCTCGTGACCTCGCGGCTGCTCGCCGCTCGTGTCGTTCGAGGCTGTCGCCTCGCTTTCGCCGCCGAACCACGTCCAGCCCGGGTTCGGTTCGGTCCCGCGGGGCGTCTCGAGCGAGTCCGGATCGGCCCAGTCGCCGGGTTCGTCGGTGAACTCGTCGGCCGGCTCGAGGCGGCCGAACGACTCGTCGAAGAACGCGCGTCGGGTGTACTCGACCGTGTGGTCGAACAGGTGGCCGTCCATCCCGAGTTCGACGATGACGCTCGGCCCGTAGTAGGAGACGATGCCGAGGTTCCACAGCGAGAGCGCGAGTTGCGTGTTGTCGCTGTAGCCGTAGAACCGGGTCGGGTTCGCCCGGAGCACCTCGGGATCGAGGTGCTCGAGGATCCGGATCTGATCGTCGCCGCCGATGGTGGTGATCACGCCCCGAACGTCGGGGTCGGCGAAGGCGTCCATCACGTCCCGGGCGCGTTCCTCGGGGTGATCGGCGAGGTACTCGTCGTCTTTCGACGCCGTCGGATACTCGACCGGTTCGAGGTCGAAGGTCTCGCGGAGGCGCTCGAGTCCGAGCTCGTAGACGTGCGGGTAGTCGGTCGCGCGGTTCGAAGCGGGCGCGACGACGGCGATCCGATCGCCGGGCTCGAGCGGTGGCGGCGTGACGAACTCGACCATACCCGATTGTATCAAACGAAGAAACTATTCGTTTCGGTGAGTCGCCCGTCGGACGCCGACACTCGAGACCGCGGGGCGGACGCGAGTCGGAGCGGCCGAGCGAGCGATTGACGATTCAGTTCTCGGCGTCGCCGTCGGAGAGCGGGTTGAGGTCCGTCTCCGTGGCCTCCTCGAGGAACGTCGTCGCGGTGTCGCGGGTGTCCGCGACCGTCGCGCCGACCATGGCACCGATCGCACCGCCGGTACTCGCGGCGTTTCGACTGAAGACCGATCCGATCGCGGCGCCGACCGCTGCACCGATCGCAGCGTACCGGGCCCGGAGCAGAACGCGTTTGATACGAGACTTCATACGTCGACTATTGTGAGTATCGGTGATAAACATACGTCCTCCATACAGGATTTGCGACGAACGGCGGCCGTCTCTCGAAAAGTTAGTTCGTTGATATGACCTTCGAACGCGTCCGATCCCGACGGCGTTCGCTACAGTTCTTCCTCGAGTCGCGCAGCGAGCCAGACCGCCGGCGGCAGGTCCTCGGATTCCACGAACCGGGCGACCTCCTCGCCGGCGTCGGCCGCGCCGCCGGGCGCGCGCTCCACCACGATGGTCGGAATGAGTTCGACGTCGTACTCCTCGACGCCGGGCCCCTGCTTGTCCCGGTCGAGGGAGAACTCCTGGATTCGATCCTCGGGAACGTCGGCGGCCTCGAGGGTCGCGCCGAAATCCGGCAGGAGTTTCCGGCAGTCCTTACACCAGTCGCCGCCCCACACCTTGTAGACGAGTTCGTCGTTGTGCGCTTCGAGCGTGTCGACCGCGTCCTCGTAGGAGGCGGCGTCCCACGTGGGATTCGGTCGCATGGTCTCGAGACTCATACGTCTCGGTAGCGAGTCCGACGGCTTAACGACGGTGTTTCTGGCAGCGGTTTCCCGATTCGTCCGACGGCATCGAAGGACGAGCCGACGAGGGCCCGGAGCGCTCGAGCGATCCGAAGCAATTTTCACACTAAACAAAAGATATATTACTATGGTATTCGAGCTGACGGCCGATTCGGGACACGAACAGGTATCCTATTTCACCGATCCCGAGACGGGATTGCGAGCGATCGTCGCGATCCACGACACGAGCCTCGGCCCCAGTCTCGGCGGAACCCGCATTTTCGACTACGATACGGAGGACGACGCGCTCGCGGACGTCTGTCGCCTCTCGCAGGCGATGACCTACAAGGCGGCCGCGGCGGACCTGCCACTCGGCGGCGGCAAGGCCGTCATCGTCGGCGACCCGCCGGCGATAAAGACGGAGGCGCTGCTCGAGGCCTACGGTCGGGCCATCGACTGCCTGGGCGGGCGCTATATCACGTCGGTCGACGTCAACTCCAGCGTCGAGGACATGGACGTCATCGCGCAAACGACCGACTCCGTCGTCGGCACGAGCGACGGACTGGGCGATCCGTCGCCGATCACGGCTCACGGCGCGTTCCACGGCATTCGGGCCTGCGCGGAGGCCGTTTACGGCACCGGCTCGCTGTCCGACCGCGAAGTCGTGATTCAGGGGCTCGGCAAGGTCGGCCGATCGCTCGCCGAGGAACTGCTCGCGGAGGGCGCCGCGGTGACCGTCAGCGACATCGATGCCGACGCGGTCGAAGCGTTCGCTCGTGACCACGACGTCGAGACGGTGGCGCCCGAGGCGGTGTACGAACGGGACTGCGACGTCTTCGCGCCCTGTGCGGTCGGCGGCGTCGTCAACGACGACACGATCCCGACGCTCGAGTGCGACATCGTCGCCGGAGCGGCGAACAACGTGCTCGCCGAGCGACGACACGCGAACGAACTCCGCGACCGTGGCGTGCTGTACGCGCCGGACTACGTGCTCAACGCCGGCGGCCTGATCACGGTCGCAAAGGAGCACCTCGGCGGGACTCGCGAGGAGGCCTACGACGAGGCGGCCGCGATCGGCGACCGCCTGCTCGAGTTGATCGAACGCGCCGACGATCGGGGAACGACGGTCCTGGACGCGGCCGACGCGTACGCGGAGGAGCGAATCGACGGGGCGGAGACGACGCTAGCTTCCTCGGCGTAATCGGCGCTCGAGCGGACGATTCGCCCGACCGTGTTGCCGTTTCGGTGATCGCACGACGCCGCCACCGGTACACCGCCACGTCCTGCCTCCGTCCAGTATCGGGTTTATACTGTTTACTGTACGTCAGTGAGCGAATTCACCGACTATCGGTGAATTCGCATAACTCGGTACAATAAACAGTATATGGCTCGACTCCCTAGGGGTTGCCAATGAAGGGCAGCATCCTGGACACTATCGGCTCGCCGCTCGTCCAGGTCGACTCGCCGGAGGGCGTGACGGTCGCCGCCAAGATCGAATCGTTCAACCCCGGTGGCTCGGCCAAGGACCGGCCGGCCCGCGAGATGATCCGGGCCGCCGAGCGCGACGGCCTGATCGAACCCGGTGACCGGCTCGTGGAACCGACCAGCGGCAACACCGGCATCGGCCTCGCGCTGGTCGCGGCCGCCCGCGACTACGACCTGACGATCGTGATGCCGGCGGACAAGTCCGAAGAGCGCCGGCGAATCATGGCCGCCTACGGCGCCGAACTCGAGCTCGTCGAGGGCGACATGGAGGACGCCCGCGCTCGAGCGGACGAACTCGAGGCCGAGGGCGCGATCCTACTGGGCCAGTTCGAGAACCCCGCCAACCCCGAGGCCCACTACGAGACGACCGGCGAGGAGATCGTCGAACAGGTTGGCGACCGGGAGATCGACGCCTTCGTCGCGGGCGTCGGCACCGGCGGCACCATCTCGGGCACTGGTAGACGGCTCCGCGAGGAGTTCCCCGAGATGGACGTCGTCGCCGTCGAACCGGCGCGCAACGCCGTCCTCTCGACGGGCGAGTCCGGCAGCGACGACTTCCAGGGGATGGGGCCGGGCTTCGTCAGCGACAACCTCGACCTCGACCTGCTCGACCGCGTCGAGACGGTGAAACTCGAGGACGCCGAGGACGAGTGTCGGCGCCTCGCTCGCGAGGAAGGGATCCTCGTGGGCCAGTCCAGCGGTGCGACGAGTCTGGTCTCTCAGCGGATCGCCCGCGAGATCGCCGAGCCGGACCTCGACTGCCCGACCGTCTCCGGCGCGTTCGACGACTCCGCTGCGACGCCCGAACCCGACGGCGGCCGGCAGGCCGACGACTGTCCGCTCGTGGTCACCGTCTTCTGGGACAGCGGCGAGCGGTACCTCTCGACCGGGCTGTTCGACTGACGGCCGGCTCGCCTGGTCCGACGCTTCGAGCGGCCACCGATCGGGTCTCGAGCCGCGTAGCGAAAATCGTTCTTTTACCTTGGCCAACCCCTTTGCGGTGTGCGCGTCTCACTGCGAGTAATGACGGATCGATCGCGACGAACGGTCCTGTGTGGAACCGCCGGCCTGGTCGCCCTCACCGCCGGCTGCCTCGACCAGATGGGCACGTCGGGGAACGGCGAGAACGACGACGGCAACGGTGACAGCCCCAGCGACGACGGGCCGGGATCCGCCGGGTCCGACGGTGAATCCGACGACGGAACCGGATCGAGCAGCCTCGAGACGTACGACGCCACCGCCTTCACCCGAAACAAGCCCGTCGATCCCGCCGGGACGCTCTTCGTCGACGCCGACCGCGCCGATAGCTGGCTCGCGGAACGCGGTCTCGACGAGGAGGAGTACCTCGAGTTCGTCGCCGACACCGTGTTCGACGACTCGGTCCTGCTGGCCCTCGAGGCCGAAGCGCCGCAACTGAACTACGAACTCGCGCTCGAGACGGTGGCGGTTGACGCGCCAACTGAAGAGGGTAGAGACGGCGACGGAGACCACGAGGGGACCCTCACCATCGAAGCGGCCGTCACCGAGACGTCGGACGACGAGGGATCGAGCGACGTCGGCGGGACGCAGATGATCTCCGTCGGTCAACTCGTCCGGGCGACGTTCGACGGCGAACCGCTAACCGAGGCGTCCGTAACGATCGTCGGCCACGACGGCACCTCGCACGAGTTCGGTATGGCCGTCGATAGTTCGAGCGAATCGGCGCCCGAGCCGGACGAAGACGCGTGATCTCGGCAGAACGAGACGACTGAGGAAGCGAGCATTTTGCCGACGACCTCGAGACGCCCGCACGTCTCGAGCGCGAGACGAACGGTGCCCTCGTGTCGGCTATCGGTTTGGGAGACGGAGCCTCACGGCGAGTGTTCGGCCTCGGTTACGCGAACGACGAGCGTGTCCTCGACGTCCCGGAGGTCGTACTCGGGAAGCTCGCCGCCGGTCCGGCGCACGTACAGCGGTTCGACCAGCCGCCAGGTCGTGTCGTGGGTTGGCGTCGCGTCGTCTGCGGTCGCGTCGTCGTCTGCTGTCGTGTCGTCGTCTGCTGTCGTGTCGTCGTCTGCGGTCGCGTCGTCGTCTGCTGTCGTGTCGACGCTCGAGTCGGCCGAATCGTTCGAGTCGGTCCCGCCGCTTCCGTTCCTCGAATCGCTCGAATCCGCAGTGGCGGCGCCGTCCGCGTCGGTGTCGGCTACCGGCTCCGGGCCGACCCGCTCGAGGCCGTAGATCTTGCAGAACTCGGCGGTCCCGGCGGGTTCGATCTCGCCGTTGCGCAACGCCTTCGCCAGCGGCCGCGAGAGCCACTCCTCCTCGCTGACGCTGGGCTCTAAGACGAGCGCCTCGTCGACGAAGCGGATGAGGTACCAGTTCAGGTCGTTCAGCAAGGAGACGGCAGCGCCGACGCTGACCGTCCGCAGCGCGAGCGAGTTTTCGAAGGGGCGCGTCAGGTCGTAGGTCGCGAGCGCCTCGCGGGACGTCTCTCGGGAGAGGAGTTCGTACTGAAGGTTGCAGTCGTCCTTCCCGATGAGACAGACGCGGGTCACTAGCTTGCAGTGCGTGCGTCGGCGTAATGGGGATTACGGAACGTCGCCAAACCTGAGATGTCGACGTCGGATCGGGACCCTCCCGATCGAAACGCGGTTTCTCGCGATCGACTCACGGCTCGACCAGTTCCGCGTTCCGCGCCGCTTCCTCGGCGCGCTCGAGCAGGTCGTCGGGTTCGTGCTCGAGCAGCGGCTCGAGGCGGGCGTTGGTCTCGACGCGGTCGGGGGTGACGCGGTTGCAGCCGGCGTTGATCGTCGACTGGGTGTACGTGCCGATCTCGCGGGCCTGAGCCACGATGTCCTGTTTGTCGCTGGTGAGCAGCGGGCGGTGGATCGGGAGGTCGGTGACGCGGCTGGTCACCCCGAGGTTCTGGACGGTCTGACTGGACTTCTGGCCGACCGACTCGCCGGTGACGATGCCGTGGGCGTCGACGCGCTCGGCGAGCGTCTCGGCGGCCCGGTAGAAGAAGCGCCGGAGCGAGAGCATCCGTCCCTGTTCCATCTCCGCGACCAGCAGGTCGACGGCCTCGCCGCCCGGAATCTCGTAGACCTGCATGTCGAAGTTGGGCGCGTATTCCGAAAGCGTCCGGACGGTGTCCATCGCGCGGGCCACGTGGTCGACTCCGCCGTAGTCGCCGAGATCCACGTACGCCGGGACGATCGGACTCCCGCGCTTCATCATCTCGTAGGCTGCGACGGGCGAGTCGATCCCGCCGCTGACCAGCGCGACGACCGGTTCCTGGGCGCCGAGGGGGAGTCCGCCCGGCCCCGGGGCCTTTTCGAGGTAGACGAAGGCGCTCTCGTCGCGAACTTCGACGCCGAAGGTGACGTCGGGGTCGTCGAGGTCGACTTCGGGCTCGAACTCGTCCTCGACGGCCTCCCAGATAGCGGTACCGCCCTCGCGGGCCAGCTCCTCGCTGTCGTAGGGTACCTGCTTGTTCGCCCGACGCGCGTCGACCGCGAACGTCCCGCCGTCGTACCGCTCGCGGGCGATTTCGGCCAGCGCGTCGACGATGGTCGCCTTCTCGGTGCCGACGGTCAGGGCTGGACTCGCGGAGACCACGCCGAAGGCGTCGGTCACGGCGTCGGTCGCGTCCGCGACGGCGTCCTCGGTCGTGTGGACCAGCGGTCGATTCCACCGGCGTTCGACCTCGCCGGGGATCGACCGGTCGGCCAGCAGGGCCTCGACGTTCTCGGCGAGAATCCCCACCATGTACCGCTTGACGGTGTCGCTCTTGGTGTTGAGGTCCCCGTGGCGGACGAGGACGGTATCGGCTCCCGGAGGGTGCATGGACTGTGATAGTCGGCCCCGGCTATAAGGGGATTACGAGGGTGGCGCGGATTGCGGGCGCGCTCGAGTCGAAGACGGGCGGGCGCCTACCGCGGACCGGTCAGTTTCCGCCACGCCAGTTTCGGCAGCTGTCCCAGGATTGCCGGGACGTCGAGGCCGAGTTGCGTCCGGACCTCGGCCACGTCCCAGTACGCGCGATCCGCCACGAGTTTGTCGTCCTCGAGGCGGTGGATCGACATCCCCCGAACCTGTAGCCGACGGCCGGTCGGCGGAATCACACCCATCGGCCCGTCGTGGATCGCCGTGAGCGTCCACTCGGACGCGACGACGTCGCCCTCGGCGACGAGCGCGTCGATCGCGACGTGAAAGTCCGAGAACGACGATTTCGTTCGGCGGAGGTGCGCGTACAACTCGCGGGGTCCCCGGACCGGCGTCGATAGCGTGGGGTCGTCGTAGATGACCGAGTCGGCGACGAACTCCGGCACCCGGTCGAACCGGTGGTCCTGCCAGATCTCGGTCACGTAGTCGCGGACGATCCGTACGTTCTCCCGTTCGATCGCTGTTGCTGCCATGGTATTCCTCCTGAATACGCCCTCGCGTCGCTCGCGGGCTCTCGAGGAGACGGGGCGGCGAGAACGTGTCCCACTAGAGGCGGCCAGAATAGATAGCTGTTACCACACGCCAGTAGATGGGTCGCGAGGGAGCGGCCGTCCGACGGTGAACCTCGAGCCGTCAGCCGACGGACTCGCCGACGGTCGGACTTACGCTGCCGGTGTGGACGTAGATACCGATGACCAGTACCACGCCGGCGAGCATCGGCACGACGGCGCTGGCCGCGTAGATGAACTCGAAGCCGAGCGTATCGACCAGCGGGAGGGAGACCATCGGTCCGAGGCCGCCGCCGACGTCGCCGAAGACGTTGTTCGTTCCCATGGCGCGGCCGACGCGCTCCTCGGGCGTGAGATCGGCCAGCAGCGCCGTCAGCGGGCCGCCGACCCCGCCCTGTCCGGCGCCGATCAGGAGGCACGCGAGGACCAGCACCTCGAACCGCGAGCCGAAGGCGAGGACGGCGAAGCCGACGCAGGAGGTGACCAGAAAGGCGAGCATGACGGGGACGCGCGCGCCGACGGCGTCCGAGAGCGCGCCGCCGCCGAGCGTGAACACCGATCCCGCCAGCACCGTGACGGCCATCAGCATCCCCGACGAGCCCTGCGCGTCGAGCCCGAAGATGGAGACGGCCCGCGCGTCGAGCAGCAGGACCAGCGTCGAGAAGAGGACGCCGATGTACGCGAAGTAGAGCCCGAAGTTGACGAGTCCGATCGTCAGCGCCGGGACGCTCCGTTCGACGTCCCAGGGTTTGATCGCCCGCTGCTCGCCCTCGACGTGCGTCTCGGGAACGATGACGTACGCGATCACGCTCGCGAGTCCGGCGAAGGAGGCCGCGAGGACGAACGCCTCGACGTTGCCCCAGAGGTCGCTGACGACGCCGCCCAGCACCAGCCCCGCGGGGAAGCCGAAGGTGATCCCCGCGCGAACGATCCCCATGCTCGTCCCCCGCGACTCGGCCTCGCTGACGTCGGCGGTGATCGTGTAGGCGGTCGCGAAGACGAGCGCGCTGCCGATCCCCCAGAGGATCCGGGCGACCATGAACCAGAACTCGGGGAACGACGAGAGGATCGCCACGACGTACATGAACGTCGCGACGCCCTCGATCGCCAGTCCCGCGATGAACGGCGTCCGGGTGCCGATCCGGTCGACGAGGACGCCGGCCGGCGCGTTGGCCACGAGTCGCGTGAACCGGTTGGCGCTCAGGATGAGGCCGACCATGAACGCCGAGATTCCGAGCACCTCGCCCAGATTCGGCAGGATCGGAAAGATCACGCCGCCGCCGAAGCCGACGAAGAAGGTACTGGCGACGACGGCGAGGACGACGCGGTTCGAACCTGACGCGGGGCGTTTCACTGGCGATCGCTCTCGAGACGTTTCGATTCGTAACTCGCTATGCGAAGGCCACTCCGCCGCGGCCAAAGGGTCTGTCGGAACCGGTCACCGTGACCGACTCGAGACGACCGTCTCGGCCGGGCAAGCGCCGTTACGGCGGGGCCCTGTAGTCGACCAAGATCGAACGCCCGGCCTCGTCAGAACGTCGAGAGTTCGCCCTCGATCACGCGACGGGTGACCCCCGTGACGTCGGCGAGTTCCCGATCGACGATGGTCTCGACCTCGCCCTCGACGTCGCCCAGCGCGACGCCCTCGTCCGTGACGACCTCGACGTCGGCGACGTGGGGCTGATCGATCGGGCGCCCGATCTGGGAGAGCAGTCGCACGCGCAGGTCGCGGATGCCGTCGACGTCGTCGACGACCGACTCCGCGATCTCCGTCGAGAGCAGGTTGTAGATCTTCCCGATGTGATTCACGGGGTTCTTGCCGCTGGTGGCCTCCATCGACATCGAGCGATTGGGGGTGATGAGGCCGTTCGCGCGGTTACCCCGACCGACGGAACCGTCGTCGCCCTGTTCGGCGGAGGTCCCGGTGACGGTGAGGTAGATCGAGCCCTCGTCGTAGTCGTCGGCCGTGTTGACGTGGATGTCGACCGCGCGGTCGGTGTGCTCGTTCGCGACGCTCGAGACGAACTCGCGGACGGATTCGACGGCGTCGACGTAGGCGTCCATGTCCGCGATGTGCTCGTCGACCATCGCCGCGGCGACGGTGACGTCGATCTTGTCGCCCTCGCGCTTGCCCATGAGCTTCACGTCGGGACCCAGATACGGGTTCTCCTCGGCGAACTCGCCGTTGAGCCGCCGCTCGGCCTCGAGGACGATCTGCTCGGTCTCGGTCAGGGGCGCGTGGCCGACGCCGAAACTGGTGTCGTTGGCCATCGGGACGCTCACTTCGTCCTCGCCGAAGACCTCCTGCAGGTCGCCGCTGCCCTCGCCGAGTTTCACGTCGACGACGATCTCCTCGCCGACGGTGAGTTGGGGGATCTCGGACTCGAGGTACTCGCGGGCGGCCCGCAGCGCGATGGTCTCGGCGGGGATCATCTGGCCCTCGTAGCGTTTCGTCGCGCGGCCGACGATCAGCAGATAGATGGGGTCGACGACCTCGCCGCCGCCGAACGCGGGGGCCGCTTCGCCGGCGACCAGTTGCGTCTCGTCGGTGTTGAAGTGCAGGACCTCGCCGACCCGATCGAGGTACTCGCGGGCCAGCGCGCCGGCGACGGCCTCGGCGATGCCGTCACAGATCGAGTCGGGATGACCGATCCCTTTTCGCTCGACGATTTCGACTTGCTGATCCTCCACTGCCTGTCGGTCGATCGATTCGACCCGAATGTTCCGCTCGCTCATTACAGGCCGTTGGCGAGGCGTCGTTCTATAACTTGCGGATATGATTTCGGAGTCGTCTCATAACTGCGGGGAGTTATCGACCAATTTACTGTCACTAATACCTGCGCGTCACGTCGCCCGGTGATGAGGTCAGGAGTCCAGCAGCAATCCGAGGTACGACGTTCGGATCTGGTCGTCGGAATCCAGCCCCAGTCGCTCGAGCACCTCGTAGGCGCCCTCGCGGGCCGACTCGAGGTCGGCTTCGTCCTCGACCTCCCGCTCGACCTCGACGTATTCGCCGACGTCGTCGACCGCGTCGAGCGTGACCGTGTACCCCTCGAGGCTGAAGCGCTCGCGCTCCTTGCGGACCGTCGCGGCGGCCTCGAAGCCGAGGTTCGTCAGGACCGCGTCCATCGTCTCGCCGTTCTCGACGCCGGTCTCGTGTTCCTCGCGGCTCTTGGACTCGTCGTCCAGCAGCGGCCCCTTGTAGGTGATCCGGGTCTCCTCGACCGCCTCGCTGCCGCCGGCGGTCCACGTCTCCGCGCGCAGGCGCAGCGCCTCGTCGGTCTCGGGGAACGACCGGTGGGGCGCGTCGTAGTAGGTGTCCGCCTGCACGACGGTCCCCAGCGACGTCGGTTCGGCGTCGTCGGACTCGAGCGCCTCGAGTCGATCCCGGACGGCCGTCAGGTCCGCTGGAACCTTCACTTCGACCTCGTACATGGGCGGAGAGACGGTCAGCGCTCGTAAGTATCGGTCGCTCTCGATCTCGCGTGAAAACGTGTACCTTAAATGTTGACGGCGGGACGTACAACGTATGACCGAGGAACAGGAGGCCGAGCTCGAGGAGCAGGCCGATGACGTCGAAGATGAGGTAGCCGAAGACGAGGACGAGTCCGAGACCGAAGCCGAGGGGCTTCAGGAGGGCGACTTCGTCGAACTCGACTACACGGCGTACACCGCCGACGACGACCAGCTGGTCGACACGACCGACCCCGAGGTCGCCGAGGAGGAGGGCGTCGACGACCAGGGTCAGGAGTTCAAACCGCGGACGATCGTCCTCGGCGAGGGCCACATCTTCGAGGGCGTCGAGGATGCGGTCGTCGGCTCCGAACCCGGCGACACCGGGACCGTGACCGTCCCCGCCGAGGAGGCCTTCGGCGAGTACGACCCCGACGACGTCCAGACCGTCAGCGCCGAGAAGATCGACGAGGACGACCGCTACCCCGGCGCGAACGTGCAGATCGACGGCCAGCAGGGCTACATCAGCACGATCATCGGCGGCCGCGCACGCGTCGACTTCAACCACCCGCTGGCCGGCGAGGACGTCGAGTACGAGTACGAGGTCCTCGAGGAGGTCGACGACCGCGAACAGCAGGCCGCCGGCCTGTTCGAGATGTACCTCGGGATGGAGCCCGAGCTCTGGATCGAGACGGACGAGGTCGAGGAGGAGGTCCCCGTCGAACCCGACGAAGATGACGACGAGGACGCCGAGCCCGAGTTCGAGACCGAAACCGTCGAGAAGGAGACGCTCTACCTCGAGGCCACGCCCCAGATGACGATGAACCAGCAGTGGATGATGGGCAAACAGCAGATCGGCCAGGACGTCATCGAGAAGGTCGGCGTCGACCGCGTCATCGTCCAGGAGGTCATCGACGGCATGGGCGGCATGGGCATGGGCGGTATGATGGGCGGCATGGGCGGTATGGGCGGCGGCGACATCGAGGAGGCCCTCGAGGACGCCGACGTCGACGCCGACGAGATCGTCGAAGAACTCGAAGGCGCCGAGGAGTAAGCAGATCCGGTTCGTTTTTCGCGGTTTTTGGTCGTCACCGAGAGCCGTTGCTGTCGAAACGCTCGAGCAGACCCACGAGGGCAAGTATCCGTTCCAGCGACCTCATCGACCGATCAGTACAGGCGGAGAAGTGTGCACTCACCGCGAGCGACCGAAGGGAGCGAGCGGGCCGACGACCGACCCGTAGGGGAGGGAGGAGTGCTTTTAATCAACATTTTGCCGAGCGACCGAGCGAAACGAGGGAGCGCAGAGCAAAATGTTGGCAGGAGAAGTTGCCGATCAGGCGATGTCCCGGCTCGTGTCGATCGCGACTTCCTCCGTCAACTCGAGTTTGATCGCGTCGGTCGGCTGGGCGCCGCCGCGGAACTTGGGGATCGTCAGGTGGTTCTCGAGTTCGGTGCCGGCGATCTCGGTCCGGAGATCGAAGACGGCGTCGGCGGCGTGTTGGGTCCGCGACCGGTTCGTCGGCGCGTTGCCCTTCAGGCAGTGGAGGACGGCGATGGAGCCGGTGTCGAGCATCTGGGACTTGAGTTCGTTGAGGAAGTCGATGTACGCGCCGGTGTCGGACCGCTCGAGGACGTCCATCGTGTCGACGATGAGGTTCGCGCCGTCGGGGAGGGCCCCGATCAGGCGGGTCGCCTCCTCGAGGGGGTCGTCGCCGGTGACCTGGCGGACGGTCGGGCTACCGACCTCCGAGGGGGAGGATTCGATCGCGTGACGGACGGCGTCGTCCGAGCGCTCGGTCGTCAGATACAGGGTGCCGCGAGCGGCCGTCAGCTCGTAGAGCAGGAGCTCCGACTGGCTGGCTGCTTCGGCTGTGTACGCGACGATACAGCCCGGTGGAAGCCCGCCGTCGAGTTTGCGATCGAGAACGTCGATCCCGGTATCCAACCGACCGACCATACAATTGAGACCAATTACCGAAGCGCCCGCATAACTCTTTGGCTTCGACTCAGTCGCGCAGATATGACTATACTTTCCACTGATCAAAACGCCATCGCCGGGCCATCACCGCGCCATCAGCGGATCCAGTCAACCGGATACCGGCCCTCGAGGACGATCGGTGCCGTCGGCGGTCTGTGGAACCGGCGTCGACCGGCCGGCCGACGACGCCGAATGGAGAGATTCAAGAGGGCGCCAAGAGCTAACACGAACGAATGCGCCACGATCACCTCATCACGAGCAAACAGCTCTCGCGGGAGGACATCGAGACCGTCCTCGACCGGGCGGCCGAGATCGACGCCGACCCGTCGGCCGTCGCCGACCGCCACGCGAACACGTTGCTCGGACTGCTCTTCTTCGAGCCGAGTACGCGGACGAAGATGAGCTTCGAGACCGCGATGAAACGCCTCGGGGGCGACGTCGTCGACATGGGTTCGGTCGAGTCCTCGAGCGTGAAGAAAGGGGAGACGCTCGCCGACACCGTCCGCGTCATCGAGGGGTACGCCGACGCGCTCGTCCTGCGCCATCCCAAGCAGGGGGCGGCGACGATGGCCAGCGAGTACGTCGACGTGCCGCTGTTGAACGCGGGCGACGGAGCGGGCCACCACCCCACGCAGACGCTGCTGGATCTCTACACGATCCGGGAGAACGCCGGGCTGGACGACCTCACCGTCGGAATCATGGGCGATCTGAAGTACGGCCGGACCGTCCACTCGCTGGCCCACGCGCTGACGAACTTCGACGTCCGCCAGCACTTCGTCAGCCCGGAGAGCCTGCAGCTGCCCCGCGAGGTCGTCTACGACCTCCATCAGGCCGACGACGGCGCCGGAATCCGCGAACACGACTCGCTCGAGGAAGTCCTGCCGTCGCTGGACGTCCTCTACGTGACCCGGATCCAGCGCGAGCGGTTCCCCGACGAGCAGGAGTACCAGAAGGTCGCCGGCGAGTACCAGATCGGCCCCGAGGACCTCGAGGCGGCGAGCGACGACCTGACGATCATGCACCCGCTCCCGCGAGTCGACGAGATCGCGCCGGCGATCGACGAGACCGATCACGCGGCCTACTTCGATCAGGCCCACAACGGCGTCCCGGTTCGGATGGCGCTGCTCGATCTGTTTTTGAGCGACGACGGGGCCGGCGGCGCGCTCGGAGGTGATGGTGATGAGTGACGATCACGAGCACCACGACGGGAACGACGATCACGAACTCCGGGTCAGCAAGATCCGCGACGGGACCGTGATCGACCACGTCCGCGGCGGGCAGGCGCTGAACGTGCTGGCGATTCTCGGCATCGACGGTAGCGAGGGCGAGGAGCTCTCGGTCGGGATGAACGTCCCCTCCGATCGACTCGGGCGCAAGGACATCGTGAAGGTCGAGGGGCGGGAACTCAGCCAGGACGAGGTCGACGTGCTCTCGTTGATCGCGCCGGACGCGACGATCAACATCGTCCGCGACTACGAGGTGATCGAGAAACACCGCGTCGAACCCCCCGAGATCGTCGAAGGGGTGTTGTCCTGTCCCAACACCGGCTGTATCACGACCGGCGACGAACCGGTCACCTCCCGGTTCGAGGTGCTCGAGGACGGCGTGCGCTGTAGCTACTGCGGGACGATCGCCCGGGAAGAACTCGCGTCGCTGATCGAAACCTGATCGGGTCGGTTACCGTCGATCGCCACGCGCACCCGCCATCGCATCGGCGTCGTCGGCTCTGCGGTACCATTGACGACTCGAGGCGACGCCGGAACGAGTTCGGTCCCGCGGGTCCCAACCGGCAAACCGTTCTTCATTTTGAGCGACGTATCCAGAATATCTAAGTGGATGCCGAGAGACCGTTCGGACGTACATGTCCCGTACAGTGAAAATCGTCATCGCCCTGTTCGTCATCGCCGTCCTGTGGAAAGTCGTCTCGAGCGGCTCTTCCGACGTCGACATCGAAGAGGTCGAGTACGAACCGGTCGAATAACCCCGCAAACAGATCGCTCGCCACCGCGACCGCGCGGGACGCGTCGTCTCCGCGCGGTCGAGCCGTCGGTGACCGTCCGCGGACGATCACCGGTCGATTCCGAACGGCTTACGGGCGCGGCACCGTACTCCAAGGTATGTACGGCGTCGTCACGCGCAACGCTGCGGAAGTCCGGTGGCCGGAGTTCGATCGCGGCTTCTACGAGGTCAAGGACGTCACCGGCCGGTCCGCCGAACCGATCGAAGACGGCGTGAACATGGTCTCCTGTTTCGGCGACAACGCCGCCGCGGACGCCGATCCGTCGCTGGTTCCCGTCGACGACATGGGACGGCCGGCCGACCGGGAGCGGGAGTACTTCGACTGGGCCTACATCTGTCCCTCCCGCGAGGACTACCGCGAGGGCCTGTTCGACATCATCGACGACTGCGTCGACGCGAACCCGGACGTCCGCCTCGACGACATCGGCTTTCCGCGGGCGGAGTACTGTCGCTGCGGCGTTTGCGAGCGGGAATTCGAGCGGAGCGAGTACGACGACCGCATGGAGTGGCGGGCGAGCGTCATCACGGCGTTCGTCGAAGACGCCGTCGACCGCATCCCCGGCGACGTCTACATGACGCTCTACCCCGATCCCTACCCGGGCCACCTCTACGAACGGGCCGGCATCGACCTCGCGGCCGTCGAGGAGCACGTCGACGAGTTCGTCGTCCCCCTCTACGACACCGCCTACGAGACGACCTACTGGCTCGAGACCATCGCGAAGGGGTTCGAGAGCGCGCTCGAGACGCCGTTCGATATCGAGCTGTACGCGGTAAACGTCGACATCGACAACCTGATTCACGCGATCGAAGTCGCGGAGAACTACGGCAACGACGTCTTCTTCGGCTACGAGGCCAGCAACGCGCGCGCCGCCCTGCGACGCATGCGCGCCGACGACCGCGACGGCGTGACCCACGGCCAACCGGATTCGGAGTCCTGACACCTCACGGCGGTCCTCGAGGGGCGCCCTATCGGCCGATCGACGCGCTCGACACTCCGGACAGCCGGTGCGATCGACGAATCGGGAGCGGACGTGACCGCGAAAAAACGACTCGGCTCGAGAACCGACCGGGAGACGTCGGCGAACGTCGACGGGACGACCGGCTATCGGGTGTCGCTGCCGATCGTATCGTCGTCGTCGGAGCGGCGGTCGTCATCGTCGCCCAGCAACGAATCGTCGTCATCGTCATCGTCGCCGATGAAGCCATCATCGTCGGAGCGGCTATCGTCGTCGCCGATCAGGCCGTCGTCGTCGGATCGGCGATCGTTGTCGTCCCCAATGAGATCGTCGTCATTGGTGCCGCGATTGTCGTCGTCGCCGATCAGGCCATCGTCGTCCGAGCGGCGGTCGTTGTCGTCACCGATCAGCGAACCGTCGTCGCTGTCGTCACCGATCAGCCCATCGTCATCGGAGCGGCGATCGTTGTCATCTCCTATCAGGGAATCGTCGTCATTGTCGTCACCGATAAGGCCGTCATCGTCGGAGCGACGGTCGTCGTCGCCGATCAGGTCATCGTCGCCGCGGTCGGTACCGGTATCGGTCGTTCCCGTCGCGCCCGCGTCGAGGTCGGTCGTGCCACCGGCGCTCGTCGCGCCGCCGCCGGCGCTGCTCGAGAGTTCGCTCTCGAGGCGGACCTCGTCGTCCGTTACGCGGGCTACCGACTCCTCCTGGAGCGGGTAGGAGTCTTCGTCGGTGCCGCCCCAGCCGAGTTTAGCCTTGATCGTGTCTGTAATTCCGGGGTCCGGTTCGACGTGTGCTGTGCCGTGTTCGACGTCCGCGATGAGGCCGACCTCGTCGCCGTTCGCGTTGACGACGGTCTTGCCGACGTCGTCGTCGGTAAACTGTGGAGACATTGCATTCTACTAGTATGACAACAAAAAGGATGATTGTGGTGCTTGCGGTGGCTTGCGGCCCGAGTGACGGAAAATTGATGATTCGACGCCGGCTCAGGTGTCGAAATCGGGCTCTCGGTCCTCGAGGAAGGCGGCGACGCCTTCGGCGTGGTCGTCGGAGGTACGGGCCTGCACCTGGACGAGGTTCTCGTAGTCCAGCGCCTCCGACCAGTGGCGGCCGAGGTTCTCGTGCATCGCTCCCTTCATCATGCCGATGGTTTCGGTCGGCCGGCGGCGAAGTTGCTCGAGGGTCTCGTCGACCCGGTCGTCGAGTTCGTCGGCGGGAACCGCCTCGTTGAGCAAGTCGAGATCGGCCGCCCGCTCGGCGTCGAAGAACTCGCCGGTAAAGGCGAGCTTCTTGGCGGCCCGCAGGCCGACGATGCGGGGCAGCATGAACGTGCCGCCGGTGTCGGGAATCAGGCCGATCCGGACGAACGCACAGGAGAAGGTCGCGTCCGCGGCGGCGTAGGCGATGTCGGCCAGCGCGACGATCGACAACCCGGCGCCGATGGCGTCGCCGTTGACCTTCGCGACGATCGGGACGGGGCACTCGAGCATCGCCTCGACGACGCGACCGAAACTCTCCTCGACCTCCGTGTAGGCCTCGCGGGTCGTCTCGGGCTGCTCGGAGAGCGACTCGAGGTCGCCGCCGGCGCTGAACGCGTCGCCCTCGCCGGTGATGACGATCGCGTCGTACGCCGCGGGAGAGGCGTCCTCGATGGTGTCGGCCAGCGTTACGGCGATCTCTTTCGTCATGGCGTTGAGCGCAGCCGGTCGGTCGAACGCGATCCGGAGGACGTCGTCCTCGCTATCGACGTGCATACTCGAGGATCGTCCGCCGGATTCTTAACGGTAGTTGGTACGTCGGCTTCGGACGACCCGAGCGCATTCGGAACGCTGCGGCGCGGAGATGGCTCTCGGAGGAACTAAAACGGCTATCCGGACGCCAACGCTGGGAACGGCGACGTCGGTGCGAAAACATCGAGCGTGTCCGGGACCGAGTTGGACGGACCCGAGACGGCGTGACGGCACTGCGGCCGCGTCAGTTCGAGGGGACCGGGGGTGCGACGGTCTCGTCCTCGGAAACGTTCAGTTCCGAGGTGACCAGCGCGCGGTAGGCCCGGCGGAGTCGCTCCGAGAGGGCCTGGTGGGAGATGCCCAGTTCCTCGGACAGTTCCTGCATCGATACCTCGCGGGGGATCTCGAAGTAGCCGTGGTCGATGGCCGCGACGAGCGTTTCGTACTGTCGAGCGGTGAGGCCACACTGGCTGTGGGTCTCTTCCTCGAGGTCGAACAGGCGAACGATCGTCGGCGTGACGTCCGCCTCGTCGAGGCGGTCGTACAGCGAACTGACGCCCTCCCGCTCGGCAAACCGGATACTCAACAGCCACGTTTCTCCCGAGGCCGAGGCGCTCAGCACCGTGCCGCCCTTCTCCAGGACCAGTTCGAAGACGTCGACGGCGTCGGGTTCGAACTCGATGTCGTAGAGCCAGCGGTCGTCCTCGCTGTTGATCAGCGAGTACGCCCCGATGGCGGACGCATCGTCGAGCGCCGTCTCGATCTCGTCCTGCGAGGGGCCCGAAAGCCAGAGCCCGTGGCCGCTCGAGGCGATCACCCGCTCCATTTCACAGGTCAGTGACGGTACGGCCTCGAACAGTTCGCCGGTCCCGGTTCCGTCCGCCGGAATCTCGATGTCTGCGATCGATGTCATGAGTCTCAACTGTGGATACGACGGGATGTCCAATAACCCCGTTTCCAAAGAGATTAGCGACGATGAAGTCGAATTTCAGTATCTAAAGTCTGTACCGAATCGATGTATTTCGTCCGAGGAAATCATTATAGTGTCAGTAGCGGCCGGAGCGCCCGACCAGCAGGTGGACGAGGCCGACGACCACGACCGTGATCGCGAGCAACGCCAGCGCGATCGGGACGATCGCCTCGAGTCCCCGGGAGATCCGCAACACCTCGATCCGGGTCGGCATCGTCCGGGGGTTGTAGGCGACCATCGTGGTGGCGCCGAACTCGCCGATCGCGCGCACGAACGTCAGGACGATGCCGGCGGCGATGGCGTTACGCGCGAGCGGCAGCGAGACCCGTCGCGCCGTCTCGATGCGACCGTGGCCGAGCGTTCGGGCGGCCTCCTCGAGGCGCGGGTCGACGTCGTCGAACCCGGCGCGGGCGGTGACGACGAGAAACGGGGCGGCGACGAACGTCTGGGCGAGGATCACGCCGGCGTAGCTGTCGGTCAGCGGGACGCCGAGCGCCGCCGCCGCGGCGCCGATCGGGGTGTGGCGCCCGGCGACGGTCAGCAACATGACGCCGCCCACGATCGGCGGCAGGACGAGCGGCAGGAGAACGGCGGCCTCGACGAGGCGTTTCCCGCGGAAGGTGGCCCGCGAGAGGACGTACGCGAGCGGGACGCCGAGGACGGTCGCGATCGCCGTCGAGATCGACGCCGTCACCAGCGAGGTTCCGATCGCGTCTCGAGTCGCCGGCTCGCCCAGCCCGTCGAGCACGTCGGCCGAACCGACCTGCCCGAAGAAGAGCGCGAAGGGGACGACGAAGTACGCGAGCAATACGGCCGCCAGCAGCGCAGGGATTGCCATCCCGCCGGTCAGTCGCTCGAGGGCGTTCCCGCCCGCCGTAGCCGCGTTCGGGGGTCGATTCGTGCCACCGTTCGTCTCGGCCGTCTGCGAGCCGTCGGTCACGGTTCGATCGCCTCCGGGGCGGCGCCGTGGAGTCGGGGAAGCGACCCGCCGACGCGCAGGCCGTGCTCCTCGAGCAGCGCCGGTCGCTCCAGCAGGAAGGAGACGAACTCGCGGCCGTACTCGGGAGCATCGGCGTCGGTGGCGACCGTCGCGTTGTAGACCGCGGGTCGCCCCTCGATCGTCCGTCCCTCGTCGGTCGTGTACGTCGCCTCGGCGTACTGCGACGCGTATTCCGGATTCGCGAAGTTGTAGGCGTCCGGCAGCGAGCGGAAGGGGAGGTCGTGGTCGAGGGCCATGTTCCGGTAGGTAACCGCGCAGGCCCGCGTGCCGGATTCGACGCCCGTGAGCAACTGCGGTTCGTCGGGAACCAGCGCGACGCGTTCGAGCATCGCGTCGCGAAATTCCTCGAGGCCCTCGGCCCGTTCGACGAGTTCGAACAGGTGGACGGCGCGGTAGCCCAGCGGATCCAGATCGGGGTCGCTGATCGCGACGTCGCCCGCGTCGGCGTCGGCGAACGCCTCGTACCACGGCTCGTCGCTATCGAGTCGCGCGCCGAGGTCGGTCTCGGGAGCGTACGCGATGCCGACCTCGTTGGCCGCGAAGGTCACGTCCCAGTCGGCCTGCTGGGGATAGAGCCGATCCCGCAGCAGTTGCGCGTCGGCGCTGACGACCACGTCGGGGTGTTTGGTCCCCTCCTCGAGCAGTCGCATGACGGCGTTCGAGCCGTGGTACTCCCCTCCGTAGCTGACGTCCTGCGCCGCCTCGAACGCCGGACCGACGTGTTCCTCGAGGACGACGGCGAGGCTCCCCGCCGCGAGGACGCGGACCCGGTCCGACGAGCCGAGACAGCCCGCGACGCCGACGAGTCCCGCGACCGCAGACCCTGCGGCAGCGAGGAACGAACGGCGTCCACGGGAGTGGGGCCCGAGTCCGGGTGTCGCTCCGGACGCGCCGTCGTCACTCTTCATACGTTCCCCTCGACTTCCCACGTCAATATAACTGGTTTCCGTTCCAACCTTGTGGGAACATAACCGGAATTGGTTTCGGTGGTGGGTGAGTGCGCCTTCGGTCAGTGGTCTCGACTCCGCTCGTCGACTGCCGGCAATAGCACCGATCAGTCGCAATCAGTCACGATCAGTCGCGATCGACGAGGGGCTCGAGGCCCCGAATCGCCGCGACGAGGGCGTCGACGTCGTCCTCGCCGCGGCCGATCACGTCACCGCCGACGGCCGCGGGTTCGCGGTCGCCGACGAGGACGGTCGGCAGCGGCGCAGCGGAGAACCCCTCGACGACGACGAACGCGTACCCCTGCCGCTCGAGTCGCGTGAGCGTACTTCCCAGCGCCCGGATTTCGGGATCCTCGGACTCGAGGAGCGCTGTGCCGTCGGGTCGATCCGGCGGGTCGCGCTTGCCGTGCGTGCTGATATCGAACGTCAGCTCGGGAGTGATGCCGACCACGGTGTCGGCCCCGGCGGTCCGGTGGCGGTGCGTGTCGGTCCCCGGCGTGTCGATTTCGATATCGTGGTGGATCGACTTGACCGTCGCGACGCGACCGTGCTCGCTCAGTCGCGAGACGAGTTCCTCGACGAGCGTCGTCTTCCCCGAATCGCTCGGGCCGGCGAGACAGACGACGCGGAACGGAGCGTTTCGGTTCATCGCTAGCACAGTCGGGTCGGTGAGACGGACGGGAAACTCGTTCGAACGGACGATCGGGGTTCGCGGCTGCGACGGCTGCGACTGCCGATCCGAACGGGGCGGATTCGGTCCTGCGCCCGCTGTCGTCAGTACGGCCCGTCGCGATCCCCCATCGGGAACTGCTGCGTCCCCGACCGCGGCTGCTTGGGCGGTCGTCCGCCCTCGGCCGACGACGGGTTCGAACCACAGGTCCCGCAGCGGAAGTCGCCGTCACCGCCGCCGGTGAGCCCCTCGGTCGGGGCCGGCGGCTCCTCGGGGAAGACGTTCGGCTCGACGCCGAACCGGTCGGCGTCGGCCTCGACGAGCGCCACGACCAGGTCAGCGAGCGCTCGGTAGAACGCGTCGTCGGCGCCCTCGTGGACGGTATCGCGGAATCGCGGGAGCCACCGTCCGGGGTGGTCCTCGAGGAAGTCGGCCTGCGCGTTCGTCACGACGTCGACGCCCGCCTGATCGCCGGTTCGCTCGAGGTAGGCCGTCTGCAGGGCCAGGTGGGAGACGAACTCGAGTTCGATACAGAGGTGATCGACCCGTTCGCGGTTGCCCGCCTCGAGTTCGAGGTCGAACGCGCCGTAGAAACCGGCGATATCGGCGAGCGCGTCGGTGCTCGTCACGAGCGTCCCCGGCCCGTACTCGACCTCGTACTGCTGAATCTCGCCGCCCTGCTCGAAGCCGAACAGCATGGCGTACCTCGAGTAGCAGTCTTCGATCTCGTCGGCGTCGTCGGGGCTCTCGGCGGCGACCGTCTCGGCGTGGTCGCGCAGTCGGTCGTCCTCGAGGGCCGCGGCGGACTCGACGAGTTGCTCGTCGAACTCGTCAGATCGCATCGCCTCGCGGAGGTCGTCGGTCGGTCGGTCGAACGCCATCGACGCGAGCTTGTACAGCCGCGCGCGGTGGACGTGGTGTTCTGGGTCTGCCATTGGTGGATCGGTGTGTGTCGGTGTCTGGTTGTGTTGCCAGGCGGTCCCGGCGGTATCGCGCTTCGGCCGTTACGTGATGTCTAGTCGGTAGGCGTCGTGCTGGCCGTCGAACCGGTCGCGTTCGTACTGCGGTTCTTCCATCGGGACGCGGGCGACGGTGCGGCCGTCCTTGTCGTAGCCGATGGCCTCCTCGTCGGTGACCTCGAACTCCTCGATGCGCCACTCCGTCGAGCCCATCAGGTGGAGGACGCCGCGGAGCTTGCGGTACTCCTCGTCGCCCCGGCGGGCCTTCCGGTAGGTCTCCTGGGCCCGCTCGGCCCGCGGGCCGAACATTTGCTCGAGGTAGTCCGTCGGAACGTTGATCGGCGGGATGTAGTAGACGTTGGGCTCGAGCCCCAGCTGCGGGTACAGCGGGAGCGCGACCTCCGCCTCGTGGACCATGTAGTCGACGGGCGCGGAGGTGTTGGCGTTCTGTGGCTGGTTGACCCAGCCGTGCATCCGGATCTTGCCCAGGCAGTTCTCGAAACACTGCGGGACTTTCCCCTGCTCGACCTTCGGATAGCAGCCGACGCACTTCTGGGAGTTCATCTCGACGGGGTTGTAGATCGACTTCCCGTAGGGACAGGCGCGAACGCACTCCTGGAAGGACTGACAGCTGTCCTCGTCGAGCAGGACGATGCCGTCCTCCTGGCGCTTGTAGATGGCCTGGACGGGACAGCCGCCGGCACACGCCGCGAACGTGCAGTGGTTGCACACCCGCGGGAGGTAGAAGAACCACGTCGGGTGGTGGTCCTCGTCGATGTGGGTGTCGGATTCGAACTCCTGCCCGGCGGGTTCGTCCTCGCCGAGGTTCGGCTGGGCCCAGTCCTCGTCGGCGGGGCGGAAGCCCTCGATCCCCTCGCTGTGCATGGTCTCGGGATCGTCGTCGATCGCCATCGACTCCCAGTCGAAGTCCCGGGCCTCGAAGATCGTCTTGCCCTCGTAGACGCCGTCGGAGCCCCACTCCTGTACGCCGAGCCGGTCGAGGATCTCGACGTCCCACTGGAGCGGGTAGGAGCCGTAGGGCTTGGTCTCGACGTTGTTCCAGAACATGTGCTCCTGGCCCTCGTTGTTGGTCCAGGTCGTCTTACACGACAGCGAGCACGTCTGGCACGCGATACACTTGTTCAGGTCGAACACGGCGCCCCACTGCCGTTCCGGTCGCGCTTCCGGGTAGGGGTACTCCATCTCTCGGCCGATCTGCCAGTTGTAGACTTCTGCCATTGGTGGTCACCTCAGTCTGATTCGCTCGTGAAACCGCCCTGCAGGTACTGTTTCATCCGGTCGTCCTCCTGGGTCGGCCGGACGCCCTCGTCGACCGGTCGCCAGTTGCCCTCGCCCTCGAGGCCGCCGTCTTCGGCCTTCTCGATCTTCACGAAGGACTCCTTGGGTGCGCCGTTGGCGGCGTGGACGTCCGGTTCGAACCCGACATCCATGTTCTGCCCGAGCATGTCCTTGCGGGGCATCGAGTCGGTCAGCCAGGTACGGCGCAGCCACGTCGACGTCATCGACTGGTGGCCGCCGCTGCGGTACATCGAGACGTAGTTCGTGTCCTCGGACTGGGCCTTCCCGTCGTCGCGCTCCTGCTGAGCCTCGTAGGACTTGTGGGAGGTCTGGCTGACGTTCATCCAGCTCCGCGTGACGCCCTCGGGGAGACTCGGCTGGTAGCGGATCCGCATCAGCGCACGCGTGTACTCGGTCTCCTCGTCGTCGGGGTCGTAGCCCGGGAACGGCCGATCCGAGGGGTCGGCGTCGACCCACACGTAGTCGCCGTCCTGAAACCCTTCCTCGCGGGCGTCCGCGGGGTTCATCTCGACGTAGCCCTCGCCGACGAACGGCTTGCGCTCGTCGAAGGAATCGCGCCCCGTCTTCCGGCCCTGGTCGCCGAAGTTGCTCCACCAGACCGCCATCTCCTCGAGGTCGGCGCCGAAGGTGTGGGTCCCGTGGCGGTACTTCGGCGTCATGTAGACGTAGTCGTACCCCTCGTCGAGGTCGGTCAGCGGGTGGCTCGTGTCGACCAGCTCGCTCGGCGACCGGACCTCGTTGCGGACCTGCCGGTCGTTGGTGTCGCGAGCCTTCGCCGCGCTGTCCCAGTCGCGGTCGGCGGGCGTCTCCGGTGCGACCACGGGACTGTCGCTGTCGTCGACGATGACGTTCGGCTCGTAGGGCGTCGCGTCCATCGGCTCCCGGTGGAGGGGGATGTGTTCGCCGGCCTCGGCGAACTCCTCCTCCTCGCGGAAGAACTCGAGGCGCCCGGTCTTCGTGTACCAGGGCTGGGAGTCCTGGGTCTGCTCGTTGCCGACGTGTTTGGGGTAGGTCCGGGTCATGATGATCGCCGGGGTCCCCTCGCGGGCGTCCGCCAGCAACTCCTCGACGTCGTACCCCTTGACGGCGTTCGAGTTGTCGAGGATGCGCTGGAGGTACGGCTTGGCGCGGTGTTCCTCCTCGTCGATGAATTCCCAGTAGTCGGCGAAGCGGTCGTCGCCGGTCAGTTCGGCGAGCTTCTCGGCGACCCCCTTGTAGTGCTGGGTGTCGTTCAGCGTGTTGTAGATCCGGTCGATCTCCGTCTCCGGCATCGTCGTGATGAACGGGTTCGTGACGGAGGCGGTGATGTCGTGGACGTGGTGTTCCGCCCACGAGTCCGCCGGGAAGACGATGTCGGAGTACTCGCAGGTCATCGACCACCACCACTCGTTGGTGAAGAACGCCTCGATCTTCCCGGTGCGCAGGGCCTTCTCGATGATCTTGTAGGCCCCCTTCGCGTTGCCGAGGATGGAGTTCGACCCCGACACCCAGATCGATTTCGTGGGGGTGTGCATGTGCGAGTCGCCCTGGAAGTACTCGCCGTCGACCTTCAGCGGCTTGTCGAGGTTCGTGTAGAAGTGCGCCGAGTGGGCGTCCCAGCGCTTGTCGGTCCGGGCCGGCTTCTCGGGATCGAGTTCGGGGTCGAACGGGTCCTCGTTGGCGTACTGGCCGACGCCGTTGAAGTACGCCATCCGGTAGTTCCCCGAATAGCTGCCGACGTTCCCGGTCCGGTAGCCGACGTTTCGCGTCAGCGACGCCAGCAGGAACGCCGCGCGGCCGTGCTGGTCGGCGTTCGCGTAGTGGTTCGGCCCCATCCCGGTCAGCAACATCGTGCTCTGTTGGTTGTCGGCGAAGTCCCGGGCCAGGTTCTCGATCGCCTGGGGGTCCGTCCCCGTGACCTCTGCGGCCGACTCGAGGTCCCAGGTCCCGACCAGGTGTTCCTTGATCAGGTCGAACACCGTCCGGACTTCGACGGTCTCGCCGTCGGCGAGTTCGACCTCGAACGCGCCCTCGATCGTCGCGGGAACGTCGAAGTCGTCGCCGATGTCGTCGCGCGTGACCGGCACGAACTCGCCGTTCTCGGCGTCGTGGACGACGAAGTCGCCCCACTCGCGGCGCAGTTCTTCGGTGATGACCTGGTCGTCGATATTCGTCACGTCGACGCCGGGTCGGTCCGCGTCGTCGCCGACGGAGTTCGTCTTCTCGAGGTCCGCGGGCTCGTAGTCCTCGGAGACGTCGCTGGCCCGGAGCAGTTCGTTGTCGTCCATCCGGACCAGCAGCGGCAGGTCCGTGTGCTTGCGGACGTACGCTTCGTCGTACAGCTCCTCCTCGATGAGGACGCGGGCCGCGCCGAGGAACAGGGCCGTGTCCGACGCCGGGCGGACCGTAATGAGTTCGTCGCACTTCGAGGCCGTCGCGTTGTAGTCGGTGAAGATCCCGGTGACCTTCGACCCCTTCAGCTTGGCCTCGGTCAGCCAGTGGCAGTCGGCCATCTTCGAGGTAAGGTAGTTGATCCCGTCGAGCACGATGTGGTCGGCGTACTCGATGCTCGCGAGGTCGAAGTCGACCGTCTGCTGGCCGGTGACCATCGTGTGCCCCGGCGGCAGGTCGGTGTGGAACGAGTAGTTGTCCAGCCCCATCGCGCCCAGCGCCTCGTCCTCGGAGACGTCGCGGACGTAGTTGTCCAGCAGCGCCATCGAGTTGGCGTTGCGGTACTGGCCGAACAGCTTGATGACGCCGAGCAGCGGCATCCCGCCGCGGAACTTCATCGTCCGGACGCCGGCGCCCTGGGTCTCCTCGACGACCCGTTCGTCGTACCCCTGCTCGAGCAGCGACTGGACCCCGCTCTCGCCGCTGTAGTGGTCGGCGAGTTCGAGGAACGCCCGGGCCGCGTACTCGTGGGCCACCTCGTGGTCGACCTCGACGAAGTCGTCCTCGCCCCGCTCGGCGTACTCCTCGGGCATCGAGCCGTCGTCGTCGCGGGGGAAGCCGTCGTCGACCCACCGTTTGAACCCCGCGCGGATCATCGGGGCCTTGACGCGGCGTTCGTTGTAGAACCGCTCGACCATCGCCAGCCCCTTGTTACAGACGCGGGGGTCCCACCGCTGGGAGGACTGGTTCCCGTCGAGGTCGGTCGCCTCGCCGTAGTTCATCGAGGGGCCCAGACGGGTGATCTGCCCGTTCTTGACGGTCGCCTCGAGGTAGCAGTTGTGGGTGTCGTTTGGCGTACACGTGAGCATGTAGGAGTCGTCGGGCTCCCAGATCTCCCGGTACTTCTGCTCCCACTCCTCGTTGGGATACTCCTCGAGGGGGTTCATCGGCCCCTCGTCGTCGGCGGTTTCCTCGCCGGTCAGGCGCCGATAGCCGAGGAACCCGAGTCCGGACGCGCCGGCGACGCCCGCCGCCGCGGCACCGAGTTCCCGACGGGACAGTTCCAGCCCGTCGGCCTCCTCGTCACTCATCGTACCACCCCGCACGCGCGGTGCGCGGATGGCCGGCCGGGGAGTCGCTCACCGACCGATTCGGACAGCGCCGTTCGAACGGTGGTCGTCGGTGTGCCATCACGGTCGACACTGCGGACTCCACTCATTAACCAGACCCGCCCGTTCCCACGCGCTGGGGACGCTACGGCCGAAATCCTCCGAATAGTGGGTTTTTATAACGGGTCGGGCGACGCTCGTAACGAGACGGTCCCCCGACGAGAAAAACGGATCGGCGAGAATCCGCGTCCGGCGGCGCCGGCGTCAGGTCGCCGGTTCGACCGCCGACCGGCCGCCCGCCTCGAGTTCGACCAGCCAGCCGTCGTACCCCAGGTCGTCCACGGCGGTCCGCTCGAGCGAGCGTCCGTCCCGCGCGAGGCTCTCGTCAACGACTTCGACGAGGTCGTCCGGGTCGCCCCGGAGCAGCACAGACACCGGTTCGTCGGCGGCCACGCCGAACTCGGTGACGACCTGCCGGTGGCACGTCTCGGGCGGGAGCCCCCGCAGGTCGATCGCGTCCTCGGGAACCCCCGGTCCGCCCTCCGTCTCGAGGAACTCGAGCACGGTCTCGCGGAGCGCGTCGATCGCCCGTTCGCCCGTCGTCTCGGGATCGGCGACGGACCGCGCCGTCGGCTCTCGCAGCGTTGGGTCGAACGGGACTGGATCGATCTCGGCGTAGGCCGCCTCGGCCACGTCCTCGGCGAGCGCGTCCGGCCCGCCGTCGAACGGCGTCGTTTCGCCCTCGGCGGCGCCGACCATATTGGGGACGACGCCGATCGTCGGCACGTCGTTGGCCGAGTACAGCGCGGCGGTCCGCCGCGTCGCCCGTACGCACTCGTCGGTCGGCGTGGAGACCAGCAAGCCGCCGTCCAGCGGCGCCTGCTGAACGATCGTGTAGACCGCGTCGCCGATCCCCGGCGGCAGGTCCACGAGCAACACGTCCCGATCGTCCCAGGCCGCGTCCCCGAGCAGGTCCTTCACGACGTCGTGGACCATCGCGCCGCGCCACGCGACGGGGCCGTCGTCGGCGATCAACTCGATGCTGACGACCTGAATACCGTCCTCGGTCTCGACGGGCATCGGCTTCCCCGTCGGCGACGTCTGAACCGGTCCCTCGGCCTCGAGCAGGTCCGGCGCGTCGGGCGCGTAAACGTTCGCGTCGAAGACGCCGACGTCCAGCCCCGTCTCGGCGAGCGCGCGCGCCAGCGAGGCGGTGACGGTGGTCTTGCCGACGCCGCCCTTCGCGCTGCCGACGGCGATGATCGAGTCGACGCCGGAGACCGGCAGCCCGATTTCGGGAGCGTCGGCACCGGCGGCCTCGACCCGGACGTGGACGACGCCGTCGGTCGCCAGCCCGGCCCCCCGAAGCTGATCGGTCAGTCGGTCGGCTAACACGCGATCGACCGGCCCGAAGTCGACGGTGAACGTGACGATCCCGTCCTCGACGGCGACGTCTTCGATCAACTGCTCGCCGATCGGGTCGCCGCCCATGATCTCGACTTCCCGGACGCGATCGACGACCGCCCGCCTGATCGCCTCGTCGGTCAGCGGTGTCTCGTCGGTCATGGTCGTCGGTTCGGTCCGACCCACTATTTCTCCCGTCGGGAGTTCCCACGGGGCGGGAACACCTCGCTCCACGGCCGACGCGGTCACCCGTCGCTGGCCGACCGTCGCTACTCGGTCCGGGCCGCTCCGGCGCCGCCCAGTACCAGCGTCGACACCCGCGCGTTTTCCTTGATCCGCAGGCCGCCGTCGGGGACGGACAGCGGGATCAGCGGCAGGTGCGAGGCTACCAGCATCGAGGGGTGGGAGCCGCCCCGGGCCAGCAGTTCGTTGCGCGGCTGCAACTGGACGGGGCCCTCGAGGTCGGTCAGGAACTCGTTGTGCTGGAGGACGTACTGCCCGCCCTCGAGGTCCCACCAGCCGTACTCGTCGTCGGGATCGCGGAGTTCGGTCGGAATCGGTTCGAGGTCGGCGTCCTCGAGTTCGTCGCCGCCGAAATCCAGCCGACCGGGAGCGGCGACTTCGTAGATCGCGCTGACGGTCAGGTCGACCCCGTGTTCGTGTACCTGTGCCGGTTCGTAGACGAGGTTGTCGACGACCTCGGCGAGCGGGTTCTCGGCGGACATATCGGTCGCAGTGACGATGCGGAGCGGCAAAAAATATGTCCTCGAGCGGCCGTCGCGTGCATCGTCCGGTCGGGGAACCATCCCGCGATCGTCGCCGGCTGGACGTGTACCGATTCCGAGAGGTGTCTGACGAGGGGCAGACGCGCGTCAGAATACGATCACGTGATTATATACCATAGAACGCCGGTTCGTTGAACATGCACGACGCAGACGAACTCTCGATGGCGATCGTCGAGGCGGTCGCCGAGCAGGAGGGTGTCGACGTGATCGAACTGGAACCACCGCTGTACGAGGCCATCGATACCGAGGCGCTCGAGACGCTGTTCGCAACGTCGACGGCTGGGGCCGACGCGTCCGTCACGTTCACGTACTGCGGCTACTCGGTCCGGGTCGACGGAACGGGTGACATTCGGCTCTCGAAGGCGAGCGCAGACGCGTCATCGTCGACAGTGCGCGCGTAGTGGAATCCACTCGCGTCTCGGAGCGCAGTGTACTCGAGCGGGTCTCCGAGCGCGACGCTCTGAACGGCCTCCGAAACCCCGCCGGTCGCAGTCGCTACCGCTCGAGCCGCCTGCAGCGCGATTGGATCGTCGTTCGGTGGAACGACTGACGGTTTTCCCTCCGTGCACCAGTGTCATTCGAGACAATAATTCATCTAATATTAACATAGTTGATGGAGGTCTGGTGTGAACAGAACTAAGAGTCAGCACCGCGACAGAACGGGCCATGGTACGCCTCGAGCGCATTCGGGTCCATCCGGTCGCGGCCCTCGACGGAACGTCGGTTCAGGCGGTCGACCTCGACGGGAGCGGGCTCGCGTGGGACCGTCGGTACGCGATCGTCGACCGTCCACCGGGGTCGGGATCCGACGACGGCTTCGGCGCCCAGTACGTCGACCGGAACCGCGAGCGACGAATCCACGACCTCGAAACCGACTACGACCTCGATCGGGAGACCGTATCGGTCCGCGAGAGCGGGGCCGACGAAACTCACACCTTCCACCTCGAACTCGACCGGGACTGTTTCGCCTCGTGGCTCTCGGACTACCTCGGCTACCCGGTCGAACTCGTCCGTCTCGACGAGGCGTCACTACCGGGGGACGCGGCGAGCCCTGAGGCGACGATCGTCGGCGACGCCACGCTCGAGAGGGTCGCCTCGTGGGTCGACGGGCTCGACGTCGAGGCGCTGTGTCGGCGACTCCGCCCGAATCTCGTCGTCGGTGACGCCCCCGCGTTCTGGGAGGATCGGCTCTACGACGCGTCCGAACGCGTCGTCCCCGTCGATATCGGTTCGGCAACGCTGCTGGGTATCGGCCCCTGTCCCGTCCCGCCGGACGACGCGGATATCGGGCGGGAGAGCGATCGGTTTCGGGAGATGATCGCCGAGCGACGGCAGGCGACGCTCCCCGAGTGGGCCCACGAGGCGCGATTCGATCACTACGCCCGTCTCACGGCCGAGGCGCTCGTCTCCGACTCCTCGCGGGGGGAGACCCTCTCCGTGGGCGATACGGTCTCCGTGGGGAGGGCGGTCACCGTTCCGGATCCGGCCGACTGAGCGCGCCCGACGCGCCGTCCGTCCGCACTGGTCCGTCCCACCTGTACCGTCCCCGTCGCCATCGGCGACCGGAGTAGCCGACGAAAACCGGCCCGACAGGGGCCGAACGGGTCGGTAATTTTCACATCTGGTATTCGGGGCCAAAGCTCAAAGAGGTCGCTCCGACTTCCCGATGGCATGAACCAGGGTCTCGACATCGGACCGGGGACGATCAGGGTGGCCGCGGAGACGACGGCCGGAGACGCGATCGAGTCAGTGGCGTCGGTCGTCGTTCCGATTGACGACGCGACGCTCGAGTCGGCAGTCGACTCGCCGGGGGACGAACTGATCGTCGAGCGAGACGGCACGACGTACGCGGTCGGGCCGACGGCCGAGCGCGTCGCCGACGCCGCGGACGAGACACCTACCTCGCTCTTCTCGAACGGCGTCCTCGCAGTCGACGGCTACGTCGAACCCGCATTCGAGGCGCTCGTCGACCGCGTGCTCGACGACGACGCACCGGCCGAACGGCTCTGCTACACGACGCCGGGATCGCTGATCGGCGCCGCGGAGCCGACCGACGCGCACCGCGAGACGCTCGAGTCGGTGTTGGCCGATCGCGGGGTCGACGCGACCCCGATCAGCCGGGGCTTCGCCGTCGTCTACGACCAGCTCGCGGAGGACAACTACACCGGACTGGGGATCAACGTCGGAACGCAGACGACCAGCGTCGCGCTGGTCTACTACGGCGTCCCCGCGCTGGCCTTCTCGCTCGCGAAGGGCCGCGAGTGGGTCGTCGACCGAGCGGCCGACGAGACCGGCCGGGAGCCGGCGGCGGTCGCCGACGTGCTCGCGGAGTTCACGCTGGATCCCGACGCGGCCTCGGGCGAGATCGAGAGCGCGCTGGCGGGGGCCTACGACGCGCTGATCGGCGACCTCGCGGACGCGATCGCGGCCGAAGCCGACGAGAACGACGTCCAGCAGGGGCTCGCCGTCCCGATCGCGATCGCCGGATCGGGGGCGCTCGAGGGCCTCGAGTACCTGCTGGGCGGCCGGTTCGACGCGGCGCCGCTGCCGTTTTCGATCCGCGGCGTGCGTCTCGCGGACGATCCCGCAGCCTGCGCCGCCAGAGGGGCGCTGGCGGCAGCAGCGGACGACGTCGACGCCTACGAGGACGTCACCTGGAACGGAGATGCGAGCGACGGCGACGACGCGGTGACCGATGCGGCGACCGGCGCAACCGCCGACGCGATCGAAGCAAGCGATGCAGGCGACGGAACGTCACTCTCGTTCGACGCGCTCGAGGGCGCCGACGCGGACCACGAGCGCGCGGACGACGCTATCGATCAGTTGTTCGACCGGCTGGCCACCCGCGACGACGAGATCCAGTCGGTCCGGGCCGACCTCGAGTCGGTCCTCGAGGACGTCGAGTACGTCGAAGAGCGGGCCGCCGACGCCGAGACCGTCGCGGATCTCGACGAGCGACTCGAGGCGTTCGCCGACGACCTGCAGGACCTCGAAGCCGAGAGCGAGACCCACGCCAGCGAGGGGACGGTCGACGACCTCGAGGGCGACCTCGACTCGCTGTCGTCGGCCTTCGATGCGCTGGAGGACGATATCGACGGTCTCGAGACCGATCTGTCCGCGGACCTGGAGACGCTCGAGGACGACGTCGACGGCCTCGAGGCGGATCTGGCGGCGGACATCGACGCCCTCGCCGAGAGCACGGCGGACGAACGCGGGGCTCTCGAGGACCGTCTGGGCGCCCTGTCCGACGAACTCGAGACGGTGGCCGACCGCGCGGAGACCCTCGACGATCGGACGGAGACGCTGGACGACCGTCTCGAGACGCTCCGAAGCGACCTGAGCGATCTGGACGCCGAGACCGCGGCGGCGGACGACCTCGAGGTCGTCACGGAGACGGTCTCAGGACTCGAGGAGCGCCTCGAAACGATCGACGACGACGTCGACCGAATCGGGACTCGCGTCGACGACCTCGGCGACCGGCTCGAGGCGCGGATCGACGCCGCCGAGGAAACTGCCGCCGCCGACGTCGAGCGGGTCGAAGCGGCGGTCGACGAGGATTTGGAGCGCGTCGAAACGACGCTCGAGGCGGAGATCGACGCCCTCGAAGCCGACCTCGAGTCGGTCACGGACCGAATCGAGGACGTCGACGAGCAGTGCGCGACCGTCGACGACCGACTCGACGTGGAACTCGCGGCCGTTACCGATCGTCTCGACGACGAACTCGCGGCGGTCGACGATCGGTTCGAGTCCATCGACGAACGGCTCGACGCGACCGCTGCGGACCTCGAAAACAGTCTCGCCGGCGTTCGGGACGCGATCGACGATCTCGAGTCGACGGCCGCCGAGGGCGAGCGAGTCGCCGCCGTCGAAGACGACCTCGCGGCCCTCGAGACCGAGTTCGACGACCTCCGGGACACCCTCGACGCCGTTTCGGAGACGGCGTCCGACCTCGAGACGCGAGCGGCCACCGCGGAGCGGGTCGACGACCTCGCGGCCGACCTCCAATCGGAGCTGACGGACGAAACCGACGCGCTCGAGACGCGGCTCGAATCGGTGGACGAGCGAGCTACGACCGTCGACGACCGGCTCGAGGACGTCGTCGAGGCCGTGGAGTCGGACGTCGACCGGATCGACGAGACCGTCTCCGATCTCGACGCCCGACTCGAGGCGCTGGACGAGACGTCGCCCGCTGGGGAGCCCGTCGCATCGCTCCGGGACGAACTCGCCGCCCTCGAGGAGGAGCTGGCGTCGCTCGAGGCGGCCCACGACGAGACCGCCGAGACGATCGCGACGCTGGAGACCGATCTCGAGGGGACGGCGGACGCTGCCCTCGCGGACCGCGTCGACACCGTGGCTGCTCGCGTCGACGAGGAGGCGAGTCGGACGGACGAACTGGCGACCGGCGTCGACCGGATCGACGATCTCGCCGGCCGCCTCGACGACCTCGCCGACCGCACCGATCGACTCGACGAGCGACTGAGCGATCACGACTCCCGATTCGAGGGGCAGGCCGAGACGCTGGCGGAACAGCGCGCGCGTCTCGAGTCGGTCGCCGCGGAGGTCGACGATCTCGCGGCGTCCGTCGAGACGCCGACCGACGGCTCGACGGTCGATTCTGTCACGACGGAACTCGAACAAGTCGACGAGCGTCTGGACGCGCTCGAGTCGGCGGGCGGACCAGAATCGAGCGAAGACGGCGATGCCGACGAAGCGAGCGACGGATCGAACGTCGTTGTCCCGCTCGCTGCCGGCGGCGGCGGTGCCGGCGTCGTCGCCGGCGGAACCGTCGCCCTCGCCGGCGACGGATCGATCGGCGCCGTCGCGGTCGTCATCGGCCTGCTCCTGCTCGGTGCCGCGATCGCCGTCGGGCGGTGAATCGCGGTCGACGGGCGCGGTCCGAACGATCGAATCCACGACTCCGTGGTCGACGAACGAACGGAAAACCGATTGCCGCTGCTCCCCGACGCGGGCGCGGTGACGACGACTCGACTACTCCCGGATCAGCTCGACGTTTCGCATCTCGCCCCCGCATCGCCGACAGGTGCTGACGAACGCGTCCGTGACGGTTTCACGGCGGCCACACGCGACGCACTCGTACTCGCGCGGTTCGGTGACTGACATGTGATAACATATGTACTGAAGCGTGTTAACTCTTTTCGTGGTAAATCTGTGATCGAGGCGATCGGGGCCGAATCCTGGCCGATTTCGGACTCGAGTCTCGTACTGCGACCGTCTCGAGGATTCGGTGATGGGCGTTCGTCGAAATTCAAAACCGAACCGATCAGGTGTGGACACAGCCTCGAAATAGGCCAATATCTCTTCCGTAGTATTGTGATTATATAACATACAAATTATAATAGATCTTAACCGGCTAAACTTATATGATAGTTCCTGATAGATTGGGGCACCAATGGCAGTCAACACGACGACGGACTGGAGCGACCCCGTTACCTGTCCCTTCTGTGGCGACGAGCTTGCCTCCCCCGGTGCCGGATTCGTCGACCATATCGACGAGAACGCGGCGTGCGAAACCGATTTCGAACACTGGCGAGAGAACATCGCCGGTGACCTCGCCGACGAGTGGTCCGGATAGGGGTCGGTTGCGGACGACGGCAGTATCGAATCGGCTTCTCGCTCGACATCGCGCGGACCGAGCTGCTGCTCCGGAACCGAGTCCGGGTTGTGGAAACTGAGACGACTCGTGTCGAGGCCGGTGGTGAGCGACGGCTTCGTCACGCCGCTGGGCCGACGAATCGAATCCTGGTGACCGATTGACCAGAATATTAGGGAATTTGCGGAGGTTTAGTTGTATGCGGCCGATATACCACTACTAGCGTAATCCTTATTCCGTGGTGTGCGATTGCAACACACGATGGTTCATCCGGCCCCAGACGTGCCAGACCGATCGTACTACGAGTGTTGCGAGTGTGGCTACCGAGAAGTCACCGACTCGCTCGAGTCCTGTCCGGACTGCGACGGACGGACGAGAAATATCGCGGTCCCCCGGGCGTAGGCGTTCGGATTGTGGCAGCCGCGGTCGCTCGGAGTGCGGCGGCCGCGGTCGCTCGGAGTGCGGCGGCCGCGGTCACTCGAAGTCCGGAGGCGGTCACTCGAAGTCCGGCAGATCCTCCGGCGGTTCGTACTCGGCTTCCCAGTCGACGTACTCCTCTTTGAGCGTCACCGAGACGATCTGGCCGAACTCGGTCAGTTCGGCGTTGATCGAGGAGACGGTCCCCCACGTATCGAGTTCGGGGTGGTACTCGCGGGCCTGCCAGTCCTCGGGGATCCCGGGCGCGTGGTAGCCGACTCTGTCGGCGAAATCGTCCCAGAAGAAGTCGAACCCCGCGAAGAGATCTAGATCCCTGGCGATTCCGTACTCCCGTTCCTCGAGGTCGGTATCCTCGCGCCACTCGTCGAACGCTTCCTCCCAGGCGCCTTCCTCGAGGAACGCCTGGAGTTCCTCGCGGCGGTAGTCGACGTCGCCGTCGGCGCTGATCGTCGCGTCCTCGTACTCGTTGGGGTCGACGAAGTCCAGTTCCGGCGGGTCGGGCGCCTCGACCTCGAGTGTCATAGTCGAGGGTAGGACGGGTCGGCGGATAAGAATTCCCACCTCGCGGTCGCCGGACCGCCGACGGACGGTCGCAGGCCCGGTCGGTCGGACGGCTCCGTTCGCGCCGCCGCGAGGATCCGGGGAGCCCTACTCCCAGTCGTAGCCGAATTCCTCGCTCCCGCGGTGGATGTAGTCGCTCTCGAGCACTTCGCTGACCGTCCGCGCGAGGTCGTCCAGCGCCTCTTCGATGTCGTCGATATCGTGGGCGTCGATGTCCTCGCGAGCGTCGGTCAGGTCGGCCGGAATCGGCGGAACGCGGTAGCCGACGTCCCCTGCGGCCCGGTTCCAGTAGAAGTCGAGTTCGTCGAGCAGCCCCCGCTCCCGGACGGCCCGGAACTCGCCTTCGTTCAGGTAGGTGTCGTCGGCCCACTCGTCGAACGCGTCCTCCCAGGCGCCCGCCTCGAGGAGGCCGGCGAGTTCGTCCCGGCGCGTGTCGTCTCCGGTCCGCTCCTCCGGTTCCTCGACGGCGTCGTAGTCGCCCGGATCCTCCGGCCCTCGAAGCGTCGGCGGCTCCGGAATCTCGATGTCGAGCGTCATACTCGACGTTCGTGCGGTAGACCGATGTGCGTTTCCCCGGCGAGAACCCGGCTCGGCACCGAGACGGACTCGCGTCGGTACCGCCGATCGCGAATACGGGTCCGCCGCCGACCGTCCGGCGAGTCGGCACAGTCCCGCACAGTTATTTCGAACGACAGCTAACTGTCGTGTATGGGCAGCGAGAGCGGCGGGCGAAGCTACAACCTCACGGAAATCTTCGCCATCAAGTTCGTTCTGGCCGACGTCCTGATCATCGCCGCGTTGCTACTGGCCGGGCCGCTGTACGCCCTCGGAATCACGGCGCTGTTCGTGGCCAGCACGTTCCTGATCTGGTATCTCACCCGGCGCAGCGAGCGGGCCGACGCCGAACGCGCGGCGGAACGGGCGGCCGAGGGAGACGCCGACGCCGACCACGCGGCCGAACACGACCCCGTCACGAGATTGCAGGAGCGGTACGCGGACGGCGAACTCTCCGAAGCGGAGTTCGAAGCGAAACTCGACCGACTGATCGAGTCCAACGAGCGGGCCGACGCCGCCGGCGTCGACACGGACGAACTCGAACTCGAGCGGTCGAGGTGAGGGAGCCGGCGGAACGCCCCAAGACTCAATCGCCGGCCCGCCGTAGCCACGGCCGATGACCGACTACGAGGCGGCGATCCTCGACGTCGACGGCACCATCGTTCGCGGCGAGGAGTTGCTCCCCGGGGCGACGGACGGCCTCCGCGCGCTCGAGGACGCCGGAATCGCGCGACTCCTGTTCTCGAACAACCCGACGCGGGGCAGCGACCACTACGGCGAGACGCTCGCACCCCACGGGATCGACGTCGATCCCGAGACGGTCCTGACCTCCGCGACGGTTTCGGCGCAGTACCTCGCGACCTCCTACCCCGGCGAACGGGTCTTCCTCGTCGGGAGCGACCGCTTGCGGTCGATCCTCGAGGACGCGACAGTCGAGTTGACCGACGATCCCGACGCAGCGGAGGTCGTCCTCGGGTCGTTCGACTCGGAGTTTACCTTCGGGACGCTCTGGGAGGCCCTCCGAGCGCTCGAGGACGGCGTCCCCTTCTACGGCACCGATCCCGACGCGACGATTCCGATCGACGACGGGGAGATCCCGGGATCGGGCGCGATCCTCGCCGCGATGGAGGCCGTCGCCGGCCGGGAACCCGACGCCGTCCTCGGCAAGCCGTCGACGATCGCCGCCACGACGGCGATGGACCGCCTCGACGCCGCGCCCGAGCGGACGCTGGTCGTCGGCGACCGGCTGAACACCGACATCGCGCTGGGGGAACGAGCCGGCACGACGACCGCGCTCGTCCTCACCGGCGTCACTGACCGGGCCGACCTCGAGAACGCCGCCATCCAGCCGGATCACGTCCTCGAGTCGCTGGCCGACGTCGGGACGCTGCTGTCATAACGGTAGTCCGGACGTCGATTTGTCCGTACGGACGAGCGTGTGACAGTAACCCTCGATTCGGTACGTTCGTTTGCGAATGGAACGACGCTTCGATTGGAGCGGCAGGTGAAGCGAAGCGTCCTCCTCTCGTGGCCACAGTGATTCGCCACGCCCTCCCCAGCCGATTCGCTCGTTCGCAGGCTCACTCGCTCATCCCTCGCACGAAATCGTCAGCCGCCCTCGCGCTCACTCGGGCGGCTGACAGCGCGCGCCACTGCACGCCGGCTCCTCAGCCTGTACTGAACGACAACTACGTGTGCTTACTGAACGTGCTGTGGAGCGTAAGCATCCGCGAGCGAAGCGAGCGGTTCACCGCCGGAGCGGGGTGAAACCCGCGACGGCGGCCTTTTGGCATCAACGGGTTTTGCCGGGGGTTGAGGCGGGCGTCTCTGACGCCCGCCGATGCCCCCGGCAAAAGAGGTTGCTGTACTGAACGCGAGTTTCACAAAAGTGATCTGAGTACGGACGGACTCGAGTCGGTCAGTCGTCGTCTGCCGCGATCGGATCTTGATCCTCGTCTTGACTCGGGCCCTGTTCCGCGGCACCCGCACGCGGGAAGTGCTCGATCGTCGCCGCTTCGAACGCGTCCTCGTCGAACTCGTAGTCGCCCTCGAGGAACTCGACGACCTGTTTGGTGTCCCGCATCGCGTTCTGCAGACACGTCGACGCGCCGGGCGAAGGGGTGACGTTGAAGAGGATCCCGTCCCCGGTGATCGTGGCCTCGCCCATGTCGAGCGACTTCGTTCGGGTGTTGACGATCTGCGGTCGGACGCCGCCGTACCCCTTGGCCCGTTCGATATCGTCGAGTTCGACGGTCGGGACGACCTTCTGGACGTGGGGCAGGAACGCCTTCTTGCCGACGTACGGGACGTCGTAGACGAGGTTCTTGAGCACGTACGGCAGGAGGATCCGATCCGCGAGGATGTTCCCGTAGCTCAGGAACGAGTCGGGGTTCAGCCCGAACACGTCGAAGAAGTCCGGCACCGTCGAGAGTCGACCCCGCTCGAGGGCCGGGACGACCTTCGCCGTCGGTCCGAACCGGGTGATCGTCCCATCGTGGACCTCGGCGTCGCCGTGAACCGCCGCGAACGGGAGCTTCTTCATCTGGAGGGTGTAGACCTTGCCGTTGAGCAGTTCCTGGTCGGCTTCGAAGAAGCTTCCCGCGACCGGCAGCAGCGAGAGGTGCTCGCCGTACCCCATCTCCTTGGCGATCTGGAGGCTGTGGGAGCCGGCCGCGACGACGGTCGCGTCGGCCGAGAACCAGCCGGCCTCCGTTTCGACGAGGAACTCGTCGTCCGCGTCGTGGATCGATTCGACCGCCGTCCCCGTGTAGACGTCGACGCCGTCGATATCGCGGACCTCGTCGACGAACGACTTCGCGACCTCGCCGTAATCGACCGTGTACCCGTCCGGCGTCTGGAGCGCCAGCATGTCCTCGCTGGGATCCCGACCCTCGACGACGTTCGGCTCGATCTCCGCGATCTCGTCCCGTCGAATCGCGTCGAGTTTCGGGAAGAGGTCGCCGAAGCCCTCCTCGTGGTACCGGTGTTCGAGTTCGTCGACTTCCTCGTCGCCGACCGCGAGCACCATCTTGCTGCGCTTGCTGTGCATCTCCCGGTCGGGATCGTTCGCCTCGAGGTAGCCGGCGACCATCTCGGCGCCCCGCTTGACGGTCTCGGCCTTCTCGAGGGTGTAGTTGGTTTCGATGTCCCCGAAGTGCAGCGTCTGGGAGTTGTTCGTGTGGTGAGAGTTGATCGCCGCGAGTTCGTCCTCCTTCTCGACGAGCGCGACGCGTTCGACGTCGGTGAACTTCGCGATCGTGTACAGAAGCGATGCCCCACTGATCCCGCCGCCGACGATAACGAGTTCGTATTCTTCGTTCATGTGCGGTGTTCGGATCGGCGCTACCGATCGCCGTTATCGGTGAAAATTCATGACTATACTAAACCCCTGCTATATCGAACGACCGGACGTCGGCTCCGATTTTCTAGTCGGCATCTCGAACCGTTCGACTGTGGGTAACTGGTCCCGATAGGTTCGAAAAATCGACCGCACGGTCACAATTTTACGGAAGGTAACCCGTCGCAGACGGTCCGCCGGCGGATCGCGTCCCGACGCTACAGGACCGGGCTGGTCGCTACGCGTGTACCCTCTGCGACGACGCAGGAGGGAAGATGTGCCCCTAGAACGGACTCTCAGGCTCGTCGAACGCCTCCCCGTCCGCCCCGTCGGTATCCCCGTTCTCGCCGAGCCACTCGAGGGCGTCCTCGATCTCGTGCGTCGGCGGCGAACACGTCCGATCGCGGCAGACGTACAGCGTCGGCTCGCCGTCGCGGGCCTCCCGACCGGCCCAGATCGGCGGCGCGTCCTCGAGCCCCAACTCGTCGAGCCACGCCTCGAGCCCCCCAGCCGTCGGCGGACGGCGCGCGAACAGCCGGTCGGGACGGTAGTCGGCGGCGAAGCGCTCGCGCCACTCGAGGGGCACCTCGTCGGCCGCGACGGTGATTTCGAGCGCGCCGGCTTCGAGGCGATCCGCGGCCAGACAGAGCGAGGCGTGCTCGAGGGCGTTCGCCTCGATCTCGTTCGCGTGGGTCTCGAGGACGGTGGCGGCGATCGCCCCGAACTCCTCGGCGGCGAACTCGTCGAGCGCGAGCAGCGTCTCGCAGGCGACGCCGGTCGCGGAAGGCGTCGACTGGTCGTTCAGTTCCTGGGGCCGCGTGACGAGCGACTCGCCGCTCTCGGGGGTGAAGTAGAGCGTCCCGCGGTCGGCGTCCCAGAACTCCGCCTCGATGGTGCGCGCGAGGTCGAGCGCGAACGCGAGGTGGTCGACCTCGCCGGTGGCCTCGTAGCAGCCCACCGCGGCGCGCGCGAGGAAGGCGTAGTCCTCGAGGTAGCCGTCGACTTTGACGTCTCCGTCCTTGAATCGGCGGTGGAGTCGTCCCTCGTCGTCGTCCCAGAGTCGGTCGCGAACGAACTCGAGGGCGTCGACCGCCTGCTCGGCGTACGCGTCCTCGCCCAGTACCAGCGCGGCCTCCGCACACGTGTCGATCATGAGGCCGTTCCAGCCCGCCAGCACCTTCTCGTCGCGGTTCGGTCGCGGGCGCTCCGCACGGGCTTCGAACAGTTTCTCGCGGGCGTCCTCGAGTCGGCGTTCGACCTCGCTCTCCTCGAGATCGTACTCGTCGGCGAGATCCGGGATCGATCGGACGCGGTTGGGCTGATTCGTTCCCTCGAAGTTGCCCGATTCGGTGACGTCGTATCGCTCGCAGAACAGTCCCGCGTCCGTCTCGTCCGCGAGGACCTCCCGAACCTCGTCGGGCGTCCAGACGTAGAACGCGCCCTCCTCGCGTTCTCCGGTTTCTGGATCCTCGCTCTGGGCGTCGAGGGTGCTGAAGAAGCCGCCCTCGTCGTGCGTGAGTTCTCGGGAGACGAACTCGAGGGTTTCCTCGACGACCTCGGCGTAGCGCTCGTCGCCCGTAAGCTGGTAGCCCGCGAGCAGCGCCCGCGGAATCTCGGCGTTGTCGTACAGCATCTTCTCGAAGTGGGGCACCGTCCAGTCGCGGTCGACGCAGTACCGGTGGAACCCGCCGCCGACGTGGTCGTAGAGGCCGCCGTCGGCCATCGCGTCGAGGGCCTCCTCGAGCACCTCGAGGTACTGGTCGCGCCCCGTCCGGTCGTATGCGCGGGCAAGGACGTGCAGTCTCGAGGGTTGCGGGAACTTGGGACCGCCGGAGCCGAAGCCGCCGTACTGGCGGTCGGCGCTCTGGAGGGCCGCGTCGGCCGCCCGCTCGAGGACGTCGCTCGAGGGCGGTTCGGCGGCGCCGCCGCCGGCACCCGCGCCGTCGGGGGTTTCCTCGAGGCGATCTTTCGCGGCCTCGGTCCACTGGTCGGCGCGGTGCTCCATCTCCTCGCGGTCCTCGCTGTTCCAGGAGTCGCCGATTCGCTGACAGAGGTCGAGGAAGCCGGGTCGGCCCTGCTGGCTCTCCCGCGGGAAGTAGGTCCCGACGAAGAAGGGCTTGCCCTCGGGCGTGAGCCACGCCGAAAGGGGCCAGCCGCCCTGTCCGGAGACGAGCTGGCAGACGGTCATGTAGATGCTGTCGATGTCGGGGCGCTCCTCGCGGTCGACCTTGATCGGGACGAAGTTCTCGTTGAGCACCTCGGCGACCGCCTCGTCGGCAAAGCTCTCGTCGGCCATGACGTGACACCAGTGACACGCCGAGTAGCCGATCGAGAGGAAGATCGGCACGTCGCGCTCTCTCGCGGCCTCGAGGGCCTGCTCGTCCCAGGGCTGCCAGTTGACGGGGTTGTCCGCGTGCTGGCGCAGATACGGGCTCTCCTCGTCCTCGAGCCGGTTGCGCGCGGTCGGATCGGTCATGTGTCGGCGTAGGGCAGTCAGTTGTAAAAGCCCGCGGTACGACGGAGATCGGCGGAGTTCGTTCGCTGCGTTCCGGTCGTCCAGTGGCAGCTGTCGCTACCGTGGCAACGAGGAATGCCACGTCCTCCCCAGCCGACTCGCTCGCTTCCGAGGGATTCACTCCGTTCATCCCTCGCACCGCTCGCTCGTCCCTCGCGCATAGTCGAGCCACGGTTCGCCGTGCTTATGGGTCGCTTCGCTCCCCATTCGCTTCTCGAGGCGCTCACTCCGTTCGCGTCTCGCGTTCGCTCACCGTGGCTCAGCGCGCGCCACCGCGAGTGAGTCCCGCACTCTCGGGAAATCGAACTCCCCAAAATAAAAACGCATCCCGAGTCCGTTTCGCGCCCGTTACTCGGCTTCTTCCTGCAGCAGGCGTCGCAACACGAGGTGGAGGACGCCGCCGTTCTCGACGTATTCGACCGCCATCGGCGTGTCGACCTGTGCGGTCACGTCGAACTCGATGATCTCGCCGTCGTCCCGTTCAGCGGTAACCGACAGTTCCGCGTTCGGCTCGAGACCGCCCTCGAGCCCCTCGATCGTGTAGTACTCGTCGCCCTCGAGGCCGAGTTCCTCCCAGCCCTCGCCGTCTTCGAACTGCAGGGGCAGGACGCCCATGCCGATGAGGTTGTCGCGGTAGATCCGCTCGTAGCTTTTCCCGATGGTCGCGCGGATCCCCAGCAGGTCGGTCCCCTTCGCGGCCCAGTCGCGACTCGAGCCGGTGCCCAGTTCCTCGCCGGCCATGACGATCAGCGGGGTGTCGTCCTCGCGGTAGCGCTCGCTGGCTTCGAAGACGGTCATGACTCGCGGGTCACTTTGCTCCCCGCTCGTCTTTTCCGAGGCGCGGAGCGCCTCGCTCTCTTCGCCCGTCGGGTGGTGGATCGTGTAGCCGCCCTCCTTCCCGTCGAGCAGCTCGTTCTCGATGCGGACGTTGGCGAACGTGCCGCGCATCATGACCTCGTGGTTGCCCCGTCGCGAGCCGTAGGTGTTGAACTCGTGGGGTTCGACGCCGCGCTCCGTGAGCCACTGGCCGGCGGGCAGGTCCTCGCCGAACAGGCCGGCGGGGCTGATGTGGTCGGTCGTGACCGTGTCACCGAACGTGAGCAGCGCGCGGGCGTCTTCGACGTTCTCGACGCCCGGCTTCTCGAGCGGGAAGTCCCGGAAGAACGGCGGTTCGCGGATGTACGTCGACTCGTCGTCCCAGTCGTAGACATCGCCGGTGGGTGCGTCGAGGGCTTCCCAGCGCTCGTCGCCCTCGTAGACGCTCGCGTACTTCTCCGCGAACAGCTCCGGCGAGACGCTGTCGTGGATGGTCTGGCGGACCTCCTCCGGGTCCGGCCAGACGTCCTCGAGGTAGACCGCCTCGCCGTCGTCGTTCGTACCGATCGGGTCCTCCTCGAGATCGATGTCCATCCGCCCCGCGAGGCCGTAGGCGACGACCAGCGGCGGGCTGGCGAGGTAGTTCGCCTTGATCTTCGGGTGGATGCGGGCTTCGAAGTTGCGGTTGCCCGAGAGGACGCTCATCGTCCAGAGGTCGTGTTCGTCGATGGCGTCCTCGATGGGCTTCGGAAGCGGCCCGGAGTTCCCGATACAGGTCGTACAGCCGTAGCCGACGACGTGGTAGCCCAGTTCCTCGAGGTCGTCGAGCAGTTCGGCCTGCTCGAGGTACTCGGTAACCACGCGGCTCCCGGGTGCGAGACTCGTCTTGACGTAGTCGGGAACCTCGAGTCCCTGCTCGGCCGCGTTGCGCGCGAGCAGGCCGGCGGCGACCATCACCGACGGGTTCGAGGTGTTCGTACAGCTCGTAATGGCGCTGACGAGGACGTCGCCGTGACCGATCTCGACCTCGGTGCCGTCCTCGAGTTCGACGGGAACCTTCTCGTCGAGGGTGAGGCCGGGGCCGGACGAGGTCGCGTCGTCCGCGGCCGCACCGCTGCCGTCGCCGATTGCAGGTTCACCGCCGGGACCGAGGACACCCTGCTCCTCGAGCAGGCGCGGGAAGTGCTCGTCCAGATCGCCCATCGGGATCCGGTCGTGGGGCTTCTTGTGGCCAGCGAGGCTGGGTTCGACGTCGCTCAGATCGAACTCGACGATCTCCGTGTACTCGGGCTCCTGCTCGCCGAAGAGGCCCTGGGCCTCGAGGTATTCGCGGACGAGTTCGATGTGGTCCTCGTCGCGACCCGTCAGTTCGAGGTACTCGAGGGTCTTCTCGTCGACGGGGAACATGCTGATGGTGGAGCCCTGCTCGGGCGCCATGTTCGAGATGGTCGCCCGATCCGCGACGGAGAGCTGCGAGACGCCCGGGCCGAAGAACTCGACGAACTTGTCGACGACGCCGACCTCGCGGAGCCGCTCGGTGATGTGGAGCACGAGGTCCGTCGCGGTGGCTCCCTCGGGGAGCTCGCCCGACAGGCGGACGCCGACGACTTCGGGAAGGCTCATGTTGATCGGCTGGCCGAGCAAGGCGGCCTCGGCCTCGATGCCGCCGACGCCCCAGCCGACGACGCCGATGCCGCCGATCATGGGAGTGTGGCTGTCCGTGCCGACGAGCGTGTCGGGGACGAGCCACTGCTCAACGTCGGACTCGTCCGACGAGCCTCCGCTCGCTTCGCTCGCGGAGACGCCGTCAACCTCGCGGACGTCGACTACGCGACCGAGATGTTCGAGGTTGACCTGGTGGACGATGCCCGTCCCCGGCGGGACGACGTTGAACTCGTCGAACGCCTGCTGGGCCCACTTGATCGCGCGGTAGCGCTCCTCGTTGCGCTCGTACTCGAGTTCGACGTTCTGCTCGTAGGCGTCGTCGCTGCCGAAGTGGTCGACCTGCACGCTGTGGTCGATCACGAGGTCGCAGGGAACTTCGGGCTCGACGACCGTCGGATCGACGCCCTTGCGGTCCGCGGCCGAGCGAAGTGCTGCGAGGTCCACCACTGCGGGAACGCCGGTCAGGTCTTGGAGGACGACCCGCGAGACCGTAAACGGCACCTCGGCGTCCGGCACGTCGGGTTCCCACGAGGCCGCCGCGCGGACCGAATCCGCGTCGATCTGCTCGCCGTCGGCGTTTCGGAGGACGGACTCGAGCAGGATCCGGATGCTCACGGGCAGTTTCTCGAGGTCGCAGAGCCCCTGCTCCTCGAGGACCGTGAGATCCGCCATCTTGTACGTTTCCCCGTCGTGTTCGAACTCCCGGATTGCATCCGAGAACGCATCGGTTGACATTATCCCCACTTGGGGACGACCACATTTGAAACTGCCTAGATCGAGGAGTAGAGCTCATATACACCCCGTATTTGACGGTTGGTGGCTCGCTCGAGTTGAAGATGTTGTCGCCGGACGAACTATTCTGGACGAGTTACAGAAGTCGAGCAATATATGCCCGTACTCACCACAGGTGTGGAGTTTGTGTTGTGCGGGAGAGTCACACGGTCAGGCTGATCGAGCGTACTCGACGAAGTCGAACCCGTCGCGCGCGTCGCGGTCGACGACCCGCCAGTCCTCGCGGCTCCAGTCGGGGAACCGCGTGTCGCCGTCGGGTTCGCGGTGGACTTCCGTCACGACGAGTCGATCCAGCGCGGGCAGGAACTGCTCGTAGACGGTTGCGCCGCCCGCAACGAAGATCCGCTCGGCGTCGTCGTGACGATTTCGGGCGGCCCGATCGGCCTCCTCGAGCGCCGCCTCGAGACTCCCCGCGACGACGGCGTTCTCGGGCGTCTCGAGGTCCCGATTCGTCAGAACCACCGTGGTCCGCCCGGGGAGCGGTTCGCCCAGCGTCTCGAGGATGCCCTCGTAGGTGACCCGGCCCATGATCACCGGGTGGTCCATCGTCGTCTCCTTGAAGTGCCGGAGGTCCTCGGGGACGTGCCACGGCATGTCGCCGTCCTTCCCGATGACGCCGTTGTCCGCGACGGCGACGATGCCGACGAGTTCCCGGTCGGTCTCGAGGTCGGCGTCGGCGCTCGGATCGTCGCGGCGCGGTTCGTCGCCGCTCATTCGGCGACCGAGAACTCGATCCCGTCGTGGGACTCGTACCCGTTCAGCTGAACGTCCTCGTACGCGAGGTCGTCGATCGAGGTGTCGGCGAGTTCGAGCGTCGGCCGCGCCAGCGGTTCCCGGGAGAGCTGCTCGAGCAGCCCCGGCACGTGATCGAGTCGTTCGTCACCCTCGGCTTCGGCGGGGGCCTCGGACTCGAGCCACTCGCGGACCGCGAGGTAGTCCTCGCGGTCGTCGACCTCGGCCAGTCGCGACTGCAGCGCCTCGAGGTTGTCGGCGTACCACTCGCCGCGCGCGCCGCGGCCGCAGTAGACGTGGGTGTCGACGACGGTGTGCGCGAAGGTGCCCGGTTTGAAGCCGGTTTCCTGGGCTATCACCTTCGTCAGGAGCGCGTACGCGGCGATGTTGAAGGGAATCCCGAGTGCCGTGTCGCCCGAGCGCTGGGTCAGGTGGCAGTTCAGTCGATCGCCCTGCACGTTGAAGACGAACGAGTAGTGACAGGGCGGTAGCGTCGAAACGGCCGCGTTGGCGGGATGCCAGGCGTTGACGACGAGTCTGCGGGAGTTGGGCGAATCCGAGAGCGTGTCGACGACGTACTGGAGCTGGTCGAACGTCCGCCGGCCGTCGTCCTCGACGGTGACCCACCGCTGGGCGACGTCGGGCCAGGATTCGCCCTCGAGTTGCGCGTTCTCGTCCGGAACCGGGAACCGGCGCCAGAAGCGGCCGTAGGCGGTGTCGAGGTGTCCCTCCTCGTCGGCCCACGCGTCCCAGATCTTGGTCTCCTCGCGAAGGTTGCGGATGTGCTCTTCGCCCGAGAGATACCAGCAGACCTCGTGGAGCATCGAGTTCCAGCGGTAGCCGTCCATCTCCTTCGTCGTCAGTAGCGGGTAGCCTTCCTGAAGATCGACCTCGTAGTGCTCGCTGAACGACGAAATCGTGTCGACGCCGGTCCGGTTGGGCTTGTAGGTACCCTCCGAGAGGACCGTGTCGACGAGATCGAGGTACTGTCGCATTGAGAGAGACGTTCAGACCGCGCGAAGTTATCGGTATCGGTCCCGGGCCTCGAGGCCGTCGAGAGACGAACGCACCGACATCGACCGCGATCACTCGCACGCGACCACTCGAACGGACGAACGGAACTGCACCGTCGCGTTTCGGTCGCTCCTGCCAGCTGTACCCGCGGCTGCAGATTTTAGTGTGCGCCGGTCGAGCTAGCAGGTGGTGACGCTCGATGGCCTCGCTCACGACGAGCGGACGAACGCCGTCGTCGGCTGGATACTGCTGAGTATCGTGACGATCGACGCGCTCGAAAATCTCCTCCGGGACGTTCCGCTGTGGGGCGGATTCGAACTCCTCGTCGTCGCCGTCGCGTCGGCGCCGGCGCTGGCGACCCGCGAGTGGACGGCGATGGTCCCGTGGCCGATCCTCTCGATCACGGCGTCCGCCGTGCTCGCCGGGACGGCCGTCGTTCCGTTCGAACTGACGGTGTACCTCGCCATCGCGTCGCTCGCGTTCGTCGTGGTCGTCGAACTCGAGGCGTTTACGTCGGTCGAGCTGAGCTCTCGGTTCGCGGTCGGCTTCGCGGTGCTGACGACGCTCGCACTGCAAGCGCTGTGGACGGTCGCGCAGTTCTACTCGGATCAGTGGCTCGGGACCGACTTCCTGCGCACGCAGACGGAACTTCAGCGGGATTTCGTGGTCGTCACGGTCGTCGGCCTCGTGCTGGGTGCGCTGTTCCAGTGGTACTTCGTTCGATTCGAATCGGTCGGCACCGCCGGCGAACGGACGAACGGCACGGGTTCACGATGACGATCAGTGATCGACTCGGGCTGTCGGACGCTCAGGAGCGACGCGCCGCTCGCGTCCTACAGCTCGGGCTGGTCGGACTGGTCGGGTACGGGCTGGTGACGACGCGATTCGATATCGCCGCGACCGGCGGATTCGCCCTCGCGATCACGCTCCTGCCGGCGGCGTTGCGCCGGGAGTACGGCTACTCGATGGACGTCGGGCTGGTCCTCTGGATCGCCGTCGCCATGATCCTCCACACCGTCGGCTCGCTCTGGCTGTACGAGTGGTTCCAGTGGTACGACGAGATTACGCACACGGTGTCGGCGACGATCATCGCCGGGATCGGCTACGCCTCGTTTCGGGCGTTCGAGTTGCACTCCGACGACATCGACGTTCCGCCGGCGTTTCGAGCGGTGTTCATCGTCGTCTTCGTCCTCGCTGCCGGCGTCGTCTGGGAAGTGCTGGAGTTCTCCCTCGGCGGGGTCATCACCGTCTACGGCATCGACGACATCGTCACCGATTTCGTGTTCAACGCGGTCGGCGCGGTGATCACGGCGGTCTGGGGAACCGGCTACGTCGACGGACTCGTCGGGTTCTTTCGGCGCCGGATTCGTTCCAATTCCGAGCGGTAGGCGAGCATCGGTCTCCGGGGATGTCGTCCGACCTCGCAGGCCAATGAACCGCTGCAAAAGCCGGCACGGGGACTATCCACGGCGGAACCAAATGATCTCCCGCCTTCGAAGGCTTGATTCACCATGAACGATCCGGAACGTAACGCGTCGAGACGTCGATTCATGAGGGTCGGAGCGGTCACCGCAGGCGCACTGCCGTTCGCGGTGGCCGGGCAGACGGCGGCACAGGAAACGAGTTCGGAGAACGGAAACGACGAGACGGACGGCGGTTCCGAGTTCCAGAACGCGATCGCGTCTCGCGATTCGTTCTACTCCGGCGCGGTCTTCCGCGTCGTCTCGCCGCCGCTCGAGAACGCCCCGTCGATCGGAGCGATCGACGCCCTCCGGAACCACGTTGCATACTCCATCGAACTCTTCAACACGAACGAAGAGGGGCAGCTCTACGTTCCGCAGGACGTTCGACTCGAGGAGGGGGAACAGTACGTGTACGACGACCGGCTTTCGTCCCCGACCGAGGACGAGCTGACGGTCAACGACTTCGTCCGCGTCCAGTTCCGCCGGCTCACGGACGCGGACCTCCCCTTCGAGTTTGCCAGACCCGAAGATTTCGACATCCTCGAAGATAGCGGCGGCGAGGCCGCCGTTCGTCCCGACAACTTCTACTCGGGGGCGCTGTTCGAGATTACGTCGGGGGCGCAGGGATGGGTACCGGACGACATCGCCCAGAGCGGCCTCTTTACCGATTACAACACCGTCCACGCCGAATATCTCGGGACGAATAACCGCTTCCTCCTGTTCGCTCAGGAGGCGGCGACGACGGATACGGGACAGACCTACGTCATGCGTGACGAGTTCGAACTCTTCGATCCGGCCGGGAACCTCGTCGCCACGGAGTTCAACACCGTCGACGAGGACAGCATCACCATCGACGACGAGTTCCTCCGATAGCCGCCGCTGGCCCGGACCGAGCGAACGACGGACGGTCACGGTGCGAACGTTCGACCGGCGTCGAGCGGTCCGAACCGATTGCGGCGGTCGAGCGGGATCGTTCAGTTCACTTTCACTCCGGTGTCCAAACCCTCTTTGTCGCCGGCCGCCTCCCGAGGACCAATGACCGCTCGAGCCGGCGTCCGCCTCTTCGCCCTCCCGCCCTCGGCGCTGGCCGACCGCCCCGTCGCCACCCTCGAGGACCTCGATCGGACCCTCGAGCCGGACGCCGTCTGGGTGCTCGGTCCGACCCGCGAGCCGCAGGCGTTCGCCCGGGCTCGCGGCGCGTTCGACGCGCCGGCGTTTCATCCGCCGCTCGAGACCAGCGGGAACGAGCCAGTTCGCCGCCACGTGATCGACGCCGGAGACGGCGCGGAACTGGAAATCGCCGTCGCCCAGAGTCTCCGTGCGCTTCGGGCGTCGCCCGAGACCGCCTCGAACACGCTTCGCGACGGCGCTGACGGGGATATCGCTGCGCTCGTCTGCGACGACGTGACGACGACCGTCCGGCCGACGGCTCTCGAGACGCACCTCGAGGGGGCAGCGACGCTCGCGAGCGTGCTCCCGACCGACCGAACCACGACCGTCCTGACGGGCGCCGAGCCCGCGGAGTACGACGAACTGTGGCACCTCGAGCCGGAAACCGGTGCGGTGCTCGAGGTCGATCACGACCCGCTGCTCGACGATGGGGCGGACCGAACTGCCGACGACCGCGTCTCGGTCCGCCTCCGGGGGGCCGGTCCCGTCGAGGGATACGGCCGCTCGAGGTCGATCGCCGTCCTCACGCTCGCCGAAGGCGGCGTCCAGCGCGTCGAAACGCACGACGTGACCGACTTCGGCCTCGAGGCCGTCACCGGAATCGGCCCGAAGACCGCGGAGCGACTCGTCGAGCGCGGCGTGACGACGCGCGACGAACTGCTCGAGACCCCGGTCGAGACGCTCGCGTCGCTGCCGAACGTCGGTCGCGACGGCGCTCGCACGATGCACCAGCACGCGACGGTGCTCGAGACGGGCGAGCCCCGGCGGCTCACCGACGAGTCGCTGCCGGGCGAGGACTGGCACGAACCGCCGCTCTGTCTCGACATCGAGACCGACGGCCTCTCGCCGACGATCATCTGGCAGATCGGCGTTTACGATCCCGCGACGGACACCTACCGGGCGTTCGTCGAGCACGACGATCCGAGCGATCCGGCGTCGGTGCTCGAGGCCTTCTGCGACTGGCTGCTCGGGATGCACCCCAATCGGGCGCTGCTCACGTGGAACGGCTGGCGGTTCGACTACCGCCATCTGGGCGCGTTCATCGCCAAGCACGTGCCCTACTACGTCGACGAATGGGAGTCGATTCCCAAGTTCGACCTCTACCTCTGGGCGGTGACGAACGAGCACGCCATGCTTCCCGGCCGGACCAACAAACTCGAGGCCGTCGCCGACGCGCTCGGGTACGAGGACGCGGCGACCGGGCTCGACGGCGCGGCGACGGCGGCGGCCTACCAGCGGTTCGTGCGAACGGGGACGGAACTCGAGTGGGACCGCCACGAGGCCTACTGCGAGGACGACTGCCGGGCGCTCTGGCACGTCTACGAGCGGTTGCGGGACGCCCCGGCGGCATCGGCGTCGGCGATCGAGGGGGCCACCACTCCGGACTCGAGGCGCTCCGATTCGAACGCCGTCGACTCGAGCGGGTCGTCGTCGACTGCCGCCTCGGGAACGGGCGCGTCGAGCGCCGAAGCATCCGGAAGCGAGATCCACAGACAAGCGGAGTCACGGCGTGATTCGAGCAGCGCGGACGGCGAACAGACCGGACTGAGTGATTTCTAACCCATGAGTAGCGAACGCGAATCCGAACGGCACGACTCCGAGTCCGCGGACGTCCCCGTCACCGGCGACGAACTGGTCGACACCTTCCCCGGCTACCGCGACGCGGACGACGTCACCGTCCTCGAGCGCCCCGGCCGCGAGGCGGCGACGGTTCCGAACGAGCGCGTCTTGCGGCCCGAGCTCGCCGACCCGCTCGAGCACGACCTCTACTCCCACCAGGCCGAGGCCCTCGAGGCGCTCGAACGCGACGAAAACGTCTGCGTGGCGACGAGCACCTCCTCGGGGAAGACCCGGATCTACGCGCTTCAGATCGCCCGGAACTACCTCGAGGCCCGCGCCCGGAACGACGACGCCACCGCCTACGTCTGCTACCCGACGAAGGCGCTCTCGCGGGATCAGGAGCGGGAGTTGAACGACCTCTTCGATCAGTTGGGACTCGAAATCACGGTCCGGGTCTACGACGGCGATACCGAGCGCGGGAGCAATCGCAAACGGATCCGCGAGGAGGCCGACGTCATCATCTCGAACTTCGCGGGCGTGAACACCTACCTGCACGACCACGACCGCTGGGCGCGGTTCTTCTCGGCCTGCGACCTCGTGGTGGTCGACGAATCGCACACCTACACCGGCGTCCACGGGATGCACGTCGCCTGGATCGTCCGCCGGCTGAAGCGCGTCCTCGGCTACTACGACGCCGACCCGCAGTTCGTCCTGACGAGCGCGACGATCGGGAACCCCGGCGAGCACTCGTCGGCGCTGATCGACGAATCGGTGACCGTCGTCGACGAAGACGGCTCTCCGACGGGGCCGCGGGACCTCGTGCTCTGGAATCTGCCGCCACAAGCGCGGGAAAACGCGGACGATGAGCGCGACGAGTGGAGCGAAACGAACGGCGATGGAGGCGAGACCGGAGACGACCCGGAAGACGCCATCGTCGAACGGGTCCCCGCCACCGTCGAGGCCCCGCGACTCCTCTCGCACCTGACCTACAACGACGCCCAGACGCTCCTCTTTACCCCCTCGAGGAAGCTCGCCGAACTCTCGATCAAGCGGGCGTCGAAACACCGCCACGACAACCGCCGCTACTACACGAACCCGGATCGCGGCAGCGCGATCGAACCCTACCACGCGGGCCACTCGCGGAAGAAGCGCCACGGGACCGAACACCAGTTGAAGACCGGCGTGTTAGACGGCGTCGCCTCGACCAACGCCCTCGAGCTGGGGATCAACATCGGCGAGATGGACGCGACGGTACAACTCGGCTATCCCGGCCAGCGCCAGTCGTTCTGGCAGCAGATCGGCCGCGCGGGTCGCGGGACCAAGCGCGCGCTCTCGGTGCTGGTCGCCGAACACCGCACCCTCGACCAGTACGTGATCTCGAATCCGGACTACCTGCTCGAGAACGACGTCGAGGACGCGGTCGTCGACGTGGACAACGACGCGGTCTTCGCCCAGCACCTGCGCTGTGCGGCCGACGAACTCGCCGTCGACGACTCGGACGTCGGGACGCTCGCCGACCGCGAGCGCCTCGAGCGGGCGATCGAGATGTGGCGCCGCGCGGGCCAGTTGACGGGCACGCTCGAGACGGGCGTCTCGTACGTGGGGCCGCCGCGACCGCAGCAGTCGATCTCGCTGTACGCGACGACGGGGCAGGAGTACGAGGTGGCACTCGCCGACGGCGTCGACGAGCGTCACGACCCGGGCATGGAGCCGCTGGCGAGGGAACGGGTCTTGCGGGACTTCCACGAGGGTGCGGTGCGGCTGCACCAGGGCCAGCAGTACGAGGTGACGACCGTCGACCACGACGCGCCCCGTCCCTCCGTGACGGTCCGGCCGACGAACGTCGATTACTACACGCGGACGCGAACAGACGTGACGGTGCTGGACGCCGTCTCGGAAGAATCGCGGGAGATCGGCGACTTCACGCTGCACTTCGGCCGCGGCCGGGTGCTCGTCTACCACGGCACCTACGACAAGGTCGCGGTCCACGGCGGGAAGCGCAAGGAGCAGGGCATCCCCACCGAGAACCCGCCGCTCGAGATGGACACTCAACTGTGCTGGCTCGAGGTGCCCCAGCGCGTCGAGCGGGCGCTGATCGAGAAGTACCGCGACTTCGAGGTGCCCGAACTCGAGGACGTCCTCGCGGGGACGGCCCACCTCGGCTACGCGGGCGGGCTCCACGCCGCCGAGCACGCGACCATCGGCGTCGCGCCGCTCGAGTTGATGGTCGACAAGCGGGATCTGGGCGGGCTGGCGACGCTGACGATCGACTCGCACCTCGATCAGGAGACGGATGCGGACGGGAGGAACGAAATGGGCCCAGGAGCGGGTCCCGGTAGCACGGGCGACGACGGTGCGCCGCGAAATATCGCCGCGGCCGAGGCCACAGTGCGAGAGATCGCACAGGGGCTCGAGCGCACCCCCGCGAGCGGCTGGTTCATCTACGACGGGATCGAGGGCGGACTGGGCTTCGCGCGGGCGATCTACGAGAACTACGAGGCCGTCGCCGAGCGCGCTCGAGACCTCATCGCCGACTGCGACTGCGGGAACGTCGACGGCTGTCCCGCCTGCGTGATGGACGAGCAGTGCGGGAACGACAACCAGCCGTTACACCGCGACGCGGCCGTGGACGTGCTCGATCAGTTGCTGGGGAACGCGGGCGAGGAGGCGCTCGAGACCCACCTTCCCGACGAGGAGTACGGTGGCGACCGGCGACCGCCGCTGTTCTACGCGTGACTGCGATGGATCGCTCCGAGGGCGTCACGTCGCCGAATCGCCGTCGAGTCGCCACGTGAAGATCGCTCGAAGGACGACGACGAGGCTGTTTCGTTCGCCACTCCCCCAGATCGCCGTCTCCTCGAAATCGCTTCCCGCCGTCGACTCGTCCACGAGCGCGCTGACGAGTGCCGTCTCCTCGTCGGTGATCAGCAAGCTACCGGCGGGCGTTTCGTCCCACTCCCAGAGCGTGTCGAACAGTTCGACCGACGGCACCGTCTCCCGAATCTGGTCCTGCACGTCGTCGGAAATCCCCGCTAGATAGATCTCGACCCCGCGATCTGCGGCGGCCTCGAGTCCGTCGAGGTGGCCGTCGGTGAGCAACTCGTCGACGGTCATGTAGACGATCTGCTCGTCTGCCTCGGCGATGAACTCGTCGATACGCGAGGACACCGCCTCTCGTCCGGAGACCGTCCAGACGCCGAACTGTTCGCGCTGTGGCTGGGCTGCTCCGATCTCCTCCAGACATTCCGAGAGTTCGGTAATGGTACCCTCACGTTTGGCGTTGAGCGTCCTGATGATCGTCTCCTTCGAGATCACCGTGAATTTCCGCGGCGTCGTGTGCTGGATATCGATGAACCCCAGTTCGTGGAGTCGATCGGTCGCTTCGTACACGCGAGTACGGGGAACGCCGTTGATACGGGTGATATCCTTGGTGGTTCCCGTTCCGAGTCGGAGGAGGTTGATCAACGTCTGCGCTTCGTACTGGGTCAATCCGAGTTCCTGCAACCGGTCGAGCGCTTCGGCTTCGGCCCGGTCGTCGTCAAAATCCACCATAGGAATCTCTTCACAACGAGACACAAAAGTCCACTACCGCCGATGGCAGTGCGCACGGGGGATCAGTGAGCACGTACGTGAATATTTCCAGCTCGAGGAAAGAGCAACGCTTACAGGTTCGTGCGTTCCGCTATCGACCATGCGAGAGAACGTGCTCCTGATCGGCGGCGGTGGCCGCGAACACGCCATCGCTCGCGCGCTCGAGGACAGCGAGGCCGACCTGTACGCCTGCGCGGGGAACCGAAACCCCGGAATCGCTCGGATCGCGGCCGACTTCGAGACGCTCGAGACGACGAACCCGAAGGCCGTCGCCGAGTACGCCCAGGAGATCGACGCCACGATCGCCGTCGTCGGCCCCGAGGCGCCCCTCGAGGCCGGCGTCGCGGACGAACTCGAGGCCGCGGGAGTCTACCCCTTCGGACCGAAGGCCGAGGACGCCCGGATCGAGACGGACAAGGCGTTCCAGCGGCGGTTCATGGAGGAACACGACATCCCTGGCTGTCCGGACTTCGAGACGTTCGACGACATGGAAGTCGCCTGCGACTACATCGACGAGTACGACGGCGATCTGGCGATCAAGCCCGCCGGACTGACCGGCGGCAAGGGCGTCAAGGTCATCGGCGATCAGGTCACCGCTGAAGAAGGCAAGGAATACATCCGCGCTTCCGAGTACGACCGAATCGTCCTCGAGGAACGCCTGATCGGCGAGGAGTTCACGATCCAGGCGTTCGTCGCCAACGGCGAGTTCCGCACGGCGCCCGCGGTGCAGGATCACAAGCGGGCCTACGAGGGCGACGAAGGGCCGAACACCGGCGGCATGGGCAGTTACTCCGACGCAACGGACGAACTGCCCTTCATGACCGGGCCGGAGTACGACGAGGCCGTCGAGATCATCGAAGCCACCGTCGACGCCCTCGCGGACTACCGGGGTATTCTCTACGGCCAGTTCATGCTCACCAGCGAGGGCCCCAGGGTCGTCGAGTTCAATGCCCGCTTCGGCGACCCCGAGGCGATGAACACGCTGCCCATCCTCGAGACGGACTTCCTCGACGTGCTCGTGACCGCGCGCGACGGCGAACCGGTACCGGAGCTCGAGTTTGCAGAACAAGCGACCGTCTGCAAGTACGCGGTGCCCGAGGGCTACCCGACGAACCCCGAGGCCGGCGCGAAGGTGCAAGTAGACGAAGAGAGCGCCGGCGATGCCCTGCTGTACTACGCCAGCGTCGACGAGCGAGACGACGGCATCTACACGACCACGTCGCGCGCGTTCGCCCTCGTGGGCGTCGCCGACTCGATCGAAGAGGCCGAGAAAATCGCGGAAGACGCCCTCGCGGTCGCCGGCGACGAGGGGCTGCACGTGCGCCACGACATCGGGAAACCCGATCTCGTCAAGCAGCGTATCGATCACATGGACGAGCTCCGCGGGGAGTAACTCGCGGAACGTCGGCGCGTGGCCCCTCGAGAGGATCGCTTCGCCCCGGCTCGAGAGATCGGAACACTGACCACACACGATCGGCGAAACGGCGTCGGCCGCAGTTCTACGCCTGCTGATCCTGTCCGCCGGTGAACTCCTCGGTCTCGTCCGACACCGACGACTGGACGTCGTCCGTATCGACGGGCGATCCCAGTTCGTCCTGGTTGATCGCGTCGTCGAGCGTCCCCGTGTCGGTCACGGCCTGCAGGCCGTCCTCCTGGACGGCCGATTTGATCGACTCGGCGTCGATGGCCGAATCGAGCGTCGCGTCGTCGGCGCCGGTCTGTGATTTCAGCGCGCGGCGAACGGCGACGTATCCGACCAGGACGATCCCGCCCGACGCGATCGCGCCCGGAATGCCGTACCGTTTGTACCCGAACTTCACCGCTTTCTTGCCGACCGTGAATGCGCCGATCATCGTACGTCGTGTTCGCACGGACGCCGGAAGAGGGGCCGGCTTTCGTACGACGACGCCGGGAGGAGGACGGCGATTACGTCCACAGGGCGGTCACTCGAACTCCGGTGCGACGGCCGCCATCGCCTCGAGGAGCAGGTCCGCCCCCAGATCGATCTCGCGCTCGGTGACGTCCAGCGGGGGCAGGAGCCGCAGCGTCTCGTGCCCGCAGCCGAGGGTGAGCAGTCCGCGCTCGAACGCGGCCTCGATGACGGCCTCGCGGCGCGCTTTGGCGTCGAACTCGACGGCGAGCATGAGTCCGCGGCCGCGGACGTCGACGGCGCCGGGCGCCTCGCCGTCCGCGACGGCGTCCTCGAGTCGCTCGCGTAACTGTCGCCCGCGCTTTCGAACGTTCGCGAGCAGGTTCTCCTCGTGGATGACGTCGATCGTCAGCACGCCACCCATGGCGGCGATCAGGTCGCCGGCGCCCCACGTCGAGGAGAGCCGCCCCTTCTCGGCGGGGAAGACGTCGGATCGGGAGATCGTCGCGCCGACGCGCAGCCCCTTCCCGGCCGTGATGACGTCCGGCGTGAGGTCGAGGTGGTCGACGGCCCACAGTTCGCCCGTCCGCCCCAGTCCCGACTGGATCTCGTCGGCGACGATCCGAAGGCCGTACCGGTCCCGCAGCGCCTCGAGGTCGCGGGCGAACTCGGGGTGGGCGACCCGGTAGCCGCCCTCGCCCTGGACCGGCTCGAGGATCAGGAAGGCGACCTCGTCGGGGTCGATCACGCCGCGTTCGGGGTGGAGTTGGTCCGCGACGACGTTGCCGCCGGGGCCGTCGGTGAGCCAGCGACGCTCGTAGGCCTCGTCGCTCGAGGGGTAGGGGACGCTGACGACGCCCGGAATCTCGGGATAGCCCCGCCGGTGGACCGCCTTCGACCGATTGAGGGAGAGCGCGCCCAGCGTGCGGCCGTGGAAGGCGCCGTCGAAGGTGAACGCCCGGTGGCCGCCCGCGGCGTAGCAGATTTTGATGGCGTTCTCGACGGCCTCGGCGCCGGAGTTCGAGAGGAAGACCCGATCCATGTCGTACTGGTCCGCCATCGCGACCAGTCGGTCCATCAACTGCGTCGGACCGGGGAACTCGGGGTCGTCGGGCGGACCGCCGCCGCTGACGTAGAAGTCCTGGCCGGCGATCTTCAGCGGGTCGACGAGGTCGAACTCGCGGAGTTTCTCGCGGATCGCGGGGTTGTTGTACCCCAGCGGCGCCGCGGCGACGTGGCTCGTGAAGTCCAGCAGGACGTTGCCGTCGACGTCCGTACAGAACGGGCCGACGGCCTCGGCGGTCGCGTCCCAGACGAACTCGTAGACGTACGTGCTCGGGGCGGCGTACGCGTGGTGGTAGTCGGCCCACGCCGCGGCGCGTTCGCCGGGGATCGTCTCGACCTGCGGTTCGACCGTATCGCGGTCCATACGGAATGGTAGCACGCCTGAGTGAAATAATCGCCGACCGCAGCAGGGTAGGGCGGACGGTTCGGGGACCCAATCGAGAGGTGCGCACAGTCGGACGACGTACCGTTCCGACGAATCGGCTGGGGAGGGTGTGGCGATTCCCCGTTGCCACGACAGCAGAACCCCTGTTTTCGTCCTCACCGCTCTCGAGCCACGCGTTCAAATCGTATGAGAACGGATCGCCGGATCGAACGCGAATTGCTAGACGACGATCAGTATCGACGCGAGCGCGCCTGCGAGCAGTAACAGGCCGCTGTAGGCTGCGACCTGATTCCGGAAGCCGTCGTTCGAGGACGTCGCCGCGAGCAGCGCCTTGACGACGATGCTCGAGACCGTCGCGAGCAGGATGGCGATCGTGGCCTCCGCGGGCTCCAGTTGGCCGCCCCGGTAGAGGACGACTGCCGACGTCGTCGCGCCGGCGCTCGAGACGAAGCCGCTCGCGACGGCGGTCGCGTAGAAGCCGAGCGTGCCGAACCACGTCTCCGCGAGCGACCCGAAGACGAGGACGACGAGGAAAACGGCGCCGAAGGCGAGGGCGTTTTTCATCGAGAACGGGCTCTCGAGGTCGATCGGGCCGGACTCGCCCCAGTCGGCGGTCCAGGCGGCGACGGCGAACGCCAACAGAATGACCGCGCCCAGCGGGATCATCGCCTCGAGGAGGAGCGGCCGTTGGCCGCCCATGGTGAACCCGATCGCGATCGCGAGGTTGCGCACGGCCATCGCCGCGTTGGCGAGGAGGATCGCGGCGACGGCGTAGGAGGCCGCGTCGGGGCGCTGGTTGACGTGATCGAGCATCGTCCCGACGACGGCAGTCGAAGACGCGAGGCCGCCGAAGAAGCCGGTCACGGCGATCCCGCGGCCGCCGTACGTCGAGACGATCGCGTAGTTGGCGATCCCGATCCCCGCGACCGCGACGACCATCAGCCAGATCACCTGCGGCTCGAGGGGGATCGCGAGGTCGCCGATGTCGACGGTGATCTCGGCGGGTAACACCGGGTAGATGACGAACGCCAGAATCGCGAACTCGATCGACGAGCGGACCTCTTCGTGGGAGAGCCCCCACGCGAACTCGTGGAGTTCCCGCTTGAGGACCAGCAGGAGCGAGGAGAGGACGGCGACGGTGACGCCCTCGATGATGAAGCCGGCGGCCACCAGCACGCCGACGCCGTACGCGACGAGCATCGAGACCGACGTGGTCAGGGAGAGGCCGGCGTCGTCGTCGCTCATCAGGCCCTGGACGGCCAGTAGGATCCCCTGGACGATCACGAGGAGTCCGCCGAGTACCAGCAGGCTCTCGCCGATCTCGCTCTCGAAGACGAGCAGCGTGAAGACCGCCCCGAGGAGACTGATCAGCGAGAACGTCCGGATCCCGGCGGACTTCTGGGACCACTCGCGCTCCAACCCCAGAAACATTCCGAGCGCGCCCGCCAGTGCGATCCGGACGACCGTCTCGTCCAGCGGCGCGTCCGCGATTTGCAGCGAGATCCCGTTCACTACCGGTGATTTAGCGCGAATTATTATAAACGGCCCGCTGGACCGGCCGACAGGGTCTTGATTCCCAGTTCGAACGCGTTTCGCGGCCGATGGGACTCCTCGAGACGCGACTCGAGGGGCGGTCAGGAGACGCGCCCGACGACGCCGCCGAGAATCGCACCCGCGAGCGCGACGAACCGTCGCGACGGGACCACGTCCTACAGTTCGACGTACTGTTCTTCCCAGTCCCGTCGGGCCTCGAGTTCGCGGCGGCCGCGCCGGGTGAGGGTGTAGAAGTTGGTCCGTCGGTCGCGGCGGCCCTTTTCGACGAGGCCCTTATCGACGAGGGTATCGAGATTTGGGTAGAGTCGCCCGTGATGGATCTCCTTCTCGTAGTACTGCTCGAGTTCCTCTTTGATCGCCAATCCGTGAGGCTCCTCCTCGCCAGCGATGACGTAGAGCAAGTCCCGCTGGAATCCTGTCAAGTCGTACATTGGGAAAGTACCAATTGCACTTACTGTCGAATTTTAATAAGGCTATCGGGTTGTTTCGATCGAAACAGGGATATTACCGATGAGCCCCCTCGTCTGGGGCCGACTCGAATGATAACGGCCGTGATGGGTTCACGACGGACCTCACGTAACGTGCGATTCATGTTTACAGTACATCCAAAGTCTGTTCCGGATTTTTATAGTAGTAGAACGCCAGAGAGTCCCGATCGTTCGGGTGAGTGATCACTCGAGTGGCTGTCGCTCGAAAACGCGGCTGGTTTGTGCGAGGGAACGCGGTCGCTACGAAGTCGATCGTCGTCGAAACAGGAAAGCAAATCGCGTGACGGGAAAAGTGTCACGCGATCGCTTGCCGCCCTGAATTGGTCCCCGCTGACGCTTCGGCCCTCCAAGCGAAGCGTCACCTGAAAGGTTCCGCCGAGTGTACTTAAAGGTAACGACACTGGATCGGCCACTTATACGTTCCGTGTACGGGGTCAGATGTGTTCCTCCTCGAGCACCCACCCGATCGCCCGCTTGTAGTAGGTGAACATCTCTCTGACGCCATCGTGGCGCATGTCTTCGCTCTCGAGGTGTTCGGTGAGGAACTCGTACTGCTCGCGGATTTCTTCTTCGTCTCGCATATGCGCCGGTACGCGCGCGAGACGGAAAAAGGTCGCCGACTGCGTGGGTTTTACCGACCGCGTCGGGCCGGAACCGATATCGGCGTGTCGATCACGTGGAATACCCGTGCAATCACGATCACCCGCGCCGTCTCCGGTCCGGTTCGATCACGCGTCGGCGGGGCTCGGCCGGAGAGTGCTCGAGGTGCGCACGGATCCACCGGGTCGGTAACAGGTGATTAGCTGCGCCGATCCGATCGTTGCGGGCAGTTTCAGCGCGAAGCCATCTATTTCGGCCCGACAACTGTTCGCAAACTGTTCGTGGGACAGTCCGGGCCGGAATCGCGCGGGCTGGCCCGGGACCACACAGGCAATGACAGCTGTGATCGCGAGTTCAGTGCAGTTGCCACTCGAGGCGGTGGCGTCGAAGAAGGATGGGACACGGCAGCCGATCGGTCGATCAGCCGCCCGTTAGGTCAGTGCTGCGGTTCGTTGCCGGTATGAGCGCTGATTAGAGTCCGTCGTCTTCCTCGCTCTCGTTGTCGCTTTCGTTACCGGTTTCGTTGCCAGTCTCGTTGCCGCCCATGCCGCCCTCGCCGAGGGTGAGCGTCACTTCCTCGTCGCCGCCGTCGATCTCGACGTCGTCTTCGGCCTCTTCGCCCTCGTTCTCGGCGGAGACGGTGTACTCGCCGTCTTCGAGTTCGTCGAACTCGACCTCGCCGTTTTCGTCGGTCTCCTCTTCTCGCGGGAACTCCTCCGTGCCGCCGAGTCCGCTGTCTTCCCCGTCGGTCTCGTTGCCGCCGGTCTCGTTCCCGTCCTCGGTTTCGTTGCCGAGTCCGGACTCGTTGCCCTCGGAGTCGTTCTCCTCGAGGCCGCCGTCTTCCTCGTCCTCCTGGATGAACGATCCGGTTTCCGTCTCGTTCTCGTCGCCACCGAGGCCGGTTTCGTTATCGGACTCGTTGCCGCCGAGGCCGGTCTCGTTGTCGGTTTCGTTGTCGGACTCGTTCCCTTCCTCGTCGCCGCCCAGCATGCCGCCGGCTTCCTCGAGCGTGACGGTCGCGCCTTCGACGGACTCCCCGGCGCTGTCCTCGACGGTGACCGTCAGCGTATACGTCTCGTCTCCCATTCCGTTACCGGTTTCGTTGCCGGACTCTCCGTTGCCCGTATCGCCTTCATCTTCGCTATCATTTTCACCGTTTCCGGGACCGCTGTCGGCACAACCGGCGAGTACGAGGGCGCTTGCGGTACCTGTGGCGGCAACGAACTTGCGTCGGTTCAGTTCTGAATCGGACATATTCCTGGATAGGAGGTTCCAGATGGTTTCAGTGCGGCCTGCAACTGCCGCCCGTTAATCACCTATTGCACGTCGCCTAGAGATCCAAGACCGTCGTCGGTTGAACACCGTTCGACGGGTAAATCCGGCGGTTGATCGGTGGAATCGTCGCTCTCACACCCTCAGTTCCCCCTGTGTACGATCGGCGGCGGTCCGGTCTCGAGTGGCGATGGTAATCACGGATATCGATCGGGCTCCCCTCGGTTTCCACACAGGTCGGCGTGGCGAGCGACCGGCGTTCGTCGTCCGACTCCGCGGTTATTTTGAGCCGTCCGGCCGTACGGTCGACTATGAAGATCCGGGGCGAGCGCGAGTGCAAGGAGTGCGGGACTCGCTGGTCGTACTACGAGACCGGCAGCGTGGGCTGTCCCGCCTGCGGGAGCCTCCACAGCGTCGGCGTCGACGAACGCACGGAACACACCGACCTGCAGGTCGCGTTCGACCTCACCGAGGTCCGCAACGCTATCGACGACCGCCCGACCGACGATATCGCGGAGCGCGCCCGCGAGGCGTGTCGCGAGTACGTCCGCCGGCGCGGGTTCATCAGCGCCGGCGACCTCCGTGAACTCGACGACACCTACCTGGCCGCGAGCGAACTCCTCCACGTCGCCGACCTCGTCCGCCGCGATATCAGCCTCGAGGAGCGCGAGGAACTGTACTTCCTCGCCCTGCTTCGCGACGCCGATGAGGGGGAGCGGCCACCCGCTGATCAGGTACCCCCGACGCTGCGAGGGGCCCGCGGGCTCGCCGCCGCTAACGCCGTGCGCGACTACCGCCGCGACGTCCGGACGTGGGCCGAAGACCGCGAGCTGACGGCCGCCGAACGCGGCGCCCTCGAGACGCTGGGCGGACACGTCACCCGAATCCGCATGCTCGACGGCGACGTCTCCCCCCGAACTGCCGATCGGTTGATCGAGGCCACCCGCGACCTGGCCAACGGGCTCCGCGGCGACGAACTGGCCTTCACCCGGGCCCGCGAGCGACTCGAGGACCTCGAGTTCGACGACGTGGAAACCGACGGTCGGTTCGGGGACTGAGACGTGAGTGCCGACGGCCGGTTCGAGGACTGAGCGAGAGAACAGTCAGGGAAGGTCGACGTCGACGTCTTCCTGCAGGCTCGCAGCCTTGACCGTGTTATATAGTAACATCGCGCGCGTCATCGGGCCGACGCCGCCGGGAACGGGCGTGATGGCGCTCGCTTGCTCCGTCGCGCTCTCGAACTCGACGTCGCCGACGAGTTCGTACCCCTTCTCGGTGTCCGCATCCACGCGGTTGACGCCGACGTCGATCACGACGCTTCCCTCGCCGATCATCGAGCCGTCGACGAGTTCCGGGACGCCGGCGGCGGCGACGACGATATCGGCGCTGCGGGTCTTTTCGGCGAGGTCGTCGGTCCGGGAGTGACAGACCGTCACCGTCGCGTTGCCGTCCTCGGCCTTCTGGATCAGCAGATTCGCGAGCGGTTTGCCGACGATGTCCGAGCGGCCGACGATGGTCACGTCCTTTCCTTCGGTATCGATATCGGCGGACTCGAGCAACTTCTGGACGCCGTGGGGCGTGCAGGGACGGAAGCGAGCGTCGCCGGCCACGAGTCGGCCGACGTTCTCGGGGTGGAAGCCGTCGACGTCCTTCGCGGGGTCGACCCGGCGGATTACCTCGCGGTAGTCGACGTGGTCGGGAACCGGCGCCTGGACGATGTAGCCGTGGATCTCGGGATCGTCGTTGAGATCGGCGATCTCCGCGTAGAGGTCCTCGGGCGGGGCGTCCCCGTCGACGTCGACGTGGTGGCTCTCGATGCCGACCTCCTCGCAGTCGCGTTGCTTCATGTTCACGTAGGTCTGGCTGGCGGGGTCGTCGCCCATCAGCACGGTCGCCAGCCCCGGCCGCGCGCCGGCGTCGGCGAGCGTCTCGATCGCGTCCGTCAGTCCGTCCCGAATCTCGCTGGCGACGGCGTCGCCGTCGATGATCTCGGTCATTACTCGAAGGGCCGACCGCGAGGCTAATCAACGCTCGGGTTCGTGCCCAGAATCGCCCTCGGAACGCAATCGAATGGGCACGAACGTGGATATTGGAACTCGAGAACGCGGCTATTGCGTCGATTCGGCCCGCCGTCGATCAGAAGCGCTCGTCGAGGAAGCTCCGGATCGCGTCGTTGACCGGCTCCGGTCGCTCGAGGTTCGAGGTGTGGCCCGCCTCCGGAATCACCTCCATCTCGGCGTCGGGCAGGTCCTCGAGCATCGGTTCGGCCTGCGACGGAGCGATCGAGGGGTCCTCCTCGCCGTGGACGATCAGGACTGGCACGTCGATCTCCGAGAGCCGATCGGTCACGTCCTCGCGGCCGAGCCACGAGTTGAGTTCGTAGTGGACCGCCCGTCCGGGGTAGGTGGCCCAGCGGTCCACCCAGGCCTCGACGAGTTCGGGGTTCTCCGCGCGGGTCGTCTCGCCGAACAGTTCGGCCGCCGACCCCTCGGCGATCTCGCGTGGCATCGGCTCGAGAGCGTCCTCGTAGGGCTCCACGAGGGCGCCGTACTCCGCCCGCTCCTCCTCGGGATGGGGCGTCGCCATCGAGTCGATCAGGACGAGCCCGTCGACCCGCTCGGGATACTCGAGCGCGAAGCGCAGGCCCATGAACCCGCCCATCGACATCCCGGCGAGGACGGCGCTGTCCTCGTCGATCCCGTCAAGCAGCGCCGCGCAGTCTTCCGTCAGGTCCCACAGATCGTACCCCGGCGCGTATCGGTCCGTCCGCGCCCGCAGGTCGTAGGCGACGGCCCGGTACTCGTCGCGCAGGGCCTCGAGTTGCGGCGCGAACATCGTCCGGTCCATCAGCGTCCCGTGGGCGAAGACGACCGGTCGCCCCTCGCCGACGTCGGTCGTCAGCGCGTCGGTTCGGGAGCGGTACATCGCCGTCGCCGGATCCTCACCCATGCGAGAGATACCCAATCGCAGCCCACAAAAAGGTAGCTGAACCGGACGGTTGAGGCGGACCAGCGTTCGGGGGTCCGCCTCCGGCATCCGGAGTGGGTTTTCAACTCCGATCGGCCGTTCCCGGCTCCGAGACTTCCCACTCGGCGGTGTCGCGCTCGGCGGTGACGACAGGCGTATACTCCGTCTCGAGATTTCCGTATTCAGTCGTCTCCGCGGCGTCGAGCAACCGCAGCGCCTGTCGCTCGTGGGCCTCCCGCGCGGCCTCGAGCGCGTCCCCGTCGACGTCGACGCCGGTGGCCTCGAGTTCGGGCTCGATTCGTTCGGTCCAGGCGTCGTCCGCCAGCAGGACGACCGCCCGGTCGTCGACCGTCAGCGGTGGCTTCCCGGCGACGTGATCGCCCGCACCGACGACGTCGTGGGTCTCGATGGCCTCGAGGAGCCCGATCACGTCGGCCGCGGGGACGTCGGTCGGGGCGTCGGCCATCACCTCGTCGAAGACGATGGAGTCGATCGGCGCGTCCATCTGCTCGGGGCGCGGCGCCGGGTCGGCGTCGCGCTCGTGCGCGATGGTCTCCTCCGCGACGGGATCGCTGTCGTCGGGCGTCTCCGGCGACGGTTCGGGTCGGAACGGCTGGCCGTCGTCGAACCGGACCGGAACGACCCCGATCGTCTCGGCGGCCGTCATCGCGTCGAACAGGAGCGGTCGATCGGCGTCGTACGACTCGAGGTCCAGTCCCAACCCCTCGGGCGGCGCCGCGCGAACCAGCGGGTCGGGGACGGGTGCGACGATCTCGCCGTCCTCCTCGCGGAGCTGTCGCGGGTAGGGCGCGTCGCCGGTCTGTGCGTCCGGAATTCCGCTGAGAACGAGCATCGGCTCGCCCTCGTGCTCGTCGACGGCCCAGTCGACGTGGTCGCCGGCCGCGGCGTCCATGAACTCGGCGACCGGGGTCAACTCGAGGGCCAGTTCCGAGGCCGTCGTGGCCTCGGTCTCGCGGAGCTCGAGCAGCCGATCGTCGTCCGTGAGGGTTCCGGTCGGGTTCGTAGCCATGCGCGGCGGTACGGCCAGCCGGTGGAAAAGGCGCGTGCCGGCGAGTGACAGGGTCGGTCGGTCGACGGTGCGACCGGTGACCTCGAGTCCCGTCGGTCGGACTCGAGGCGCCGAGAGGGCGCTACTCGTCGTCCGTCGAGCCGCCGTCGGTGGCGAGTTCGACTATCGATGGCGGTTCGTCTTCGGTGACGGTCAGTTCCTCGAGCGGTTCTCGGTCCGCGCTGACGTCGAACCTCGATTCGTCGCTCATGGTGGTGTGTATCGTGATGAGAGTCGCGAACGGTCCGGTTCGGTTGCGGACTCCTCGCCCGAGCACGACCGGGCGCGAGTCCGTGTCGGACGGCACCGCGTGGCACAGTTGACGGTGCTGCTTGCCAATTCAGACGTGGCAGAGAACGGGATATAGAACGCCGACCGCGTCCGTTTGCGGGCGAGGGGATCGGATCGGCGAGACGCCCCGTAGTCGATTACTCGTACAGCGGGTTCGCTTCGCAGAGGTCCGCGACCTCGGCGCGGACTTCCTCGAGCACGGCCTCGTCCTCGGGCGCGTCGACGACGCGGGCGATCAGGTCGCCCACCTTCCGGCAGTCGTCCTCGTCGAAGCCTCGCGTCGTCAGCGCGGGCGTGCCGGCGCGGATACCCGAGGGGTCGAACGGCGAACGCGTCTCGCCGGGTACCGTGTTCCCGTTGAGGACGATGCCGGCCTCCTCGAGGGCCTCCTCGGCGTCGCCGCCGGAGGTGTCGGGGTGGCTCTCGCGGAGGTCGACGAGCACGAGGTGGTTGTCCGTGCCCTCCGAGACCAGCGAGAGGCCGTTCTCGGTGAGGCTCTCGCCGAGGGCTTTCGCGTTGGCGACGGTCTGTTCGGCGTAGTCCTCGAACTCGGGCTCGAGGGCCTCCTTGAAGCCGACGGCCTTGCCGGCGATGTTGTGCATGAGCGGGCCGCCCTGTCCGCCGGGGAAGACCGCCGCGTCGATGTCGTCGGCGTACTCCTCGTCGCACATGACGATGCCGCCCCGACCCGAGCGGATCGTCTTGTGGGTCGAGCCGGTGACGAAGTCCGCGATGCCGACCGGCGAGGGGTGGACGCCGGCGGCGACGAGGCCCGTGATGTGGGCGATGTCCGCGAGGTGGTAGGCGCCGACGCTGTCGGCGGCCTCCTGAATGCGCTCCCACTCGATCTCGCGGGGGTACGCGGAGTACCCCGAGACGATGACGTCCGGTTCGAATTCCTCGGCGTGCTCGGCCAGCCCCTCGTAGTCGAGGTAGCCCGTGTCGGGATCGACCTCGTACTGCTCGACCTCGTACAGTTGGCCGACGAAGTTCGCCGGGTGGCCGTGGCTGAGGTGACCGCCGTGATTGAGGTCCAGCGAGAGGATCTTGTCGCCGGGCTCGAGCATCGCGAAGTAGACGGCCTGATTGGCCTGCGTGCCCGAGTGGGGCTGGACGTTGACGTGCTCGGCGCCGAACAGCTCCGTCGCGCGGTCGATGGCGAGTTCTTCGACCTCGTCGGCGTACTCGCAGCCGCCGTAGTAGCGCGATCCGGGGTAGCCCTCGGCGTACTTGTTGGTCAGGGCGCTGCCCTGTGCGTCGATGACCGCCTCGCTGGCGTGGTTCTCGCTGGCGATCATCTGCAACGTCTCTCGCTGGCGATCTACCTCTCCCTCGAGTGCGTCGGCGACGGCGGGATCGACGTCCCGGACGTGCTCGTGTTCCATGTGCGATGTGCCGGCTGGCGACTGTATAAGTGTACCCGTCTTCGGCAAGTCGAGCCACTTCCGGTCGCCGCCCGATTCCACCCGCGGTAATCCGCGGGAATCGCCCGGATCCGGTGGGGTGCCGTCGAAAGCCGTTCGTTTCCGTGACTGTCCGTTTGTTGGCCACCCGATACAACTAACTTTCTCGAGGAACATTCAGCGTACCGAATGATAGAGTGGGCGGTGGACGACGATACCCTCCGGGTCACCGACGCCGACAACACCGAGTTGGCAGTGGAGGGTGCCGATCTCGTCGTCGACGGCTCCGCGCCCGACATCCCACGGCCGATCGACGAGACGGTCGTGGTCACGACGGACGAACTCCGATTTCCCCACGCGGTCGCCTACGCGTTCTCGCTGGGCTCCGACGAGCAGTACGAACTCGATCCCGACGGGTCGCCGCTCTCGTTGACGCCCGGCGAGTACGTCGTCGATATCGACACGGAGATCAAGACGTACCTCCGGTTTTCCGGCGCGGCGACGATCGAGAAGACCGACGACTTCGAGGAGACCGTCGTCTCGTTCCCCGATCGCGTCCGCGTCATCGTCGGCTTCCGGAGCCACCACGAACTCCCCGCGGGGACGATCACCGTCCCCGACGCGCCCGAGGGAATCGCGGCGGCGATCACCCACCTCGCTTCCTCGCACAAGACCGACGGCCCGGACCGAACCTATCCGACCCTCCGCGGCCACCCGTCCCTGCTCGAGGCCGGCGACAGCCTCGAGATACCCGAGTGCATTCGAGAGGAGTTCTCGACCTCGGGCATCGAACTGGTCGTCCCGCCCGATTACGAGTCGCTGCTCGTGACCGCACCGCTGGCCTACTACCTCCAGGCGGCGGTCGAACCGCGGGCGCCGCCCGAAACGAGCCCCGAACACGCCGTCCTTCGGCTGCCGGAGTTCGGGATCGAGAAACGGCTCTCCCCGATGCCCGCCCTCGAGCGCGACGTCGAGCGCCTGCTTCGAAAGGCGTTCTTCTTCGACTGTCTCGTCCGCAACGCGGGCCCCTACGGGACGAACCTCTCGGAGGTGAACGTCCTCGACGTGCTCGACCTCGACGCCGACGCCCTCTACGACGCGAGCCCACAGCGGCGCCTCGCGACGTATCTCGACGTCCCCCACGCCGCGATCGAACACCGGCTTCCCGACTGGCACCTCTCGACGTACGTCTGCCCGAGCTTCGACAGCGTCGAGTCGCTGCCCTTCCTCCTCGACCGGATGAGCATGATCTACACCCCGCGAACGTCGGAACTCGAGGGGAAGGAGCTGGTCGAGCGCTCCCTCGAGGACTTTTACCGGGGGAGCGGCGATCCGACCCGCGCCGGCCGCGCGATCAGGGCCAGTACTGGCCAGGTCGCCTCCGTCGACATCGTCAAGCCCGAACTCCGCAACGGGCGGGTTCACGGCTGGCTCGCGGACGGCGTCCCGATCGACGTCTTCAAGACGACGCCCGAGGCCTACCACAACCGGCTCGACTACCTCGAGCGCTCGAGCGGCTCGACGTCGATCTGCATCGTCCTGAACGACCCCGATATGGCGGGCGAACACGACGACGTCGCCGAAATATACCGCCAGCGCTCCGAGGAACTGGCGATGGACGTGACCGTCGACGAGTCGCTGTCGACGGCCGAACTGGCGCGGGTGTTCGAGGACGAACACGACTTCGTCCACTACATCGGGCACTGCGAGACCGACGGGCTGCGCTGCCCGGACGGCTTCCTCTCGACGACCAGCCTCGATCGCTGTAACGCCCAGACGTTCTTCCTCAACGCCTGTGGCTCCTACTACGAGGGGATGGGGCTGGTCGAGAAGGGCAGCGTCGCCGGCGCGGTCACCTTCAGCAAGGTGCTCAACGACCACGCCGTCAAGGTCGGATCGACCTTCGCCAAACTCCTCGTCCACGGCTTTAGCATCGAGCGCGCGCTGGGACTGGCCCGGCGACGGATCATGATGGGGAAAGACTACGCGGTCGTCGGCGACGGGACCCACTCGCTGACGCAGGGCGAACACCGCGTCCCCATCACGATCACGCTCGAGGAACTCGGGGACCAGCGGGCCGAGTATCTCGTCACGTTCGACTGTTACTCGACGCGGGTCACCGGGTCGTACTACTTCCCCCACGTCGAGGACAACGAGTACGCCTACCTCTGTGGGTCCCAGTCGAACTTCACCGTCACCGAACCGGAACTGGCGACGTTACTGAAAGAAACGGAAGCGTCGGTGATCTACAACGGCGACGTCTACTGGTCGACGGAGTTGGCGCCGCGTTTCGCGAACTGACGACCTACGGCCCGCCGTAGGTACTGACACGCTTGGTACGCATCGCCGGTCGATCCGTCGCCTCGGCTGTTCGTGCACGGACGAGTAACTCTCGCGTGACCCACCACAGTCGCGTGTGTCTGCCACCCATACGATACTACAATAACATATCTACGGTATATATTTATCGTCAGCGGGGCGACCAGTGTCTGACGGTACCCGTCGCACCCGCCGAGAGACGATCCGTCCGCAGTCACGACAGTCACGAGTTACGGGTCGAACGCGCATCAGATTTCGCGCGGATAGGTTGGAAAACTGACGACTGCCTGGTCGAAAGTTACCGTCGTTGCCGTCGAACGAGTTGTTCTGCTGTGCAAACGGCCACCAAAATTAAGTAATATCCGTACGTTTACTTCTGTATAGACATGACCTCGAATTTACTCAACCATCAGATTGACGATATCCTCGACTCCGTGCTCGAGGACGCGGCCGGGGACGTCTACATGGTCAACCCGTCGGCGGACGCCATCGAGGAGTTCGTCGCCGTCGCAACCGACTTCGACGGCGAGCGCCCGTCGGTACACATGCTGGCCGACGAGCGCACGCTGAAAGACGTCATGGACGACTTCATCGTCGCCTCGAACGCCGCGGACCTCATCAGCGACGACGTGCTGGCACTGCGAACGCTCGAGGAGGCCCCCGAGAACTCGCTGCTGATCACCGAGGGCCGCGTCATCGCGGTCGTCCACGCCGGCGACCGCGTCGGCGGCCTGGTCACCGACGACGAGAGCTTCGTCGAGGACACCTACGACACGTACACGGCCCGCTGGGAGGACGCCGCCGAGTTCAACCTCCGGACCCCGCCGATCACGGCCGTCCGCGAGACCCTCGCCGAGGAGATCGGTCCCGACGCCGAGGACGACTTCACGGCGATCCTCAACTCGCTCGAGACCGCCCGCGGCGACGGCGACGGACTCGACGAAGTGACGATTTCGCTGCTCGTGGCCGCCAAGAACGAAGCCCTGCTCTACGACATCAGCAAGTGGGGCGAGGACGTCGGCATCGCCTCGAAGGCGACGTTCAGCCGCACGAAGACCAAACTCGAGGATATGGGCCTGATCGACACCGAGAAGGTCCCCATCGACGTCGGCCGCCCGCGCCTGCGCCTCAAGGTCGGCGACGACCGCCTGCAGGAAGCCGACAACGGGCAGCTCGCGACGGTGGCGCAGAGCATACTCAACTAGCCAACCTTTTACGCTGCGTTTGTTTCGCGCCGACGGCAGCTACGCTGCCGCACGGCGCGCCGGCACTCGGTAAAAGGTTGATCAAAAGCACTCCTCCTTCCGTTCGTTCGTCCCTCCGGTCCTCACTCACATCAGTCGTCGGCCCGCTCGCTCCCTCCGGTCGCTCGCGGCCATATCGGGTGACCGCCTGCCCTTCCCCGAGTCGCACGCTCGCCGAGTTTCGGCGAGCGTGCTCCCGGCCGTAGGATTTGTTCGATCCGTGGCGCAAACCCCAAGTCGCCGCCGTGAGACGACTCGAGTATGTACGAGGCCGTCCACGCCCGTCCCGACGGAGAGAGCACGGTCGCCCGACTGGCGGAGACGGCGGCCGACTACGGCTTCGAGGGCGTGGTCGTGCGCAACCACCACGACGCTCGAGCCGACTACGACGCCGCGGCGATCCGCGAGGAGTACGGCATCGACGTCGTCGAGGGCCTCGAGATCCGCGCCGACGATCCGCAGGAGGCCAGCGGCTCCGTGGGCAACTACCGGACCACCGAGACGGTTCTGGGGGTCCACGGCGGCTCGAACGCGCTGAACCGGTTCGCCGTCGAGAACGAGAAAGTCGACGTGCTCGCCCACCCGATGGCCGACGGCGGCGACGTCAACCACGTGCTGGTGAAGGCCGCCGCCGAAAACGGCGTCCGCCTCGAGTTCACCCTCTCGGGAGTGCTCCGATCCAGCGGCGGCCGCCGGGTCAGGACCCTCCAGTCGCTGGGCAAACTCGAAGAGATCGTCACCTACTACGACGCGCCCTACGTGGTGAGCGCGGACCCGCGCTCGCACCTCGAGGTGCGTGCACCCCGGGAACTGAAAGCGCTGGGCGAGGAGATCGGCCTCTCGAGCGAGTTCGTCGAGGAGGGGCTGACGGAATGGGGCCGCCTCGCCGACCGAAACCGACGGATCGACTCCGAGTCGTTCATTGAGCCGGGGGTCCAACGGGGGAGGTATGAAGAAGAGCCTTGAGGACCACGCCGCCCGATTCGACGAGAAGGCCGGCGAGTACGACGAGTCGAAGTCCGACGAGTACCGCGCCTGCGCGAGCCTCGTCGTCGAGCACGCCGCACCCGACGAGGACGACGTCGTCCTCGACCTCGGGACGGGCACCGGCGCCATCGCGCTCGCGCTCGCGTCCGACGCCGAGCGCGTCGTCGGCCGGGACATCAGCGAGGGGATGATGGACGAGGCGAGAGCGAAGGCCGAGGAGGTGGGACTCACGAACAGCGCTGAATCGCAGAGCGATTCAGCTGGCTCACGGACTCACGAGTCCGTGAACCTCGAGTTCGGACGCGGTACGTTCCGGGAACCCGACTACGACGGTCCCGTCGACGTCGTCACCTCGAACTTCGCGCTCCACCACCTCTCGGACGAAGAGAAGCGCGAAGCGATCGCGGTCATCGCCGACCTCGAGCCCCGGAAGTTCGTCCTCGGGGACGTGATGTTCTTCGGCGAGCCCGATCCCGACGATCCCTTCTACTCGCCCGAGGTCGACGACCCCGCGACGGTCGGCGTGCTCGCGGACGCGTTCACCGACGCGGGCTTCTCGCTGACCGCCGTCGAGCGCGTCCACGACCAGGTCGGGGTACTGGTCGCAGAGCGATCGTCGACCTCCGCGGCTGGCGGGATGGAGAGCGACGAGAAGGAGCCCGTAGCCGAGGAGGTCACCGACGACGACCCAGCGACGGACGCATAACCCACCGATGAAACACCTCCCGAAGCACCTCCAGCCGCGCTGGCGCTACCTCGCCGTTAGTCTCGAGACGCGGCCAGGCGCCGCGATCGACCGCCGGGCGTTCCAGCGCGAGTGCTGGTACGCGGCCCAGAACCTGCTGGGCGATCCGGGTAGCGCCCGCGCCGATATGACCGTTGTCAGGTTCGCATTCGACGACGGGTCGGGTGACGCGATCGTTCGCGTTCGCCGGGGCGAGACGGACCCGGCTCGAGCGGCCCTCGCCTGCATCGACGAGATCGACGGCGACGCCGTCGGCCTCCGAGTCCGCGGGATCAGCGGGACGATCCGGGCCGCCGACGAGAAGTTCGTCAGAAACTGACGGACGGTGAGTTGGACTGTCGGATGCGGCGTTTCTTGCATCGACGGCATTCCGAATACCTTGAGTCTTCGCCTACGGGAACCGCCATCGCGGTAAGAAAACTATTTAGGACGCGGCCGGCAAGTTTCCGACGAGAGAAACGTCGTGTTCGGGAACGAGGAGCGGGTCGCCGTCCTGCGGGAATGGCGTGCAGACCGGCGACTCGATGAGGCGTTCGCGGGTGCGACAGACCTCGATTACGATTTAGCGTGATACTATGCAGGGACAAGCCCAACAGCAGGCGTACGACCGCGGCATCACGATCTTCTCGCCCGACGGCCGACTCTACCAGGTCGAGTACGCTCGCGAGGCGGTCAAGCGAGGAACAGCCAGCATCGGCGTCCGAACGAGCGACGGCGTCGTTCTCGCCGTCGACAAACGAGTCCCCTCCCCGCTGCTCGAGGACTCGAGCGTCGAGAAGATTCACAAGGCCGACGACCACATCGGCATCGCCAGCGCCGGCCACGTCGCCGACGCTCGCCAGCTGATCGACTTCGCACGCCGCCAGACGCAGGTCAACCAGCTCCGCTACGGCGAGCCGATCGGCGTCGAGACGCTGACCAAGGAGGTCACCGACCACATCCAGCAGTACACGCAGGTCGGCGGCGCCCGTCCGTTCGGCGTCGCGCTGATCGTCGGCGGGATTCAGAACGGCGAACCGCGCCTGTTCGAGACCGATCCCTCCGGCACGCCCTACGAGTGGAAGGCCCTGGCCGTCGGCGCCGACCGCGGCGAACTCCAGGACTACCTCGAGGAGAACTACGACGAGGAAGCCGATCTGGACGGCGGCATCGCGCTCGCGCTCGACGCCCTCGCCTCCGTCAACGACGGCTCGCTCCTCCCGACGGAGGTCGGCCTCGCGACGATCGACGTCGAGAGCGAGTCCTTCGAGCAGTTCGACTACGACCGGATCCAGTCCCACCTCGAGGAGAACGACATCCTCGACGAGGGTGACGACGACGAGGAAGAGCCCGAGGAGTAATCGAGTTACCGACGGCTTCGATCCGACCGGTACCGACAACCGGCCACCAGCCACAGGCCACCGGGCACCGGCCGACGCTGGCTCAGCCGGTCGTGACCGACGCCCGTCAGGAAAAGCTCTTTTAGTCGGCCGGGGGTACTCCCCGGTATGATATCACTCGACGAGGCGGTGACGGCGCGACTCGAGTCACACGGGGCGCGCTTCGAAGTGTTAGTCGACCCGGACGCGGCGCTGGCGATCAAACGCGACGAGTTCGACGGCGAGTTAGAGGACGTGATCGCCGCCGAAGACGTCTTCGAGGACGCCTCTCGCGGCGACCGCCCCGCCGAGGAGGATCTGGAGACGGTGTTCGACACGACCGATCCGCTCGAGATCATCCCCGAGGTGATCAAGCGAGGGGAGATCCAGATCACGGCCGACCAGCGCCGCGAGATGCAGGAGCAAAAGCGCAAGCAGTTGATCGACACGATCACGCGCAACGCGGTCAACCCCCAGATGGACAACGCCCCCCATCCGCCCGAGCGCATCGAGAACGCCCTCGAGGAGGCCGGCTTCACCGTCGACCCGATGGAACCCGTCCAGCAGCAGGTCGACGACGCGCTCGACGCCCTGCGACCGGTCATTCCGATCCGGTTCGAGGAGGTAACTGTCGCCGTTCAGATCCCCGCCGATTACGCCGGCAGCGCGCAAGCGCAGGTGCGGCAGTTCGGGGACCTCGAGCGCGAGGAATGGCAGAACGACGGCTCGTGGATCGGCGTCCTCACCTTCCCCGCGGGCATGCAAAACGACTTCTACGACGTCGTCAACGAACACTCGAGCGGCGAGGCGGAGACGGAGATTATTAAGGACAAAGACGACCTGCAGACCCGGTGAACGCCACCGAGGCCGGATCGACACCGACTATCCACGGTGGTAGCCGATTAGAAAGCCGCTGGTGAATCCGGCGCCGACCGACACCATCGACAGCATCGATTCGAGCCAGTGGATCTCTTCCTGTGCATGTTCCTGCGCGCCGACGAGGCCCGCGGTGAGTCGGTTCCAGTCGACGATGAGAATCTCCTGGGACTCGAGGTAGCGAAAGGCCATCAACTGCGCGCCGATGACGATCGCGAGGAGTTTCGCGACCTGTTTCGTCGCGAATCCGAGTACGCCGCCGATGACCGCCCCGCCGCCGAACTCGAGACCGGTCGTCGTCGGATCGACGTCTAGCATCACGGATTCGTATTGTCGTCTGATACAATGACTGTTGTGGCTTCTTTACAGTCTCTAATCGAGAACGGGCTACCTCGTACGCCGGGAACCTGTTTCTCGGAGTGAATATCTGCGTGCTGGTGATCAGTGGGCCGTGATGCTGGTCCGCGGGCCGCGTCTGATCGAGGTCTCGAGGAGATCGACTCCGGGATGGCCGTTCGCCGGCGCCGGGTGACGAGACGTGACCGCGGGACGGGCCGCGTTCGGTTGCGGCCTCGACCACGTTGTGAGGCGGTGGCAAGGGATTCAAGACGATCCGGCGCGTACGGTCGCGTATGACTCGCACGCGTCTCCAGCCAACGGAGGTGTTCGGCCGGCATCCCTAGCGTGGTCGGGCACCCGTTCCGTCGCGCGCGGTGCCGTCGCGAGCAACGGCTCGGAGTGGCGAATCGCTGGACCGGTCAGCGACGCGTCTCGCGTCGCCGCGTACGCACGCGTCCGAGTGACCACCATCACGCCTTGTTATCCGCATGAGAGCAATCATCGCCAAGCGCGTCGATTCGGGAGTGCCCGACACGAGTGAGATCCGCGACCTCGCCGAAGCCGCGGGGTACACCGTCGTCAGCGAGATAACCCAGTCGCGGACGGCCGACCCCGCGTTGCAACTCGGCGAAGGGAAAGCCGAGGAACTCGCCGACGAGGTCGCCGCGGCCGACGCGACGACCGTCATCTTCGACAACCGGCTCGGCCCCTACCAGACGTACAACCTCGGGCAACTGCTCCCCGAGGGCGCCGAGGTGATCGACCGGTTCACGCTGATCCTCGAGATCTTCGGCCAGCGCGCCCGGACCCGCAAGGCCCAGCTGCAGGTCGAACTGGCCGAACTCCGGTACGAACTGCCCCGCGCCGAGGCCAAGACCAGCCTCGCCAAGCGCGACGAGCACCCCGGCTTCATGGGGCTGGGCGAGTACGACGAGAGCCGCGAGCGGGACATCAAGGACCAGATCAGCCGGATCAAGGACGAACTCGAGCAAATCGAGCAGACCGAGGAGCACCGCCGGGAGCGCCGGCGCGACTCCGGCTTCGATCTGGTCGCGCTGGCGGGCTACACGAACGCCGGCAAGTCGACCCTGCTGCGACAGCTCGCGGACGACCTGACCGTCGAGGAGAACGAGGATCTCCACCCCGACCTCGACGCGACGGCCGAGTCTCAGGACAAACTGTTCACGACGCTCGGGACGACGACCCGCCGCGCGGCCATCGAGCCCCGCGACGTGCTGGTGACCGACACCGTCGGATTCATCAGCGACCTGCCCCACTGGCTGGTCGAGTCGTTCAAGTCGACGCTGGACTCGGTCTACCGGGCCGACCTCGTCCTGCTCGTCGTCGACGTCAGCGAACCGATCGACGAGATCCACGAGAAACTCGTCACCAGCCACGACACGCTCTACGAGCGCAACGAGGCCCCAATCGTGACCGTGCTGAACAAGATCGACAGGGTCGACGACGAGGAACTCGCCGAGAAGCGCGAGGCGCTCTCGGCGCTCGCCCCGAACCCCGTCGCCGTCAGCGCCCACGAGGGGACGAACGTCGACGCGCTGCTCGAGCGCATCGATCGCGAACTGCCCGACTGGGAGGAAGAACGCCTCCTCCTGCCGATGACCGACGACACGATGAGCGTCGTCTCGTGGCTCCACGACAACGCGAACGTCGAGGACGTCACCTACGGCGACGAGGACGTCGTCGTCTCCTTCGAGGCCCGCCCCGCGGTCGTCTCGCAGGCGCGCTCGCGGGCCAGCGAGTTGCGGACGGCGGCAGCGGAGTCGGCGTAGCGGTCTCCCGCCGATCTCTCGCCGTCGATCGCACAGTCCCCTTCTATCGGTTCTCTCATATCGGACGGGTGTCTTAGTCACCAGTAGGTCGACCGTATGACAGGGGAGCCAACGCAGGACACCGACGACCCGCAGTCGTTCTACGACGAGTACGCCGAACGCGAGTGGGACCGCCTCGAGGGTCGAATCGACGGGGAACTCGAGTTGTCGGGAACGGTCGACGTTCTCGAGGACCACCTCCCGTCGTCGGGCCGGGTGCTCGACGCCGGTGGGGGCGCGGGGCGGTACAGCATCTGGCTGGCCGAGCAGGGGTACGACGTGACGATGGTGGACCTCAGTCGCGGCCAACTGGCCGTCGCTCGAGACCGACTTCGCGAACGTGGCGTCGAGTCGCGAGTGACGTTGGTACAGGGATCGATCACGGATATCGGGCTCTCCGCGGACGCCTTCGACGCGACGTGCTGTCTCGGCGGGCCGCTCTCCCACGTCCTCTCGGAACCGGATCGAGAGCGGGCCGTCCGCGAACTGCGGCGGGTGAGTCGTCCCGATTCGCCGGTGATCGTCTCGGTCATGGGACTGCTCGGGGCCGTCCAGCTCTATCTCGTTACCGGTCACAATCTCGAGGCCCTCCCCGACCTGCTCGAGCACGGCGACTATACCTCGGCGCTGCTCGAGCGGTACGGTTACGAGAACGAGTTCACCGCGACGCACTTCTTCCGGCGGGCGGAACTGGAATCGCTCCTGTCCCGGAACGGACTCGAGGTCGTGACGACGGCCGGGCTGGAAGGACTCGCGTCGCCGCTTCACGACGAACGGCTCAGGACCGACCTCGAGACCGTCACCGAGGCGGAACTGTCGGCGCTCGAGCGAACCGTTCGACGAACCGCCGACGACCCGGTCGTCGCGGACCTTTCGATTCACATGCTCGCCGTCGCCGAGGCGTAGCCCGGTCGCAGTCGCCTCCAGCGCTCGAGTTCGACTCTCAAACGCTGTCGGGATCCCCACCTTATAACTTCCCGACTCGAGTCCGGTAGGATATGGAACGTGTTGCAATCATCGGCGCCTCGATGACCCAGTTCGGGCAACGCGAGGGGGAGTGGATCCTCGACCTCCTCGCCGAGGCCGGACTCGAGTGTCTCGAGGACGCGGGTGCCGACGGCGGCGACGTCGACCACCTCTACGTCTCGAACATGGCGAGCGGGGAGTTCGAAGGACAGACCGGGGTTCCGAACGCGCTGGCCCACGACATCGACGCGATGCCGGCGTACACCCAGCGCGTCGACCAGACGAGTTCCAGCGGCGGCGCGGGGATCTTCGCCGCCTGGCAATCCGTCGCCAGCGGGGCCAGCGACATGACCCTGCTCGTCGGCGGCGAGAAGATGACCCACCGAACGACCGGCGAGGCGACCGACGTCATCGCGTCGCTGACCCACCCCGTCGAGTACAAGACCGGCGTCACGCTGCCCTCCTTCGCCGGGCTGACGGCGCGCCACTACCTCGAGCGCTTCGACGCACCCCGGGAGAGCCTCGCGAAGGTGGCCGTCAAGAATCACAAGAACGGCGTCGACAACCCCAAGGCGCAATTCCAGAAGGAGATCGACGAGGAGACCGCCCTCGAGTCCCCGATCGTCGCCGATCCGCTTCGGCTGTACGATTTCTGTCCGATCACGGACGGCTCCGCGGCGCTGATGCTCTGCCCCGAGGAGGTCGCACAGGAGTACACAGACGATTACGTCGTCATCTCGGGTATCGACGGCGCCACCGACACGCACGTCGTCCACGAGCGCGAGGATCCCACGATCATGGGCGGCGTCGTCGAGAGCGGGACGGGCGCCTACGAGAGGAGCGGTTACGGCCCCGAGGACATCGACGTTGCCGAGCTCCACGACATGTTCACCATCCTCGAGTTCCTGCAGATGGAGGGGCTGGGCTTCGCCGAACAGGGCGAAGCGTGGAAACTCGTCGAGGAGGGCTACACGGAGCGCGACACGGGCGAACTCCCGATCAACACGTCGGGTGGTCTCAAGTCGAAGGGACACCCGTTGGGCGCCAGCGGGGTCGCCCAGGGCGTCGAGATCTACGAACAACTGATGGGCGAGGCGGGCCTGCGACAGGTCGACGCGGACGTCGGCCTCTGCTGTAACGTGGGCGGCTTCGGCAACTGCATCATCACGACGATCATGGAGGCAGCACAATGACCATGGAAGCCTACCGGTACGAGGACGGTTCGATCAGCTACCCCGGCCACCCGCGCGGTCCGGACGGCGCGGAGCCGGCGGAGACGATCGATCTCAGCGAGTACACCGCCGAAGTAGTGACGTGGACGACGAGCACGGCGACGCCCCCCGGCGTCCGCGAACCGAACACCCTCGCGATCGTCGAGTTCGACGTCGATGGCGAGTCCGTGCGCGCCATCGGGCAGGCGACGACCGACGAGATCGAAACCGGCGACGAGGTCGAACCCGTCTCCGTCGAGGAACTCCGCGAACCCGGCGCCGGCATCCGCGAACCCGAGAGTCAGGACTGGGACGGCTACCGGTTCGAACCGGTCTAGAGGCCGTTCTCGCCGCCGGCTCCGTCGGGACGGTCATCATCGCTGTCATCACGACTGCCGGAGTTCTGCGGCGCCCCGTTTTCGCCGCTCTCGTTACCGTCGTCGTCAGCGCTCGAGCTACTGGGATCACCGCCGTCGCTCGTTCCATCACCGTCGTCGTCGGCTCCGAACTGATCCTTCAACGTCTCGAGTTCGGCGTCGACGTCGACGCCCGGATCCGGGTCGTCGTCGGCCGTCTCGTCGCGGACGTCTCCGTCTTCGATGTCGATTCGGATCGCGTCGGCTGCCGCCGACGACTCGCGCTCGCGCCGCTCGAGATCGTCACCGGCGCCCCGGAGGCGACGATCGACGTCTTCGCGCAACGCCCGGGCTTCGGAGAGCAACTCGCGAGCGCTCTCGTCGGCGGGGAGCGTGCCGTCCGACGCGGCCCGCTGGAGTTCCGACAGGACGGTGTCGAGTCGGTCGAGGGTCGACTGCCGGAGGTCCCGGGCGCGCTCGCTCGTCGCGGCCGTCGCGTCGGTCGTCCGATCGCGCACCTCCCGTTCGGTCCGGGCGAGTTCCAGGGCCCGCTGGAACCCCTTCAGGGCGCGGACGCTGGTCTCGAGGACCGCGATCGCGGCGGGGATCGCGACCTCGTCGGTGACCCGAAGGAGTTCCCGAGGCGTCGGCGGTCGGGGGAACGGCGGGCGGCGTCGCGACCGCGGCCGGGTCGACTCGAGTTCGGTCCGGAGGTCGTCGATCGTCCGCGTGAGTTCGCGGACGGCATCGGCGAGTTCGTCGTCGTGATCGGCCATATTCCCTCTACGGCCGCCGGGATGAAAAGTCGGCCGATTGAACTGACCGCTATTATCCGCTCGGAGCCGCTGTAGGTGGAAGCCGGCCAGAATATTTATTATTATACCAGCGTGTCGGTATAAAGATGGCAGATAACCACGGGGGAGCGATGCTGGAGCAAGCGGGCTTTGCACAGACGCTCGCGACGCTCAAGCAGGAAGGGAGCAACGTCTTGCTCGTCGGTGCGGAGACGGTCGATGCGCACGGGGGACTCTGTCACCGACTCCTGGGGGACTCGGCGGACGAGTCGCGCTATCGCCTGTTCGTCACCGACGGCGGCGCGTACCGCTCAAATGCGGACCACGGACGCTCGGGGCCGGGCCACGACCCGGACGCACCGTCGGTCCGAACGATCGATTACACCGGCCTCGAGATCACCGCATCGGGGTCCGAAGAACTGAGCGACCGGACGCCGCTCGGGACCCTCGGCATCGAAATAATCGAGACGATCGACGACTTCGAGGACGACGCCGGCGGCCTCGAGCCCGCACAGCTCCGACTGTGCGCCGATTCGCTCACGCCGCTGCTCGAGGAGCACTCGGTCGAGAAGGTGTTCCGCCTCCTGCACATGGTCACGTCGCGCGTGGCCCACGGGCAGGGGATGGGCCACTACCACCTCCCGCTCGGGCGCGATCACGACGCCGTCCGCCTGTTCGAACCGCTGTTCGATGCGGTCGTCGAGATTCGCGTCCGCGACGGGAGGTTCGAACAGCGGTGGCAACTCCGCGACGAGGAGACGACGACCGACTGGCTTCCGTTTTGATCGGTCGGCAGTCGTCACCGGGAATACGTCCCAATTTCGACCTGCTTCAGTGTAATGTTAGTGACATCAAGGGCCGAACGAGGTTGCAACGGCTGCGGTGAAAACGCCTCTGCTGGCCGTCCTCGGACGATAACGCTCCAGTGATATCGGTGTTACGGCACAAGGTCTATATATCGAACGACCTATCGATCCACAGAGTACAATATATGGTTGAAGCGAATGTTCAGCTCCTTGTCGGAGCTGCCGTAACCGTTTTCCTCGCGCTCCTCTTCTTCGGCGTCGTGGTTCTCTGGGACGTTGCACTGGCGCTTCGCAGCGTCGGGGACAAGATCGACAAACTGGAGGACAATATCGACGACGATCTGACGGATATCGGCCACTCACTGGACAACATGGCGAACGCGCCCGGCGGCGGCGGCGGTGGCGGCACGCAGTTGCACCTGAGCGGTGGCACGATCAGTTCCGGGCCGGGAGGAGCTCAGCCACAGGAGCAGGCCGCGCAGGGAGCAGGATCGCAGGCGACCGGCGGCCAGCAGCCTCAACAGCCCCACCAGCCCCAGCCACAACAGCACGCCCAGCAGCAGGGGCCGGTTCGACAGCCGTCACAGCGCGGTGACGCCAGCGCCGGCGCCGCCCCCGATGATCCCGGGGAGACGGAACCCGCCAGTACCGGCGGTCAAGCACAGGCTGAAGCCGCTGCCGAGGCGCGAACCCACGTCGACGCGGCCGATTCGGATCCGACCGACGCCGACCCGACGTCCGCCGAGGAACCGGACGAGGCGATGGACGTCGGGGAGACGGATTCACAAACAGCGGAACCGGAAGGCGAGGTCGAGACCGAGGCTGACGCCGACGAATCGGTGTCCGACTCGGCGGACCCGCGAGCGGAACGCAACCGCGGTCGATTCATCTCTTCACCCGATCGAACGGCGTGGTACGAAGTCTCGATCGATCCGAACGGAATCCGTGCGGCACAGCCGGCGATCGCCGGCGAGCTAACCGACGGATCGGACGCCGGCGTCGACGAGTCCGAGATCATCGCCGCGGGACCGGTCGACTCGGCCGACACGGCGGTTTCAGCCGACGAGACGGACGACTCGGACGCCGCCGGAGCCGACGTCTTCGCGTTCGACGAAGACGGAACGGCCGTCGAGACGGAGCCCACCGAGTCGACGTCGACCGAGAGCGACGAGGCCGAAGACGTCGCCGGCAACGGTGAACAGACGCCTGACAGCGATGCGGAGACGGACGACCACGACGAGGAGACGACGCTCGTCGGAGACGCCGTCGACGACTCCCCCGATTCCTCGAGCGAGGAAGCGCCGGCGGAAACGGATCTCGAGCCGGTCGGCGAGACCGACGTCGAAACGGTCGAGGAAGACGCAGATGACCGGGGCGACTCACTCGAGCGAGCCGGTGCTGAAACAACCGCAGTCGACACCACCACTGACGACGCGGACGACGCCGCTATTCACGACGACGACGCGGCCGAAGCCACCGACGACGCGGTTGAAACCACTGACGATGTGGACGACGACGCCGCGATCGGTCGAACGCTCGAGGAGGACGTGACGGCCTTCGAGTTCGACGACGACGAGGCGGACGAGGACGTGACGGTCGAAGAGGCCGTCAACACGATCAACGAGGACGCACCGGCCCCGGAACTCTCGAGCCACCAGTTCGACGTGACGGCGGAGGTCTACGGCGCCGACGAGGGCGACGGCGAGACGGACGGCGAGAGCGCCGTTCTGGTCTTCGAGTTCGACACGGACACCGTCGACATCAGCGGGTCGACGAAGCGACTCCTCCAGTACCAGATGCGAAGCTTCGCCGACCGCGACTCGACGCCGGAGGCCGACGTGACGATCGGACGGAACCGCATCGTCATCGAAGTCCACGACACGGACGGCAACGCCGTCAAACGCTGGGGCGACGCCGCCGTCAGCATCATCGATCGAACGCTGTACCTCTCCGACAACAGCTCCGACGATAGCTGATCCGGGTTCCGACGATCCGCTCGCTTCTCCCGCTCGAATTTTCCGACCACCGGTCGGGGCGATCCAATCGCTTTTAGTTCGCTCGGCCCCCTCGGACAGGTGTGCGAATCGAGAACAGTTTCATCCCCGTCCGCGGCGTCGGGGAAACCACCGAACGGAAACTCTGGCGGCGCGGCATCACGCACTGGGACGAGTTCGACGGCAGCGTCGTCGGCGAGACGCTGGCCGACCGCATCGAATCGTTCATCGAGGACGGGCGGACCCACCTCGAGCGCGGCGACGTCTCCGTCTTCGCCGAGCGACTGCCGGCCGCGAGCCGCTGGCGGTGCTACGAGAACGTCCGCGAGGAGACCTGCTTTCTGGACATCGAGACGACCGGGCTCGACGCCTCGTGTAACGACGTCACGACCGTCAGCGTCCACCGCGGCGGCGAGACGAAGACTTTCGTCAAGGATCGGGACCTGACGCCCGAGCGCCTCGAGACCGAACTCGAGGCGTCGTCGCTGCTGGTCACGTTCAACGGCCAGCGGTTCGACGTCCCCTTCCTCGAGACCTGCTACGATATCGACGTGACGACGCCCCACGTCGATCTCATGTACCCCTGCAAGAAGCTCGGCCTCGACGGCGGGCTGAAGGCGATCGAACGCGACCTCGGGATCGACCGGGACATGCCGGACATCAGCGGCCGCGACGCGGTCCGTCTCTGGCGCGAGTACGAGCGCGGCGACGAGGGTGCCCTCGAGACGCTCGTCGAGTACAACCGGGCGGACACCCGGAACATGGAACCGCTGCTGGAGATCGTCACCGATCGACTCCACGAGACGGTCTTCGAAGCGGCGTGTGCCGGCGACTGAGGCCGCCGTCTCGGGACCCCACCCGTAGCTATAGGAGCGTCGAGTTCGTCAGCGAGGATCGTGAACGACGACAGCGACGCGTACGACGTCGAGATCGACGTCCGACTCCGGGACGTCGACTTCATGGGACACGTCAACAACGCGGTCTACGCAACGTACCTCGAGGAAGCCCGCGAGGCCTACTTCCAAGATGTCGTCGGCGTTTCGATGACCGACGTGGGAACCGTGCTCGCGACCCTGGAGATCGACTACGCGCGGCCGATCGAGGCCGACGAGACCGTCACCGTCGCGCTAACGGTGTCGGAACTCGGGACCTCGAGTCTGCACCTCGAGTACGTCGTCCGCGCGGACGGGGAGCGAGCCGCGACGGCACGAACCGTCCAGGTGCTCGTCGATCGCGAGACCGGCGAGTCGCGGCCGATTCCGGACGAGTGGCGCGCACGGATCGACGCCGCCCGCGACTGAGGGCCGTCGACTGCCGACTGAGAGGTTGTGCCTGCGCCGAGCGGGGAATGCTCAGATCGCCTGCTCGTCCGTCTCGAGGACCTCGACCTCGCCGTCGCTCGTGACGACGACGCGGTAGTCGCAGTAGGTGAACTCGATGCGTCCGGTGCCACGATTCGCGCCGTTCTCCCGCGGCGCGAAGAGCGCGTCGAGAGCCTCGGGGTTGACGACGTCGTACAGCGCCTCGTACTCCGGCGGTTCGATCTCCATCGGTTCGACGCCTTCCTTCTCGGCGACGGCCGTGATAACCTCGAAGCTGAGCGAACTGGCTGCGGTGGCATCCGAACGATCGATTGAGAGTAGCATTGCCCGGACCGTTACAGTGATCGGGTATAAATCCTCTGGCCGCAACGAGCTCTTGCTGAACACTACTATACTCTAATACCCATACCTGTCTTCTGATGTATATATTTGTGTTAGTTTTCAGTTTAATATTGTGAGTTACTACATATAGAGAACTGTTCAAGCGGGAATATTCGCGCTACAGTCACCCATTGTGAACCGTCGGTGAACCGTTTACGTTTCCGATTCCTGACGGAAAACTGGGTGAGGGGACGGTCAACCACCGATCGGCGCCTCTCGAGCCGGTCGCAGTGAGATCCACGTGATCCGCGCGACCGGAGGGGAATATGTTCGGGAGAGGCTACTGAACCGGCGCGTGCGTTCCAGTACGTGTGATGAATCCATTTACGCGGTCCGCGACGCCCGGAACCGGCAGCCGCGGCGACGGGTTCGACGCGTGGGACGCCTACTCCCTCGACCACGTGCCCGAACCCGGCCCCTTCCTCGAGGACCACGAGGTGCTCACGGGAGACGACCACCTCGCCTTCCACCGACTCACCCGCGAGGTGTTCGAGGAACGGGGGGTCTACGACGCGACGTTCGGCTACAATCTCGCACGGCTCAATCTCGACCGGCGACATCCGGAGTCTGGGTTCCGATACGCCGTCGAAGCCGACGATCCGTCCGTGCTCCGGGCCGAGTTCACCCCGACGACCGAGTTCTGTCCGCAGGCCGACGCGCTCATCACGGGCTCGTTCCGGGCGTGGAACGGCCTCGAGCACCGCCACGAGTACGACCTGGTCCGCGTCCGGGTCAGTCCGAGCCACCACCAGTCCGTGGCGCTCAACGAATCCCTCGCGGACCTGGAGGAGCGATACCTGGAGACCGGCGAGGTGCCCGACGCCGACGGTCACGAGACCGGCGCATCCCCGTCGCCGGACGAAACGACCGCTGAATCGCCCTTCTGAGGCAGCCGAGAATGGTGTCGAGTGGTGGGAACGCGAGCGCGACCGTCACGCGCTGGTCGCGCGCGTTCGTCGCGGTCGGGGTCGGCTTCTTCCTCGCGTGGCAGGTCGCGGTCGCGCTCGGCCTCTCGCGGGCGGCGACCGTCCCGCTTGGCGTGCTCGGCTTCGTCTTCCACGTCGTCTTCGGGAAGGCCTACGCGCTGATCCCGTCGTACTTCGCCCGACAACTGGCCGTTCCGCGCGCCCCGGCGGTCCACCTCCCGCTCGCGCTCCTCGGCGCCGTCGGCGCGTTCGCGGCGGGCACGGGAATCGGCCTCCCGGTCCTCGCCCCGATCGCCGCGGCGAGCTGGCTGCTCGGCTGTCTCGTCTTCGTCGCCGCGCTCGGCTGGACCGTCCGTGGTAACCCGACGGGCGCCGAGACCGGCACCGGTGCGACCGACGACCATCGGCAGGGAGTCGATCGCCTCGCTAACGCCGCCGTTCCCGTCGTCTTCGCCTACCTGCTCGTCGGCTCGTCGCTCCCGCTCGCGGCCGAACTCGGCCTCGGGCCCTCCACGGTCGCCGCGACCGGACCGGGCGCGTCCCACTTCGTCGCGGCCGGATCGGCGGCCCTGCTCGTGTTCGCGGTCGGATTCCGACTCCTCCCGCGGCTGCTGGTCGCGACGCCCCGGCGCGGACTCGTCGCCGTCGTGCTGGTCGCCGGCGCCGTCGGCCCCGCGCTCCTCGCCCTCGACTTCCGCGGCGACGGGTCGGCGGGCCGGCGCTCGTCGGCGCCGCCGGCAGCGCCGCGCTCGTCGCCCTGCTCGGTATCGCGTTCGCGTTCGTTCCCGCCTCGAGCCTGCCGCCGACCGCGTTCGACGCCCGCTACCGGCTGGCCGTCGGCGGCTTCCTCGGACTGACGATCGTCGGCGTCACGTACCACTTCTACCCGCCCGCGATCGCCGCGGCACCCGGCGTCGGTGACCGGACCGCGAGCGCGTCAGTAGTGGCCCTCCTCGTCGGGCTGGGAGTCGAAGCGATCGGCCTTCTCGGGTCGATTCCGCCGCTCGTCGACGTCGGCCGCTGGCTCTCCGTCCTCGGGGCGCTCCTGTACGTCGTCGTCCTGTGGACCGTCTTCCTCGAGCGACGAGGGTGAGCGAACCGAAGGTGCGGGGGCACCGAGAGTCACGTTCGCTCTTCGGCTCGCTTCTCGAGCCAGCGGACGGCCGGGGTCGCGGTGATCCCGTGGACGACGATCGAGATGAGGACGACGGCGCCGACGACGGCCCACAGTACGTCTGCGTCGGGGAACGCGGCCTCGTTGAGACCGTGCGCGAGGTAGTAGAACGAGCCGATTCCGCGGACCCCGAAGAACGCGATGGTGGCCCGCTCCGCGGGGTCGCGGTCGAAGCCGAGGAACCCGACGACGCCGGCCAGGGGCCGGACGAGGAAGACGATCGCGACCGCCGCGACGATCGCCTCGAGAGTCAGCGGTTCCAGCAGGCCGCCGACGATGGCGCCGCCGAAGAAGAGCATGATCAGTCCCATCATCACCTGTTCGGCGAACTCGCTGACCTCGTGGAGCGACCGGTTGTAGTCGTGGCTGCGCTCGTAGTGACGGACCATCAGCGCCGCGACGAAGACCGCGATGAAGCCGTAGCCGCCGACGAGTTCGGTCGCTCCGTAGACCAGCAGGGTGCCGGCGATCGCCTCGAGGCCCTGCACCGACTCCGCGACGGGAGTGTCGGGCTCCGTGGCGAAGACGAGGCGCGCGGTCAGGTACCCGAGGACGACGCCGACGATCACGCCGACGACGATTCGGTAGCCGACCTCGATCAGGAGCCACTCGCCGAGCCAGTTGCCGGGAGCCAGACCGACGAGTGCGAGCGCGATCGCCAGGTTGGTGAAGGGGAAGGCCAGCCCGTCGTTCAACCCCGCCTCGGAGGTGAGCGCGAACCGGACCTCGTCTTCCATCCCGGCCGTCTCCTCGGCGGATTCCGCCTCGGTCCCCATCCCGGGACCGGCGACCTGCACCTCCGACGCGAGCACCGGGTCCGTCGGGGCGATACAGGCACCCAGCAAAACCGCGGTCGGGATCACGAGACCGAGCCACCAGCCCAGCAGCGCCGCGCCGGCGATCGACAGCGGCATCGTGATCGCGAGCAACCGCCACGTCGACGCCCACTCGCGCAGTCCGGGAACGCGGTCGATCTTCAGCCCGACCCCCATCAGGGCGATGATCACGCCCAGTTCCGCGAGGTGTTCGGTCGTCGTCCCCTGCTCGAGGGGATCCGGCGGCGGGAGTCCGATCGGCAGCCCGAAGGCGAGCATGCCGAACCCGACGAAGAAGATCGGCATCGAGATCGCGCGATCGGAGACGAACCGGGGGAGTACCGCGATGCCGAACAGCGCGATTCCGACGACGACCAGGCCGACGTTGTACAGCTCGAGTGCCATTGGGGGCGGTCGTGGTGGTTGCTACGACAAATTGGTCCTTTAGCCCGGTGCCGGCGTTTGCCGAACGAATCCCTTTGGCGCGGGGCGACGAGGGACGCGTATGAAGCGGTCAGCGTCGGAGACGTCTGATCGGACGACCCGGCGGCGCCTCCTGCAGGCGGGCGCGGTCGCCGCCACCGTCGGTCTCGCCGGCTGTATCGAGGAGATGGGGGCGGAGTTCCCGAAGAACACGAAGTGGCCGGTGTCGGAACTGGTACCCGCGCTCCCCGTTCGGGAGCGGATCGAGATCCTCGAGGAGCGGATTCACGAACTGACGGACGCCGACATCGCCGACCTCGAGGAACTCGTCTCGCGGCTCGAGGAGTACGAACTGGCGGTCGAATCGGCCGAACGCGAGCGAGACGTGCTGACCATCGCGTACGTCAACACGGACCGTGACGACGAGGGAGACCTCCACGACGTCGGCCTGCTCGCGGGCGGCTACGCGGCGCTGATCGACGGCGGATACGAGGCCGCCGCACTGAGCGCAACGATCCTCGACGACGCGCCGGCATCGTACGGCTCGGCGGCGGTCGAGACGCCGTGGGCCGTGGAGTACAACCACGGTGAGCTGACGGCCGCCGAGTACGGCGAGCACGTCGCGGGGACGATCGAATCACAGCGCTACGAACCGGAGGTCGAGGTCGGCCCCGACGAGTAGCGACACGGCCGTGAGGAACGGATGTCGTCCGTTACCGATCCGGCAAGACGCCGACGTCGGGCTCCGCGGCGTCCGCCGATGCATCGTCGTCCGACTCGAGGAGCCCCGTCAGGACCCCAGCGATTCCGTTCGAGCCGTGCCGGCGGATCGTCAGGAGCACGTTCAGGACGAACAGACAGAGCCCGAGCGCCAGGACCGCGGTGCTGACGGTCGTTACGACCGCCGGCAGGTCGAACAGCGGGCCGGCGGCCAGCCCGAGGTAGCCGACGAGCATCAGGGCGAAATCGGCGCGCTCGAGGCGGTCGTCGTAGAGGTCGTCGATCATCGGCACCCGTTCGAAGCCGAGCCGATCGCTGTAGCGCTCGTGCCAGACGATGAAGGGGACGATGTGGTACAGCGAGCCGACGACGACGAACCCGAAGACGCCGTAGAGCAACACCGCGTTCGCGTCGGGGTGACCGAACAGCGTCGCGTAGCCGGCCGGCTCGAGCCACCAGGCCGAGGCGGTCAGCGCGAGCCAGGCCCACAGCGACGCGGCGACGACCCAGTAGCGGTCGGTCATCGGCGACCGGTCGACCGTCGCGCGGGCGAGTTGCCGGGCCAGGACGACGGTGAACGCGGCGAGACCGAGGAGGACGGCGAGGCCGCCGACACGGGTAACCGGCGTCGAGCCCAGCCCCCGGCCCGCGACGAGGACGGCTACACCGGCCGGAAAGCACAGTTGCTCGAGAACGAGGAGTCGCTCGTCGAGCGCCGTGCGATCCGTCTGGGTGAACATCAATACGAGTTGGGCGAGCGCGCCGACGACCGTCGCGAGGACGCCGCCGTAGAGCGCCACCGTGGCGTGGACGAGCAGGACGTCGCCTCGCGTCGCGTCGATCGCGCCGAAGACGTCCGTCGAGAAGTCGAGGGCCAGCAGGAAGCCCAGCGGCACGAGGAGCGCGAACGCGGCGAGCGCGAACGCGAAGTGTCGTTCCGTCAGGTCCAGCGGCCGGGCCCGGACCAGCGTTCGGCCGACGTTGTAGACGAACGTCCAGATCCCAAGCAGAATCGCCGCGCCGGCGAGGGGGAGCACCGACATCGCGCCGGCGAGCAACGCGGTCGCGAACCCGGCCAATCCCGCCGCGACGAGCAGGAGCTGGGCGACCGCGAGCCGCCGCGAGTGAATCGACACGCCCGACCAGACCGGGACGAACTGCGTCATCGCCCCCATGATCGTGATCGCGATCCAGCCGACGAGGAGCACGTGGACGTGCGCGAGGCTCGCCAGCCCCGGCAGCGTCGTCGCGGTCATCGCGGTCCCGCCGACGGCGCCGACGACGAGGAAGGCCAGGCCCACCACGAAGTGGCCCAGCGGAATCGCCATCGGCGGTTGCTGGTCCGTTCGAATAGCGCCCGGTATCCGGTTCATGTCGCTAGCTGGGACCGCCAGCGCCGTCTCGCTGTGGCCGAACAGGTTCGGGGTCGGACGTTCGCCGCTCGAGGACGTCGACTCGAGTATGACCGCCGAAACGACTGGGCGAAGCCGAGGAGAAACCGACGGACGACGAACGGAGACGGAGACGACCGTCACGGTGCGCTGTACGGGCCACGTCCGCGACGCCGTCGAGACCTACGAACTCGAGTACGCCTTCGAGGGGAACCGACTCAGGGACTTCCTCGAGGCGTTCTTCGAGGAGTACGACGTCGAGGAGATGCTGATCGCGGAGACCGAAGCGGACGCGACCGCCCGCGGCTGGGCGCCCGTCCCGGACGACCTCCCCGGCACCTGGCGGAAGAACCCCGAGGGCAACCAGACGCGGCCGTACGCCCGCGTCTGCATCAACGGCCGGTTCAACGGGCACTTCGACGGATTCGAGACGGAACTCGAGGACGGCGACCGCGTCGCCCTCATCTACCCGTTCATGTTCTGTTGTTGATCACGGATCGGTACTCGTCCCACTGGCGACGCCGCCGATCGCGCTGCTGTATCCGTTCCTGTTCGCCCCCTGATCACCGCGACGACGAACGCGGCGACGACGGAGCAGACCGACCGGCCGGCCGAACGGATTCGTCCCACCCCTTATGGCCGCTCGAGCCCGACTATCGCGTATGAGTAACAGCCGTTCCGACCCCGGTGTCGAGCCCGTCACTCGCCGCGATCACGACGTCTCGTGGTCGGCGAACCTCGAGAAGCCCCACCACGCCGCCGACCGGGAGCTGGTCGTCTCGCAGGCGATGGACGCGGTCGAGGCGACCGCCGACGGCACGCACGTCAACCTCGTCACCCACCGCGACCACGACCACCCGGAGACGTACCTCTGGGAGCACCTCGAGGCGACGTTCGAGGGGGTCGACCTCGAGTACGTCGATCAGTGTGGCTGTGGCGGCCACGTGACGCGCGTTCACGTCCGCGAGTGATCGGTCCCGCACACGGTTCTGAGTGAGCTCGGTTCGCGAGTACTCGATCCCGTTCGTTTCTGTGAGCGGTCGGTCTCCGCAACTAGGCGGCGGTCGACGGTTTCAATGTACATCTCTCGGAACGACCGCCGCGACCGTCCGAACTGGTTCGCCCGGTGTTCCCGCCGTGCGGGAACGACGGGGAGGTTTTCGACCGCTGGCGACCGACTGCCGACAATGCGTCCCGGTACTCTCGATACGTCAGATCGGCCGCTGGTCCTCATCTGGGAACTCACGCAGGCCTGCGGGCTCGCCTGCGATCACTGTCGGGCCGACGCCCAGCCGAATCGCCACCCCGACGAGCTCTCGACCGCGGCGGGGAAACAACTGCTCGAGGACGCCGCCGAATTCGGCGACGGCCAGCTGGTCGTCCTCTCGGGGGGCGACCCCCTCGTCCGCGACGACGTGGAGGAGCTGATCGCCTACGGCGACGATCTGGGGCTGCGGATGACGATCACTCCCAGCGGGACGGGGTCGCTGACCGCGGATCGGATTCAAGCGATGGCCGACGCCGGCCTCAAACGGATGGCCGTCAGCATCGACGGCGCCTCGCCGGAACGTCACGACGACTTTCGCGGCGAGACGGGGAGCTTCGAGGAGACGATCCGCGCGGTCGACGACGCGAGGGCGGCCGGCCTCCCCGTGCAGGTCAACACCACCGTCTGTCGGGAGACGGTGGACGAACTGCCCGAAATTCGGGACCTCCTCCGGGAGATCGGCGCCGTCATGTGGAGCGTCTTCTTCCTCGTGCCCGTCGGCCGCGGGCGCATCCTCGAGCCGATCGAACCGGACGAGGCCGACGCCGTGATGGCCTGGCTCGACGAGGTCAGCGACGAGGAGCCGTTCGGCGTCAAGACGACCGAGGCGCCCCACTACCGGCGGGTCTCGATGCAGCGTCGGCGGCGAGAGCAGGAAGAGAGTGCGGACGGCACCCGCGATGCCAGCGGCGGCGAGGAGAACCCGGGAATCAAGCGCCGCGGCGGCATCGTCGCCGGCGACGGCTTCGCCTTCGTGAGTCACACCGGCGAGGTCTTCCCCTCCGGATTCCTGCCGGAGTCCGCCGGGAACGTCCGCGACCGGCCGATCCACGAGATTTACCGCGATTCGGAACTGTTCCGGTCGCTGCGCGACCGCGACGAACTCACCGGGAAGTGTGGCGCCTGCGAGTACCGGAACCTCTGTGGCGGCAGTCGCTCGCGCGCGTTCGCGACGACGGGCGATCCCTTCGCGAGCGACCCGCTCTGTCCGTACGTGCCCGAGGGATACGACGGTCCGCTGCCGTGGGACGGCAACGAGTTCGCGTCGGCCGACTGATCGGCTGCGTTCGTCTGTAACGGACTCGAGAATCGAACCGGATCGCGCGGGTGCGGAGCCCCAATGACTGACCAAAGTCCAACGGGTTCGGGCACCACCCCGAACCCGCGTGGCTCCGCACCCGGCGTCACCCGGCGAAACTGCACCGACGCACTGACCGTCCAGTCGCCGATTCGGTCACGCGGACCCGTCGCAGGAGCCGGAGCCGGAATCGCTCGGGCCGCGTGCAGTGGCCGTTTCGAGGGCCACCACTTGACGGTTCGCCAGCACATGTTCAGCGACGCCGTCGGTCGTCGTCGATGGGGTCGGTCGAGGACTCGAGACCTACGGCTCGACGATGTCGTCACCCGAAAAAACCGACGCGGCGATCGTCCCGGTTACTCGAGGACGACCAGCGTGTCGCCCATGTCGACGCTCTGGTCTTCCTCGATGGGGATCTCGGTGACGGTGCCGCCCTTCGAGGCGACGATATCGTTCTCCATCTTCATCGCCTCGAGGACGACCAGCACGTCGCCGGCGGCGACCTCGTCGCCGACTTCGACCTCGATGTCGAGGATAGTCCCCTGCATCTCGGCGTCGACGGTCTCGCCGCTGCCCTCGAGATCGCTCCCGCCGCTCTCTCCGCCGGCGGGCTGGGGCCGTTCGGCCTGTCCGCCGCCGACGTCGACGTCGCCGGCCGGAATCGCGGGCGCGCCGTGTTCCTCGAGTTCGACCTCGAAGCGCTTCCCGTTGACCTCGACGGTGAACTCGCGCTCGACGCTCTCCTCGTCGTCGCTCCCGCCGTCGCCGGTGTCGCCGCCCCACTGCTCCTGGGCGTCCTCGATGCGACTCTGTTCCATCTCCTCGTCGAGGTACTTCGTCGTGTGCGTGCTCTCGACGAACGTCTCGTCGGTGAGCATCAGCCGGTGGAACGGGATGATCGTCGGAATGCCCTCGATCTGGTACTCCCGCAGGGCCCGCAGCGAGCGCTCGATGCACTCGTCGCGGTCCTCGCCCCAGACGACCAGTTTGGCGATCATCGAGTCGTAGTCGGTGACGAGGTCGTCGCCCTGCCGGAGCGCGTCGTCCATCCGAACGCCGATCCCGCCCGGCGGGTCGTAGGTCTCTAACTGGCCGCCGGTCGCCGGCGCGAAGTCGTTGGCCGCGTTCTCGGCGTTGATACGGAACTCCATCGCGTGGCCGTCGAAGGTGACCTCGTCCTGCTCGAAGTCCAGTTCCTCGCCTGCGGCGATCCGGATCTGGCGTTTGACGATGTCGTACCCAGTAATCTCCTCGGTGACGGTGTGCTCGACCTGGATCCGCGTGTTGACCTCGAGGAAGTAGAAGTTCGCGTCGGGACCGAGCAGTTCGCCCGCCTCGCGGTCCTCCTCTTCGACGAGGAACTCGACGGTGCCGGCGTTGGTGTAGTCGGCGGCGGCGACGCCCCGACGGGCGGACTCGCCGATCTTCTCCCGGAGTTCGTCCGTCAGGGCCGCGGAGGGGCCCTCCTCGATGACCTTCTGGTGGCGGCGCTGGAGCGAGCAGTCGCGCTCGCCGAGGTGACGCACGTTGCCGTGCTGGTCGGCCACGATCTGCACCTCGATGTGGCGCGGTTTCTGGAGGTAGCGCTCGAGGTAGACCGAGTCGTTGTCGAAGTAGGCCTCGCCTTCGCGCTTCGCGCTCTCGAGTTGGTCCTCGACCTCGTCTTCCGAGCGGACGACCTTCATCCCGCGGCCGCCGCCGCCACCCTCGGCCTTGATGGCGATCGGGTAGCCGTGTTCCTCGCCGAACTCCTTGACCTCCTCGGGGTCGGTGACGGGGTCGGTGGTCCCGGGGACGATCGGCACGTCGGCTTCGCTCATGATCTTCCGGGCTTTGGTCTTCTCGCCGAGCGATTCCATGGCCTGGGCCGAGGGGCCGATCCACGTGATCCCGTCGGCGTCCTCGACCTTGCCCGCGAACTCCGCGTTCTCCGCGAGGAAGCCGTAGCCGGGGTGGATGGCGTCGGCGTCGGCCTTGCGGGCGGCCTCGATGACGGCCTCGTGATCGAGGTAGGAGTCCGCCGCGCGGGCGGGCCCCACGTTGTACGCCTCGTCGGCGTAGCGGACGTGTCCCGAATCCTTGTCGGCCTCCGAATAGATGGCGACGGTTCCGATGTTCAACTCCTCGCACGCGCGCATTACTCGAACGGCGATCTCTCCTCGGTTCGCCACGAGAACCTTCCTGAACATTCCTGATTAACACAGACGAGAACCCACTACCTTACTTTTTCGCAACGGGTCGCCTCCTGACGAGAGTACGGAGCCCGGGGACGGAGTACGGGGAGGCGACAGACGGAACGCGTGAAGCCGACAGCCGACGCTTCGGGGGACGTACGTTCGATTCCGAAAGGGACGTGGACGAAAGGTGGAGACGAGGACGTGGGCGCGAGGTGCTCGTTCCCGGGAAACGAGCGGTGCGACGGGCCGGAGCGACGCGCAGTTGCCGGTCGTGACGTGAAAAGCGTCGTAAACCGGCATCCCAACGAAAGATGTGACGGGGTAAAAAGTCAGCGGTTGCCGACCCTCAGAGTCGGCGATCCCGCAGCGCCGGGAACTCCTCGCGAACGCGGCCGACCGCGCCGAGATCGAGGTCCGCGACGACCAGCGTCGGCTCGTCGCCGCTCGAGGCCAGCGTCGTCCCCCACGGATCGTAGACGGTCGACCGTCCCAGGAGCGTCGCGTCCTCCGCCGGGAAGTGGCCGGAACCGTTGATCGTCGCGACGAAACACTGGTTTTCGATAGCGCGGGCGCGAGAAATGGTCTTCCAGTGTTCGATGCGCGGGTAGGGCCACGCGCTCGGGACGAGGAGCAACTCCGCGCCCGCGTCGATCAGCCGCCGGTACAGTTCGGGGAAGCGAAGGTCGTAGCAGGTCGTCGTCCCGACGGTGACGCCGGCGACGGTAGCCGTCTCGATCCGCTCGCCGGGGACGAGCAGTTCCGACTCGGCGGACTGGTAGCCGAAGAGGTGGTGTTTCCGATAGAACAGTTGCAACTCGCCGTTCGCGTCGAACAGCGCGGCGGTGTTGGCCAGCCCCTCCTCGGCCGGCGTCTCGACGCTCTCGGTGGCCCCCAGATCCTCGACGATGGTCCCCGCGAGGACGGCGATACCGTGATCCGCCGCCGCCTCCCGGAGCCGGGTGAACGTCTCCCCCTCGAACGGTTCGGCCAGTCGGCCGTAGCTGTCGAACGCGAAGTAGCCCACGTTGAACAGTTCCGGCAGCGCGACCAGCGCCGCACCGCGCGCGGCGGCCCGCGAGACGGCCTCGAGCGCTCGTTCGACGTTCGCGTCGACCTCGCCGGATTCGACCTCGATTTGGGCGAGTGCGACGCGAAGCGTGTCGTCCGTCGTCGCGCTCATCGCTCCTCCGATTGGGTCGAGCGGAGATCGCGCTCGAGGGCGCGCCGAAGGTTCTCGAGTTCGCCATCGAGGTTGCGTTTGAAGAACTTCTCGACGCCCGGCAGTTTGCCGTCGACGACGAAGTGGTTCTCGAGGCGGGTCCCGTCCTCGGTCTCGACGATCTCGTGTTCCCCGGTGACGTCCAGCACCTTCGATTTTCCGACGAACTTGACGTACTCCGGCGCCCTACGCGTAACGTCTTCCGTTTTCACCGCGATAGTACGGCGCACGAGCGGGATCGGGAGCGAGACGTGCCAGGTCACGTGCCGGCCCTCCGGGTCGTCGACGGTGTACTCTTCGACGACGCTGATCGCCCGGGCGCGGTTCTCCGGATCGGCGATGAACTCCCAGACGCGTTCTGCGGGTGCCGACAGTTCGAACGACCTGTCGACGCGTACGGTCATACCCCTACTTCCGAGAGTCTGTAATAAAAAGACCGTGGACCGGCCCGGGACCGGCTTTCCGCCGACCGAAAGCGGGCCTCAACTCAGGGTGACTTTCCAGGTGGTCGAGCGGGCGCGGCCCCACTTCTCGATGTCGACGTCGTCCGATTTTTCCGCCAGATGGGGCAGTCGAGCACCGACCTGTTTCGACGACAGTCCGATCGCGTCCGCGATGTTCTTCGATCGGAAGTACTGCTCGCCGCGGGCGGCGCTCTCACGGAGGTACGAGAGAATTCGCTGCTCTTCGTCGGAGTAGTCGGTCATCGTCCGTAGGTGATCGTTGGGTCGCGTCGCTCTTAACTTTTAACCGCCGCCCCGGGCCGATCGCGGGCGCGACGACGGTCTCGAAGGAGTCAATGCCAGTAGAGGTGGATCCCGACGACCGCCAGCGACGCAAACAGCATCGCCGCGGCGAAGCCCCAGGCGGCCGTTATCTCCGGCGCGCCGACGAACATCGCCAGCGCGCCGATCGTCGCGACCGCGCCGAGCGCGAGCGCCAGTCCAACACCCATATCCGTCGTCGACTCGGTTTCCGTGGTCATGTCCGGGGGTTGTGTGTGGGGTCTCTTAAGCGCATTCATTCAGGCGAGCGGACACGCCGTATCGAAGCGATTCAGCCGAAAACGAGACCGTATCGGGACATGACGTACCGGCCGTCGTCAGAACCGATCCGTTCGCCCTGCGGCCGACCACGGGTTGATCGGTGCCGATCGGGGGACGCGGACGGTCCGGTGTTGCTGGGCGCGGATCCGGCCCGCGAACGACCAGCGCTTCTCGTCCCACGTCTCCTCCTCCCCGGCCGCGGCGGCCGCTGCCGCCGCGAGCGCCTGATCGTGGAGGTGCGCGCCGATAGCTGCCGCGATCGCCGCGGCTTCGTCCTCGGTCGCGTCGTCGGGTAACTCGAGTTCGACGTCCGCCGGCAACCCGGCCTCGAGCGCCGCTCCCGCCTCGCCGTCGCTCGCGTCCCCCGGTTCGGCGCCGACGGGGTCCTCGCGAGCACCGTCGAGTTCGACGTTCGACTGTTGGTGGGTGGTCATCGCTTACAGCGGGATGTTGCCGTGTTTCTTGTCGGGGTTTTGCTCGCGTTTCGTCTGGAGCATCTCGAGGTCGTCGATCAGCCGCGGGCGCGTCTCCGTCGGAACGATGACGTCGTCGAGGAAGCCCTTGTCCGTTGCAGTGTACGGGTTGGCGAACTCCTCGCGGTACTCCTCGATGAGTTCGTCGCGGAGTTCGTCGGGGTCGTCGGCCTCCGCGAGTTCCTCGCGGTAGAGGATGTTGACCGCGCCCTGCGGGCCCATGACGGCGATCTCGGCGGTCGGCCACGCGTAGTTGACGTCGGCGCCGAGGTTCTTCGAGGCCATGACGCAGTAGGCTCCGCCGTAGGCCTTCCGAGTGATGACGGTGAGCAGGGGAACGGTCGCCTCCGAGTACGCGTAGAGGAGTTTCGCGCCGTGGCGGATGATGCCGCGGTGTTCCTGATCGGTTCCGGGCATGTAGCCGGGAACGTCGACGAACGTGACGATGGGGATGTTGAAGGAGTCACAGAACCGGATGAATCGGGACCCCTTCATCGAGGAGTCGACGGTGAGCGTGCCGGCGTTGACCCGCGGCTGGTTGGCGACGAGGCCGACCGAGCGGCCGTCGAGACGGCCGAACCCGACGACGATCTCCTTGGCGAAGTTGTCCGCCACCTCGAAGAACGAGCCCTCGTCGACGACGCTGTCGATGACGTCGGTCATGTCGTAGGGCTTCTGCGGACTCGGCGGCACGATCGACTTGAGTTCCTCGTCGCGCCGGTCGGGGTCGTCCCAGGGCTCGACGCGCGGCGGGTCCTCCACGTTGTTCTGCGGGAGGTACGAGAGCAGGCGTTTGATGTCGTCGAGGGCCTGTTCTTCGCTCTCGCAGGCGAACTGGGCGACGCCGGTCTTGCCAGCGTGGGTCATCGCGCCGCCGAGTTCCTCGTGAGTGACCTCCTCACCGGTGACGGTCTTGGTGACGCCGGGGCCGGTGATGTACATGTGGCTCGTGTCCTTGACCATGAAGATGAAGTCCGTGATCGACGGCGAGTAGACCGCGCCGCCGGCGCAGGGACCCATGATCGAGGAGATCTGGGGGATCACGCCGCTGGCCTCCTGATTCCGGCGGAAAATTTCGGTGAAGCCGGCGAGGCTCTTGACCCCCTCCTGAATGCGGGCGCCCGCGGAGTCGTTGAGTCCGACGACCGGGGCCCCCACCTCCATCGCCATATCCATGACCTTGCAGATCTTCTCGGCGAAGACCTCGCCGAGCGAACCGCCGAAGACGGTGAAATCGTGGGCGAAGACGAAGGTGGTCCGCCCGTTGACCTCGCCGTACCCCGTGACGACGCCGTCGCCAGGGATCTTCTTCTCCTCCATCCCGAACTGGCTCGTCTGGTGGGTTCGAAGCTGATCGAACTCCGTGAAGGTTCCCTCGTCGAGGAAGTAGTCGATCCGCTCGCGGGCGGTCATCTTCCCCTTGTCGTGTTGCTTCTCGATGCGCTCCTCGCCGCCGCCCTTCTCGGCTTCCGTGCGGAGTTCCTGCAGTTCGTCGATGCGATCCTCCATCGTCATGCTGGGAACACCCCTGTCGGTATCATACGACGTTCTGTGATGACCAACAGGAAAAGGATTCCGTAATTCCTTCACGGTTTATCACCGGTCGAAAGAGATACGCGTCCTCGGTCAACCGCCGTCGACGGAGTTTCCAACCGTAATATCACCTGAGTGATTTATCCACATCATATTCGATCTAAAACGGGAGTCTCGACCGGTCTCGGGCCACAGGCATCATCTAGAGAAATCACGAAAAGTTATATGTGGTGGCTCTATCAATCCAATCGGCATGGTACAACGCGAAACATGGGCAACGAGAGCAGGCTTCATTCTGGCTGCAGTCGGGAGCGCAGTCGGATTAGGAAACATCTGGCGGTTTCCGTATCAAGTTGGGGAGCAAGGGGGAGCGGCGTTCCTCTTCATCTATCTCCTGTTGATCGTCATGATCGGTTTCCCGGTCATTCTCGTCGAGTTCGTCGTCGGTCGAAACACGGAACGGAATCCCGTGGGTGCACTGAAACGACTCGGCAGCGGCGCGTGGACGAAAATCGGCTGGGTCTTCGTCACCGCCGGCTTCGTCATCCTCTCCTACTACAGCGTCGTCGCAGGCTGGACGCTCCGCTACGTTCTCCTTGGATTGCAGGGTCAATACACCGCCGACGGCGCGCCCGCACAGTTCGGCGAGGTCGCGACCGGTCTCGACGCCGTCCTCCTGCACGCGATCTTCATGGCGGCGGTCATCGCGATCGTCGCCCTCGGCATCGAGCGGGGGATCGAACTCTCGGTCAAGGTGATGGTTCCGGCCATCATCGCCATCTCGATCGGACTCGCCGTCTACGCGTTCACGCTCGAGGGCGCCGGTGACGCCTACGCGTACTACCTCTCGCCGGAACTCAGTACGATTACGTCTCAGTGGACGACGATCCTTCCGGCGGCCGCCGCACAGGCGTTCTTCACGCTGTCGCTCGGGATGGGCGTGATGATCACGTACGCCTCCTACCTCGGTGAGGATCGGAACCTCGCGGAGGACGCAGGCATCATCGCCGGTCTCGACACCTTCATCGCCTTCCTCGCCGGGCTCATCGCGTTCCCGATCCTGTTCGCTGCGGGGATCGAGCCCGGTGCGTCCGGTCCGGCGCTGATCTTCGTGAGTCTCGCCGCGGCGTTCGCCGAACTACCGCTCGGCGGTATCCTCGGCGCGATCTTCTTCGGTACCGTCGCCATCGCAGCGCTCTCGAGCGCGATCAGTATCATGGAAGTCGTCGTCTCCTACATGATCGATGAGCGCGGCGTCGGCCGCGTTCCCGCGACGGTCGCGCTGGGCGTCGCCATGTTCGTCGTCGGGGTTCCGGCCGCCCTCGACCTCATCTTCATCGATCTCTACGACGGCTTCGCGAACAGCATCTTGCTCATGCTCGGTGGCCTACTGCTGTCGATCTTCGTCGGGTGGATCATCCCGGATCTCGCGATCGAGGAGGTCAGCAAGGGGATCAAGGACGTCGGATCGCTGGGCGTCGCGTGGCTCTGGTTCATCCGGATTCCGGTCGTCCTCGCACTGATCGTTCTGGTCGCGCTGAACGCGTGGGACTACTTCGGATTCCTGACCGGCGGCTTCGCCGACTGGCTGAACGCGAACCTCTAGGATTCGAACGCCGTTCCTATTTTTCGACGTTCGACGAGTAACTGTCAGGCCTCGCCGTAGACTGGCACGGCCGCGCCGCTGGTCACCGCCGTGGCGTCGCTACAGAGGACGGCCATCACGTCGGCGATCTCGGCCGGATCGACCCACGTCTCGTGATCCGCGTCGGGCATCAGCTCGCGGTTCATCGGCGTGTCGATCACGCTCGGCATCACGCAGTTGGCCCGCACGGTTCCCAGGTTCTCCTCGGCCACCGTCTCGGTCAGTAGCCGAATGCCGGCCTTCGCGATCCGGTAGGGGCCGTCGCCCTCGCCGCCCTCGAGCGACGAGCGCGCGCTCACGCTCACGATCGAGCCCTCGCTCTCCTGCAAGTGGGGTAACGCGTGTTTCGAGGCCAGAAACGCCGTCCTGAGGTTGACGTCGACGAGCATCTCGAACTCCTCAAGGTCGGTCTCTTGGATCGGATCGCCGCCGCGCCACGTCCCGGCGATATTCAGCAGGTGGTCGAGCCGCCCGTGATCGTCGACGATAGCCGAAACCAGCCGCTCCACGTCGCCCTCGTCGGTCAGATCGGCCTCGTAGAAGTGAGTCTCGGAGTCGGGTTCGAGCAGACTGTCCTCGTCGTCCGGCGCGACGACGTCGACGGCACAGACCGTCGCGCCCGCGTCCCTGAATCGCTCGACGGCGGCGCTGCCGAGCGCCCCGCTGGCGCCGGTGATCACGGCGACGGTACCGTCGAAGTCGACCGCGTACTCGGTCGTCGGTGACATACGCTACCGTGTGGCTGTCCTGACAGTAATAGCTAGGTGTTTCCCGGAGAACGGTTCGAATCGGGCGCGATCGGTGCCGTCACGACGGCATCGGGGGCAAGGCGACTCGCTGGAACCAGAAGTCCGCGACCGATTCGACCATCGCCGCGTACTCGTCGGGGTCGGTCGGCTTGGTGAGGTAGGCGTTGGCGGCGAGTTCGTAGCTCTCGAGGACGTCCTCGGTGGCCTCCGAACTCGTGAGGATGAGCACGGGGGTCCGTGCGAGCGCCGGTCGCTCCTTGATCGCCTCGAGGAACTCGAGGCCGCTTAACCGCGGCAGGTTCAGATCGAGGAGGACGAGATCCGGCAGGCGCTCGCCGCGCTCTCGGCGCTCCGAGAGCGCCTCCAGCGCCTCGTCGCCGTCGGTGGCGACGCTGATCCGCGTCTCGGTCGGGAGTTCCTTGAACGCCTCCTGGGTGAGTCGCACGTCACCCGGGTTGTCTTCGACCAGGAGTATCTCCACCGGACCCTCGGCGCGTTCGGTCACGAATCGGTCACCACCAGCCGTCGACCGACCGGCCATCTCTGGAATGCATTCGAAACTGTGATCGATAACGTATAGCTAAGCGAACCGCATAACGATACTTACTAAAATATTTGGGAGTGGCGGACATCGCCGAGCGAAAACCGGCCGCCTGCGGCGGGACATTGGAGGGTCCGGAATTCGATACTGTTCCGCGAACGTCTCGATGGAGCGGCCGACGGTGCCCGCGTGCGGTCCACTCAAGCCGGTCGAGGCCCTCGGTATCGTCGAATGCGCCTGATCGCCCACCGCGGATTCGCCGCTACGGCCCCCGAGAACACGATCGCGGCGATCCGATCGGCCGCGGCGGTCGCCGACGCCGTCGAGTTCGACGTCCGGCGCTGCGGGTCGGGCGAACTCGTCGCCGTCCACGACGAGACGCTCGACCGGGTGACCGGCGGTACGGGTGCCGTCGCCGACAGGATGCTCGCGGAACTCCAGCGCTACACCGTCCTCGACTCCGGCGAACGGATCCCGACGCTCGAGGCAGCACTCGAGGCGCTCCCGCCGACGGTCGAGGTGAACCTCGAACTGAAAACCCGCGGAATCGCGGCGGACGTCCTCGACGCGCTCGCGGGCGTTCCGAACCGTGTGGTCACGACTTCTTTTCTGGTGTCCGAACTGCGAGCGATCCGTGAGCTCGACCCCGATCAGCCGACGGGGCTGCTGATCAGCCGCCACCTCGAGACGCCGGTGACGACCGCCGTCGAACTCGGCTGCGACGTCGTCGGCGGGAACTACGCGCGCTGCCTGACGACGCGGCTGGTCCCTCGGGCGAAATCCGTCGGCCTCGAGGTCCACGCGTAGCCGCTCGAGCGACGCGCGACGGCGGAGCTCCTCGAGTTGCGAGGCGTCGACGCGGTCTCGGCCGATCGGCCGATCCGGATCTGAGCCGTTCCTCACTCGCCGACGGTCGTGACGCTCACCGTCCGCGTGCGCGGGCCGTCGCACTCGACGAACAGCAGCGTTGAGCGAAGCTCAACGCGCTTTGCGGTGTAACCGCAAAACACCGACTGCCACGTCCCGAGCGCGAGTTCGCCGTCGGCGACGGGAACCGTCACGTCCGGCCCGAGCAGCGTCGCCCGGAGGTGCGAGTCCGCATTGTCATCTAACTGGTCGTGGACGTGGCCCTCGTCGGGGACAAGATCGCGCAGGAACGACTCGAGATCGCCGCGCAACCGGGATTCGTTCTCCTGGACGATCAGACCGGCCGTCGTGTGTTCGACGAACACCGTCGAGAACGGCTCGACGAGCCCTGCTTCGCAGGCTCAGCAGGACGCCGTCGCCGTCCCCGACTCGAGGTCGTCGGGAACCGCAGCGGCGATTCGGTCGGTTACGTCGACGGTCGTCAGCCGGGCGTCCGTCTCGATCGTGAACGCCGACTGGCTCATACCCGACCAGACGCCGACCAGCTACCACTACGTTACGGTCACGAGGACAGCGGGACCCCGTGCGCTCGCTCACTGCAGGCGCCCGAGCGCCCAGTCGGCCCGTTCGCGGACGGTCGGCTCCGGATCTCGGTGGGCCAGCCCCTCTAGTCGATCGGCGGCCGCCTCGAGACGCGCGTGGCCGAGCGCGGTGCAGGCGTCGGCCCGAATCGCCGGATCGTCGGACTCGAGCGCCGCGACGAGTACCGACGCCGCCGGTTCGATCGCCTCCGGTCGGTCCGTCGCGATGTCACGGAGCACGCGAACGCCACGCCGGTCGTGGCTCGGCCGGCTGTCGAGTACGGTCGCGATCGCACCGACGTGGTCGGCGACCGCGCTCGGTCGCTCGGCGGCGATCGTCTCGAGACAGCGGAGCAGTTCGTCCGTCGCCGGTGCCGCCGGGTCGTCGACGATAACGGAGACGATCCCGTCGGTCGACGGCGCGACGTCGGACGGCGAGACGGTCGCGAGTTCGGCCAGACAGTAGCCGACCCTCTCGCGGAAGTCGATCTCGGGCTGTGCGAGGAGGTCCCGCAGTTTCGGAACGGCCGGCAGACAGGCCTCGGGGCGGTCAGTCAGGGCGTCGTGAATCGCTGCCACGGCGGCCCGCTGTTCGGCCGGCTCGCGCGTGTCGAGTCGTGCGAGGACGGACGGCAGGTCGAACGCAGCGTCCGGGCGTTGCTGTCCGACCGCGTCGCCCCCTTCCCTATTCATAGTATCACGAGCACGCGCGATCGACCAAAAGCGTTGCGAGTGGGGAGGCAAGCGGAACGGAAGTGAAAAACGGTATCAGGCGAGCCACTCGTCGGGTTTCGTGTCGTAGTCGACGTCGTCGGCCGCGAGGTGGTCGACCTCCTCCCAGGGGACGTCCTCGACGGTTACCTGGTCGCCGTCGTACCGGATCAGCTTTCCGCGCTCCTCGGGTTCCGGCTCGCGGTTGCGCCGCTTCGCGACCTCGATGTCGTGGTCGTCGATCTCCTTGACGATCGTCAGCAGGTTCACCGGCCGGCCCCAGAGTTCGAAGATCCGCTTGAGCGTCTCCCGGGCTTGCCCGAGGTCGAGCATGACGCCGTTGTACTGGTGGCCCAGCAGGAGTTCGTTGGCGTTGTTGTAGTTGCCGTCGTAGACCGCGATCGTCGGTTTCCCGAAGTTGGTGAACTGCAACAGCAACTTCTTCTTGACGTCCTCGGCGGCGTCGCTGGCGACGTGGAACTGTCCGGTCGCCTGCGAGTGTTCGTAGGTGAAGTAGTTGTTCTCGGTGATGAACTCCTGGGTGAGGAACTCGTCGAGGAAGGTCACGTCGTTGTGGCTCTCGCGGATGTCGTACATCCGATCCCAGCCCGCCGTGAAGTCGACGTCCACCAGCGCCTCCTCGACGCTCTCGTAGCGCGCGTCGTCGAAGAGGTAGCGACCGATCTGCTCGAGGTCGTTCTGACTCACCCGGGTCAGGAACCCGCGGTGCTGGCGCTTGACCAGCGAGTAGTGCCGGCGCGCCAGCCCCTCGGTGGTCAGCACTTTCCACGGATATTTCTCGACGTCGATTTCGCCCTCGCGGGCGGCTTCGAGCGCCTCGCGGTCGACGTACTCCTCGGGCACCTCCTCGAGCGCCTCGAGCGTCTCAGGCGTGATCGTCGCGATCGGGTCCGGCGGCGCGAGCGTCTCGAGCACCGACTCGAAGTCGACGACGTCCATCAGGTTGCGCCAGGAGATTCCCTCGACGCGCAGCAGTTGCTCGAGGACCTCGCGGCGGTTGGTCCGGTTCTCGACGTACTCCCAGAGCTCCATGCCGAGGCTGTAGGGGTTGAGCCCTCCGGAGGCGAGCACCTTCGCCATGTGGTCGGCGTAGTTGAGGAACTCGTCGTCGCCGGCGAACCCCTCGTCGGTCATCATCGCCGACTCCCAGTAGGCGGCCCACCCCTCGTTCATCACCTTCGTCATCTTCTGGGCGGCGAAGTAGTACGCCTCCGCGCGCATCATGTCGAGGACGTCGCGTTGCCACTCCGCCATCTCGACCGCGCGGCCGGCCTCGTCGTCGTACTGCTTGCCGTGTTCGCGGACGAACGCGAGCAGGTCCTTCTGGGGCTCCTCGGGGAAGGTGACGGCCTCGCCCTCGGCCTCGAGTTTCTCGAGCCACTCCTCGTCGAAGACCTCCCCTTTCACTTCGTCGGAGAGGCCGAGTTCGTCCAGCTTTTCGGCGATGTCGTCGTCGAGGTCGTCGCGCGGGCCGTCGACGTCGAGACGGCGCTCGAACACCCGGTGCTGGTCGATGTTGTCCTCGAGGCTCAGGCAGTGGTCGATCCACTTCTCGACCGCCGCGCGGTCGATCTCGGGATCGGACATGTACTCGTCGATCGCCCGCGCGTGGCGCTCGAGCATCGCGGCGGCGTTGACCTGTTCCTCGTCGGCGCGCCCGCCGGTGAACAGGCCGAACCACTCGTTGTTCGCGAAGAAGTCCGAGTGGGCCTCGACGTGGGTGATGACCGCCTTCTGGTCGGCGATCGTGTTCGACTCCTGGAGGAAGGCGTGGGCCGGATTGTCGTTGTTGACGATCTCGAAGGCCTTCCCGCCGCCGTACTGGCCCTGCTTCTGCTGGCGGTCGTACTGCATCCCCCACCGCCAGTGGGGGTATCGGCTCTGAAACCCGCCGTAGGCGATGAGTTCGTTCATCTCGTCGTAGTCGATGATCCAGTACTTCACCGGGTAGGGCTCGAGGCCGAGTTTCTCGGCCAGGTTTCTGGCCTCCGAAACCGGTTCCTCGAGGTCGCCGGCGATCGCCTGTTTGCGGAATCGGTCCGCGTTGGAGTTTCGTTTACTCATGAAAACCACCGAGGTTACTCATCCTCGTCGCCCTCCGTCGAGAGGATCTCGTAGATCGCGTCGGTCACGTCCTCTTTGCTGTTGACGTAGGCCACCGCCACGTCGTCGGAATCGGTGCCGAAGTGGCGCTCGAGTTCCTCGGCGTGGGTGGCGTTGATCGCGTTGCCGCTGGGCTGGGTCTCCACGTAGGCGTGGAGGTTGGCGTCGATCTCCTCCATCATGGGGATGACGCGCTCTTCCGTGTCGTTGCTCGAGTTCTCGGAGTCGCCCGCCGCGAAGACGTAGCGATTCCAGTCGCTCCAGGGGTACTCCTCGAGCAGTTCGTTCGCGAGGTCGTAGGCGCTCGAGATCTTCGTCCCGCCGCCGCTGCGGATGCCGAAGAACTCGTCGCGCTCGACCGCCCAGGCGTCGGCGTCGTGGGCGATGTAGACGAACTCGGCGTTGTCGTACTTGCCCTGCAGGTACCAGTCCAGCGGGGTGAACGTGCGCTCGACGAGTTCGCGCTTCTTCTCGCGCATCGAGCCGGAGACGTCGCGGATGTTGACGACCACGACGTTCTTCTCCTTCTCCTCGATGATCTCGGGATGGCGATAGCGCTCGTCCTCCCGGCGGAAGGGGACGTGGTCGATCCCCTCCCGGCGGATCTTCTGCTGGACGCTCTCGCGCTCGACGTTTTCCTCGACCTCCTCGATGGAGGCCCACGTCCCGCGCTCGTCGTCGGGAACGTCGCCGTAGGCCTCCTGAATCCAGGCCATCGAGACCGGCAGGCTCTCGCCGCGGGCCCACTCGAAGACCTCGCGGGGCGTGATCCCCTCGACCTTGCACAACTCGCGGAGGAACTCCTCGTCGAAGTCCATCGCCAGCTTGCGCTTGAGCCCCTCCTTGAACATCCGCTCGAAGTCGAGCGTGCTGTTGGGGCCGGTTCGGGTGAGGTCGGTGAAGGGTCCCTCCTTCTCCTCGACGACCTTCTTCCCCTTCGGATCGAGGTCGAGTCCGAGTTCCTCGTCGAGTTCCTCGGCGAACTCGTCGGGGTCCATCTCGTAGTACTCGTGGTCGCCGCCCTCCTCGCCGGGTTCGCCGTCGTCGCCGTCGTCGTCACCCGGTTGGGGCTGGGGCTGGCCGACCGGCTGGCCGGGCTGGGGCGTGCCGTCCTCCCCCTGGCCGACGCCGCCCTTGTCCCGCTGATCGTACTCGAACTCCGGGAGCGAGACGATCTTGACCGGGATCTGGATGTCGCCGTTCCCGCCGCCGCTCAGATCGCCGTACTGGATGAAGTCGGCCAAATCCTCGCGGCGTTGTTCGCCCACTTCTCGGAATCGTTCGAGGTCGTCTCTCAGTCCCATCTGTAGCTCACCTGTCCCATGACGTGTCGGCTGGTCAGTTCGGCCGACGCCGCCGAGTAGCCGAAGAGATCGACCATGGTATCGATCGTGTCTTCCTTGACCGCCGCCGTCTCCGTGCCGCTCGGCGGGTCGTCCCACTGGCGCGGGTCGAAGTCCTCGAAGGTCCGCTGGACGTCGTCCCAGTCGTGGCTCTCGAGGACGGTCTTGATCACCGGAATCGCGGTGAGGTCGACGTCCTCGACCGAGAAGTCCTCGTCGCGGTGCTCCCAGGCGTGGCGGTTCAGCGAGGTAATCACCTTCTCGCGGCGGAAGTTGCGGACGCTCTCGCGGGGGAGGTTGTCCTCGTACTCGGCCTCGGAGAAGCGGCCGAGGTGTTCGATCTCGAACAGCTTCATCTTCAGCGGATCCGGTTCGACGCGCTCGCCGCGGTCGTTGTACAGCGGCTCCTCGGTCTCCCACGCGTAGACGTGTTCGACGTACTCGGCGACGGTCTCCTCGTCGACGCGCTTGTCGTGCATGATCGCCTCGATGACGTCGCTCTCCTGGCGGTCGAAGAGGTAGTTCTTCACGGGCACGATCCGGTTCTCGAACTCCGAGCGTTCGCCCGTCGAGAAGACGGGCGCCTCGGCCATCCCCTCGGCCATCGCGTTCAGCACGTCCCGGGGCATGACGACGTTCTCGACCGGCAGGTCGGGGTGGTGGCGGTCCCGGTCGGTCTGGAGGAGTTCCGCGAGCGTGTCCCGCGTGTAGGTGACCGGCACGCCGTGTTCGCCGTCGTGAGCCTCGCCGTCGAAGTCGAACTCCTCCTTCTCGCGGCGACTGTCGCCCTCCTGCAGGTAGCCCTGGTCGTAGATCAGGGCCTTGTCGACGAGGTCGAGCCCGTTTGGCAGGTTCTCCTCGTCGAGTCGCGTGACGACCGCGTACAGTCCGGCCGCCTCGATGGCGTGGGGGGCGAACTCCCGCTCGCGGGTCTCCCCGTCCTGATCCTTGACCAGCACCGTCACCGCCTCGCGGATCCGGTCCTCGAGTTCGTCGTAGCTCTCGGCCTCCCAGACGGCCGTCTCGTTGGTCAGTTCGCGTCGGATCAGCTCGCACTCGAGCGAGAGGTTCGTCAGGTAGCCGAACTGGTGCTTGTCGAGCCGTCGCTTGAGCGCTTTCAGGGGGTCCATGCCGTTGCGATCCGAGTGCTGGTTGAGCTGGGCCTCGAGGTCGGGGTTCGAGATGATCAGCATCTGGGTGTCGACGTCCATCCCGATCCCCTTGTCCAGCTTGACGGACTGCTCGTCGGGGACGTTCAGCAGTTTCTGGAGCAGGTCGGCGTGCTGGGCCGCGTCCTCGACGATGGTGAGGACGCCGTTGCCCTGCGAGAGGACGCCGTCGTAGCTGAAGGCCTGCGGGTTCTTGCGCCCCCGCGAGTCCAGTTCCTGGAGCATGCCGTGCATCCAGGAGCCGACGAGTCGCTCCTTCGGCGGCCCGTCGTCCTCCGAGTGGAGGACGCCGACGCCCTGGCCGACGTCGACGACGTAGTTCTTCACCCGGAGGTGGTCGCCGTTGGTGATCGCCGAGAACAGTTCCTCCTCGCCCTCCCGACGGTATCGCTCCTCGAGGTACTCGTAGGCCTCGCGGGAGAACGGATCGAGTTCCGCGTCGACCTGCACGGGGACGTGATCGTCGAGTTCGGCGTTCAGGTCCGCGAGTAGCTCGTCGCGAACCTCCTGCGGGAAGACCGACAGCGGGTGGGCCTGCACGGGGCTCTCGTACCAGTGTTGATCGTCCGTCGCCGTCGGGTCGCCGCTGCCGTAGCTCAGCCCGCGGTCGCCGGAGTCGGCCGTCGTGACGTTCCACTCGACCGTGTACCGGCGGCCCTCGGGCGTCTTGGAGTACTCGCGCAGCCCGTTGACCAGACAGCGCTTGAGTTCCGACTTGCCCGTCGCGGTCGGCCCCTCGAACCAGATGATCTTCTCGTCTTTCGCCCGGCCCGCGGCGATCGACCGGAGGTCGTCGACGAACCCGTTGAGCACCTCGGTGTTGCCCAGAATCGCGTGTTCGCCGTCGTTGTGCGGGTCGTCGAAGAACCGGTAGCGCTCCTTCTCCTCGCCCTCCTCGACTACGGTGCGGGTGCCCGCGGCCTCGATCGCCTCGAGCAGGTACTTCGAGGCGTGGGACGCGATCGTCGGGTTCTCGAAGATCCGATCGACGTACGCCGCGAGGCCCATCGGCTCCTCGTAGGTCTCCTCCAGCGTGCGGTCGGCCTCGGTGACGTAGTCGTTGCCGGTCATGTTAGTCGTCCATCTCTGCCTTGGCGACCTCCGCACCGGCGAACTCGAGCACTTCCTTGGCGCCCGCCTCGGAGTAGCCCTGTTCCATCAGCGCGTCGATCCACGCCGACCGCTCGTCGTCGTCGAACTCGTTGGCGCTGACCAGCGCGGAGAAGTTGATGTTGTGCTTCTTGTCCTCCCAGAGTTTGCGCTCTAAGGCGCGGCGCAGGCGCTCGTTGTCCTGCGGGTTGAACGCTTCGCCCTCGCGTG